>JAJZLX010000639.1 GCA_021850555.1 Pseudomonadota bacterium | reverse complement strand
CCTTGTCGATTCCACGCTTGACGTCCATCGGGTTGCGGCCCGAGGAGATGGCCTTGAGGCCTTCGCGGATGATCGCCTGGGCGAGCACCGTCGCGGTGGTCGTGCCGTCGCCGGCCTCATCGGAGGTGTTGGAGGCGACCTCCTTGACCATCTGCGCGCCCATGTTCTCGAACTTGTCCTTCAGCTCGATCTCTTTGGCGACCGATACGCCGTCCTTGGTGATGGTGGGGGCGCCGAAGCTCTTCTCGAGCACGGCGTTGCGGCCCTTCGGGCCGAGGGTCGCCTTGACGGCGTTGGCCAGAACGTTGACACCCCGGACCATGCGCTGGCGGGCGTCGTCGCTGAACCTGACTTCTTTGGCTGCCATTGTCTTAGCTCCTCGCTTACTTGCTCTCGATCACGGCCATGAGGTCTTCCTCTCTCATCACGAGAAGATCCTCTCCCTCGACCTTGACTTCCGTGCCGCTGTACTTGCCGAACAGGACCTTGTCTCCGACCTTGACGTCGAGGCCACGGACCTGGCCGTTCTCGAGAATCTTGCCGTTACCGACCGCGACGACTTTTCCCTGAACGGGCTTCTCAGCCGCGGTATCGGGAATGACAATGCCGCCGGGGGAGGTACGCTCCTCCTCCAGGCGCTTGACGATGACGCGATCATGAAGAGGACGCATCTTCATGGGGAACGCTCCTTTAGGGACGCTTTAAGTTAAATGTGGGTCGCGGGCGAGGTATTAGCACTCTCCCCGCGTGGCTGCTAATCATAGGTAGGCGCTGCCGGATTTCAACCCCGGGAGCGATTTTTTTCCCTCAGGGGCGGGAAAGCCGCCCGGCACCGGGGGCCGGGGCCGGGATGCCCGGATCCAGCGCTTCACCCGGCGGCTGCGGCAATCCCTTACAGCATAGAATGGGATATTCGCGTACCTGCGTGGGTCTATGACTGAGCACCTTCTGGTCCTGACGACGTGCCCGGAGCCGGATGCCGCCCGGATCGCCCGGGAACTGGTCGAATCGGGCCTGGCCGCCTGCGTCAGCCGGCAGACGGTACACTCGACGTTCCGGTGGCAAGGGGCCGTCCAGGATGAACCCGAGATGCTGCTGAGCATCAAAACACTCACCGCCCGCTACCCGGATCTGGAAATGCGCCTGAAGTCCATCCACCCGTACGAGTTGCCGGAGATCATCGCTCTGCCGGTGGCCGCGGGCTCCGAGGCCTACCTTTCCTGGCTCACGCAGGCCCTCACCGCATGACGGGTCCAGGTCGTCTTCGCCGAGGCTTGAGCGGCCGCTGGCAGTGCGCCACGGCGGCATTGCTCGCGCTGTGCTCCATCGGCATGAGTCGGGCCGCCCCCCCTCCGACGCTGTCTCCGGGGATCCTCGCGGCCCTGGGCGCGGCCGCGGTGGGAGGACATAAATTCCCCCCACCGGACAAGGTCTTCCACTTCAGCGCGCGCGCGGAAGGGTATCACCAGATCGGGCTCGATTGGCGCATCCGGACCGGTTACTACCTGTACCGCAGCCGTATCCATGTCCGCGCCCCGGCCGGCACGAAGCTCGGCCCACTGCAGCTGCCCCCGGGTCTGATCAAGGTGGATCCCTACTTCGGCCGGGAGCAGATCTACCGACATCGGGTGCGCGCTCGGGTGGCGGTGATCTCGATCCCGTCCGCCGATGTCCGCCAAGTGACACTGATGGTCACCTACCAGGGTTGCGCCGATGCCGGACTCTGCTACCCCCCCATCACGAAGACGGTCACGGTCGGCTTGCCGCCCGCCGCCTCTCATGCCGCCTCGGGCCCGGCGGCATCGGTCCCCGTCAGCGCACCGGCCCTCCGGCATGCGAGCCTCGGCACCCCCCAGGGCCGCTTCGCCGGCCTTGCCCGCTCGGGAAGCTGGCTGGCCATGCTCGGCTGGTTCTATCTGGCCGGCCTGGCGCTCGCCTTCACTCCCTGTTGCCTGCCGATGCTGCCGATTGTTTCCGGCATCATCGTCGGCCACGGCAGGCAGGTGACGGCCGGACGCGCCTTTGTGCTGTCGTTGACCTACGTGCTCGGCATGGCCGCGACCTACACGCTGGCCGGGGCGGCGGCGGCGGCGGCGGGGGCGGAAGTGCAAGCCTTCTTCCAGCGTCCTTGGATCCTCGTCTCGTTCGCGGGGGTGCTCGCGGCAATGGGGCTGGCGATGATCGGCCTGTTCAACGTGCAGATGCCCACCACGCTCCAGACCCGTCTTGCCGCCCTCAGCGGCCGCCAGTCGGCCGGCACACTCGGCGGGGTGGCCGTAATGGGCGCTCTGTCGGCGCTCATCGTGACCAGCTGTGTCGCCCCGGCACTGGTCGGCGCGCTGGCGGTCATCAGCCGGACGGGCGAGGTGGCGCGGGGCGCCGCAGCGCTGTTCGCGCTGAGCATCGGCATGGGAACGCCGCTGCTCGCCGTGGGCGCCTCGGCGGGACGGCTGCTGCCGAAGGCCGGTCCGTGGATGGACACCGTCAAAAGGCTCTTTGGCGCGATGATGCTCGGGGTGGCGGTGTGGATGCTTTCCCGCCTGCTGCCCGCCCGGATCACCCTGGCGCTATGGGCCGTGCCTGCGCTGGCCGCCGCCTGGGCGCTCATCTCGGATGCCCGGCAGACGCGGTCTTCGGGACGCTGGACGCTGCGGCTCGGCGCTGCCCTCGCCGGGGTATATGCGCTCGCCGTGATGACCGGCGCGGCCCTCGGGGGCAGCAACCCGCTGGAGCCCTTCCCGGCTCTGGCGCGGCCCGCCCCGGTCTTACATTTCACGGCCATACACTCTGTGGCCGACCTCGATCAGGATGTGGCCCGGGCGCAGCGGCTGCACCGCACCGTGATGGTCGATTTCTACGCGAGCTGGTGTACCTCGTGCAAGGAAATGGAGGCGACCACCTTTGCCGACCCGACGGTGCGCCAAGCGCTTTCCCGTACGGTGCTGCTGCGCGCCGATGTCACGGCAAACAACGCCAATGACCGCGCGCTGCTCAAGCATTTCGGGATTTTCGGCCCCCCGACGGTCGCCTTCTACAGCGACGAGGGCCGGGAGCTTCACCGCTTCCAGGTCGTGGGCTACATGGACGCCGGCGAGTTCCTGCGGCAGCTGCATGCGGCATTCGGGACGCTGCCGGCATCATGAGCGCCGCTGCGCGCCAGGGGTGGCCCCGCATCCTGCTGGCCGCAGCGGCCGTGACGGCGGCGGGCGCCGGCGGCTATTGGGCACGGGGCTTTCTCGCCCCGGACTCCTCGCTGATCGCACTGCACGCCCCGGCGGCCGTCACGGCGGCCGCCCCGGCTCGGCGGGTCCGCCGAGCCGCTCCCGATACCCTGCCCGAGATCGCCTTTCCCGATCGCCGCGGCCGGCTGCGCCGGTTCTCCGACTGGAAGGGCCGGCCGCTGCTGGTGAATTTCTGGGCGCCTTGGTGCGGACCCTGCCGCGAAGAGATCCCCCTGCTCGAGCGCCTGAGCCGCGCACCAGCCGATCACCTGCAAGTGATCGGCGTGGCGGTCGATGCCCGGGCGCCCGTTCTGCGCTACGCCCGCCACGCCGGGATCCGCTATCCTTTGCTGATCGGCGAGCATCGGGGCCTTGAGACCATCCGGGCCCTCGGAATGCAGCCGGCTTTTCCGTTCTCGGTCTTCGTCGACGCGCACGGGCACATCGTCACCGTGAAAATCGGCATCTTGCGCGAGGCGGCGGCCCGGCTGATCCTGAAGCGCATCGACGCGCTGGATAGCGGGCGCATCGACCTCAGCATGGCGCGGGCGCAGATCTCCGCCGGCCTGCAGGACCTGGCGGTAGCCGGGGCCACCGGCCGCTAAGCCCCGCTCGAAAGCATGTTCATGGCCTGATCCCGGCCATTCGAGACAAAATCTGCCCATATTCTGTGAAATTGAGGTAAATTCCCCGGGCGTCATTTGGCGCGAGCCTTCCCAGACTTCGCATGTCCCGCCTGCTGCTCCTGAACGGCCCGAACTTGAACCTGCTCGGCAGCCGCGAGCCGGGAATTTACGGGGCCGACACCCTGGAGTCCATTGAGCGTCGCTCAGCCGAGCGTGCGCGGGCGGCGGGCTGCGAGCTGGAATGCTTCCAGAGCAACGCCGAGCACGAGCTCATCGAGCGCATCCAGCGCGCGCCGGCACAAGGTACCGGGTTTCTGGTCTTCAATCCGGGCGCCTTCACCCACACCAGTATCGCGTTGCGAGATGCGGTGCTGGCCGTCCGGCTCCCGATGATCGAGGTGCATCTGTCCAATCCCCACGCGCGCGAGGCGTTCCGGCGCCGCTCGTACTTCACCGATATCGCCGTGGGCGTGGTTTCGGGGCTCGGCGCCCTCGGTTATGAGCTGGCGGTCGAAGCGGCTTGCCGGCATCTCGCCGGCGGGGCGCGCTCCTAAAGTCCCCGGCCCATTCGTTTCAGACCATCCCACGCCGTAAAGGGGGGTATTGCCACATGGATATTCGAAAGATCAAGAAACTGATCGAGTTGCTGGAGGAATCCGGCATCGCTGAAATCGAGATCAAGGAGGGCGAGGAGGCCGTACGGATCAGCCGTATGCCCACCGGCGGAGCTGTTCTGCATGCCTTGCCGCAGCTCTCCGCCCTACCGGCCGCAATCCCCGCCCAGCCGGCCCCGATCGCGCCGGCGGCGGAGGCCGCGCCCAGCACCCGGGCGAACGAGCACGTGGTCACCGCGCCGATGGTCGGCACGTTCTACGCCTCTCCCACACCGGGCGCGAAGCCGTTCGTCGAGATCGGCGATGAGATCAAGATCGGCCAGGTACTGTGCATCATCGAGGCCATGAAGATGATGAACCAGATCGAAGCGGACCGGGCCGGCCGCATCACCTCGATCATGGCGCGCAACGGCGACCCGGTCGAATTCGGCCAGCCGCTGTTCGTGATCGAATAGGCGCGGGCGCCCCATGCTCGAGAAGGTCCTCATCGCCAACCGCGGCGAAATCGCCCTGCGCATCCTGCGCGCCTGCCGTGAGCTCGGCATCAAGACCGTCGCGGTGCATTCCACCGCGGATTACAGCCTCAAACACGTGCTGCTCGCCGACGAGTCCGTGTGCATCGGCCCCCCGCCGTCGATGGCGAGCTATCTGAACATGCCGGCGATCATCAGCGCCGCGGAGGTCACCGACTCGGTGGCGATCCATCCCGGCTACGGCTTTCTCTCGGAGAACGCCGACTTCGCCGAGCGGGTGGAAAACAGCGGCTTCGTGTTCGTCGGTCCCAAGGCGGAGACCATCCGCACGATGGGCGACAAGGTTTCCGCGATCCGGGTGATGAAAGGCCACGGCGTGCCGTGCGTGCCGGGCTCCGACGGCCCCCTCGGCGAGGACCCGGACGAGAACCTGCGCATCGCCCGCGACATCGGCTATCCGGTGATCATCAAAGCCTCGGGCGGCGGCGGCGGCCGGGGTATGCGCGCGGTGCACAGCGACGCCTCGCTGCTCAACTCCATCGGCGTCACTCGCAGCGAAGCCCGCGCCGCCTTCGGCAACGATCAGGTCTACATGGAGAAGTTTCTCGACAGACCGCGGCACATCGAATTTCAGGTGCTTGCCGACAATCACGGCAACGTGATCCACCTCGGCGAGCGCGACTGCTCCATGCAGCGACGCCACCAGAAGGTCCTCGAGGAGGCCCCCGCCCCGGGCATCAGCGCCCGCCAGCGCAGAATCATGGGCGAGCGCTGCGTCGCAGCGTGCCTCGCCGTCGGCTACCGCAGCGCCGGCACGCTCGAGTTCCTCTACCAGGACGGCGAGTTCTACTTCATCGAGATGAACACGCGCATCCAGGTCGAGCACCCGGTCACCGAGCTCATCACCGGCATCGACCTGGTGAAAGCGCAGCTGCTGATCGCCGCCGGCGAGAGGCTGCCGTACGTACAGAGTGACGTGCAGATTCGTGGTCATGCCATCGAATGCCGCATCAACGCCGAGGATCCGAAGACCTTCATGCCCTCCCCCGGCCCGATTCGTCTCTGGCACGCCCCTGGAGGGCCCGGCGTACGGGTCGACAGCCATGTGTATTCGGGCTACAACGTCCCGCCGAACTACGATTCGCTGCTGGCCAAGCTCATCACCCATGGGGACACGCGCGAGACCGCAATCGCCCGGATGAAGAATGCGCTGGCGGAGATGGTGATCGAGGGCATCAAGACCAACGTGCCGCTGCACCAGGAGATCTGCAATCATGGGGCGTTCCAGAAAGGCGGCACCGACATCCACTACCTGGAGAGGCGCCTCGGGCTGAAGTGACCCAGTTCCTGGAAATCAGCTTCGATTTAGGCACCCTGCCGCCCGAGAGCGCCGAGCAGGCCTGTCTGGATTGCGGCGCGAGCGCCATTACCTTCGTGGACGCGCGCGACGAGCCGGTGCTCGAGCCTGCACCGGGCGAAGTGCGCCTGTGGCCCTCGACGCGACTCAAGGCGCTGTTCGCCCCAGGGGCCGAGCCCGCAGCCACTCTGGAGTCACTCAGCCGCTCGCTCCGCGTCCCTGTGTGGCGATTGCAGTCGCACGTGCTCGAGGATCGCGCCTGGGAGCGGGAATGGCTGCGCGATTTCCACGCCATGCGCTTCGGCAGGCGTCTTTGGATCTGCCCGCATCATGAGCGGGTCGACGCCTCCGATGCCGTCATCATTCACATGGACCCGGGACTGGCCTTCGGCACCGGCACCCATCCCACGACGGCGCTGTGCCTGGAGTGGCTCGATGCGCATCCGCCCGAAGGCGAGGTCATCGACTACGGCTGCGGCTCCGGGGTGCTGGCGCTGGCGGCCGCGAAGCTCGGCGCCCGCGCCGTCCACTGCTTCGACATCGATGACCAGGCTCTGCTCGCCACGCGGGACAACACACTGGCCAACGGCCTCGGGGAGCAGATCCGTCTGTGCGAGTCGCCCGAGGCATTGCCCCGGGCCGACCTTCTGCTCGCCAACATCCTGTCCGCGCCCCTGGTGGCCCTGGCACCGCGCCTGGCCTCTCTCGTCCGGGCGAACGGCGCTGTGGTGCTCGCGGGCCTGATGGAGCACCAGGCGAGCGAAGTGGTGCGCGCCTATGAAGGCTGGTTCGACATGGCGCCCTTCGGGTCGCGCGAGGGCTGGACGGCGCTGAGCGGCCGGCGACACGACCGGCCGGCGTCCTAGGGGAAGCCTGTGTTTACGGTCTGCCCCAAGTGCGGCCTGACCCTGACGATAACCGTGCGGGATTTGCGTGCGGCGCAGGGGCATGTGCGCTGCGGGCGATGTCAGAACGTGTTCAATGCGTTGGATTCGCTTTCGGAAGAGCATCCACACTCGCCCCCTCCGGAGCCGCGCGCCGAGCAGCCCGCCTCGGCCCCGCCGGCACATCCCCCCGGCATCGCTCCTGCCTCCGAGATGCCCGCCGCCGGAGAGATTGCCGTGGAGTTCGAGCCTCCGGTGCCGACCGAGCCTCGGTCCGAGGCGAAGCAACTGAATCGGCCGGAGCCGGCGCCCCCGGAACCGGACAAGCCCTTGCCCGAGGCACTGCGCCCGGACCCGAGCGATCTTCTGCCCGAGGCGCTGCGCCCGGACCCGAGCGATCTTCTGCCCGAAGCTCTGCGTCCGGACCCGGCCGTGGCGCAAGAACAGCAGGCGGAAACCGCTTTCGAGCTCGAGCCTGAGCAGCCGCGCGCCTCGGCCCTCTGGGCCGTCGGAACGGTCCTGCTCGGTCTGTTGCTGGCGCTGCAGGTCGTCAATCAACAGCGGAACGTGCTCGCAACCCTTCCGTCCATCGGCGGGGCGCTGCGCACGGCATATCGCGCGCTCGGCATCGAGCTCGCCCCCGCATGGGACGTGCATGCCTACGAGGCTCGCCAGCTCGGCGCCACGGTCACCAGCACCAATCCCCCCAAGATCACGGTGCGGGCCAGCATCGCCAACCTTGCGCAGCACGCGCAGCCCCTGCCGCTGCTCAGGGTGACATTGCAGGATCGCTTCGGCCGCGCCATTGCGGCGCGCGACGTCTCGCCTCGTGACTACATGCCGTCGGTTCCCTCACCACCGCTGCTCGCGGCGGGCGCCAGGGTCGATGCAAGGGTGACCTTCATCAGTCCGGGCCGGCGCGCAGTGGGGTTCGTCATCGACGCGTGTCTGCGTGAACGGCACACCGTCGTCTGCGCCCATGGACCGTAACCCGGACGGGAAGCCCTTGCCGAGGATCGGGCCTTACACCCTGCCCGGACGGGCGGTGCTCGCGCCCATGGCCGGCATCACTGATCGCCCATTCCGCATCCTCTGCCGCCGGCTCGGCGCGGCGCTGGCCGCCTCGGAGATGTTGACTTCGGATGCGCGCTTGTGGAGGACGCCCAAATCCCGACTGCGGCTGGATCATGCCGGCGAGCCCGAGCCCCGCGTGATTCAGCTCGCGGGCGCCGAGCCCATGGTGCTCGCCGAGGCCGCGCGGCTCGCAGTGGACCGCGGGGCGCAGATCATCGACATCAATATGGGCTGCCCGGCCAAGAAAGTCTGCGGAAAGCTCTGCGGCTCGGCGTTGCTGACGGACGAGGCGCTGGTCGGCCGCATACTCGATGCCGTCGTGCGCGCAGTGAGCGTGCCCGTAACACTCAAGATCCGCACCGGATGGGACCGCCGGCATCGCAACGGCATCGAGATCGCGCGGCGCGCGGAACAGTCCGGCATCCAGGCGCTCGCCGTGCACGGGCGCACACGCGCCGATTTCTACCAGGGCGAGGCCGAATACGAGACGATCCGCTGGATCAAGTCCAGCGTGCGCATCCCGGTATTTGCGAACGGGGACATCCGTTGCGCGCATGATGCGCGCAAAGTGCTTGATTTCACTGACGCTGATGCAGTCATGATCGGACGAGCGAGCTTCGGCGAGCCATGGATTTTTCGATCTGTCAATTCTTTCCTCGAAAGCGGCGAAAATCCGCGGCCGCTCTTGCGCTCCGAAGTGCGTGATATCATCCTTGCTCACCTCGATTCCCTGTACGGCTTCTACGGCGAGGAAAGCGGTGTGCGCATTGCCCGCAAACACATAGGCTGGTATTGCGAGCGATGCTTTACCGATCCTGCGCCGGTCCGTCAGGATCTGATGACGGCTGCAAGCGCGCGCGAGCAGCTCGCGCGGGCGATCCTGCATTTCGATGCTTGGGCTGGGGGCGCCGCACGTGCGGCCTGACGTATCGAAACCTTCCGAGAACCTCACATGGCAGCAAGAAAAAAAAGCTCCGGGCAACAGCTCGTCGCCGGGATCAGAATCAACGGGCACGAGCTGCCGCTGCGCAGCCACGCCGAGCGGGCGCTGAGCGATTACTTCACCCACCTCGACGGCTCGCATCCGGCGGATCTTTACAACCTGGTGCTGCGCGAGGTCGAGGAGCCGCTGTTCCGCGTTGTGCTCGACTACGCCGAAGGCAACCAGAGCCGCGCCGCCGGCATCCTCGGCATCAACCGCGGCACGCTGCGCAAGAAACTCAGGCAATTCGGCCTTGCCAGTTGACATAATTTGATGACTGACACGCTCCGGCCCGTGCGACGGGCACTGCTTTCGGTTTCCGACAAGACAGGTCTCACGGAGCTGGCGCAGGCGCTCGCCCGCCATGGCGTCGAGATTCTCTCCACCGGCGGCACCGCCCGGCTGCTCGCGAGCCAGGGCCTGACGGTGCGCGAGGTGTCGCACTACACGGGCTTTCCGGAAATCATGGATGGGCGCGTCAAGACCCTGCACCCCAGGATCCACGGCGGCCTGCTCGGACGGCGCGGTGTCGACGATGCGGTCATGGCTCTGCACGGCATCCAGCCGATCGATCTGCTCGTGGTCAATCTGTATCCGTTCGCGGCGACGGTGGCGCGCCCCAACTGCCGCTACCAGGAGGCCCTCGAGAACATCGATATCGGGGGCCCCGCCATGCTGCGCGCGGCCGCCAAGAACCACGAATCAGTCGCCGTGGCGGTCGATCCGGACGATTACGGCGCGTTGATCACGGAGCTCGATGCGCATGAGGGCGCGACCACGGCCGAGACCCGGGCCCGGCTCGCGGCCAAGGTCTTCGCCCATACCGCCCGCTACGACACCATGGTCGCCGGATTTCTCGCCGCCCATCACGCGCCGCGCGAGCAGCCCCTGCCCAATGAGCGCTTTCCCGCAACACTGGCGCTTTACTTCGAGCGCGCGCAGGTGCTGCGCTACGGGGAGAACCCGCACCAGCAGGCCGCACTGTACCGGGACGAGCGCGCCGGCAAGGGGCTCGCCCGGGCGAGGATGCTGCAGGGCAAGGATCTCTCGTTCAACAACCTTGCCGACGCGGACACTGCGATCGAGTGCGTACGGCAGTTCGAGCAGCCCGCCTGCGTGATCGTCAAGCACGCCAACCCGTGCGGCGCGGCCGTGGCGGGCTCGCTTCTTGACGCCTACGAGCGGGCCTACCGGACCGATCCCACTTCCGCCTTCGGCGGCATCATTGCCTTCAACCGGCCGCTCGATGCCACCGCGGCCCGCGCCATTCTCGGACAGCAGTTCGTGGAAGTCATCGCCGCACCGGCGATCGAGGCGGGCGCGGCGCAGGTGCTCTCGGGCAAGGCGAACATCCGCGTCCTCGAGCTCGGAGCACTCGATCAGCCGCCCCTCGAGACCCTGGAATACCGCAGCATCTGCGGAGGACTGCTGGCGCAGACGCGCGACACCGGCCAGGTGGGCTCGAGCGATCTGAAGGTGGTCACCCGCCGCCGGCCGACGCCGCAGCAGCTCGAAGATCTGCTGTTCGCCTGGCGGGTCGCGAAGTTCGTCAAATCCAACGCCATCGTCTACGCCCACGGCGGCGCCACGGTCGGCATCGGCGCAGGCCAGATGAGCCGCGTGTACTCGAGCCGCATCGCGGCGATGAAGGCCGCCGACGAGAAGCTCGACGTCGCAGGCGCGGTGATGGCCTCGGATGCGTTCTTCCCGTTCCGGGACGGGGTGGATGTGGCGGCTCAGTACGGCATCGAGGCGGTCATCCAACCGGGCGGCTCGCGCAACGACGCCGAGGTGATCGCGGCCGCCGATGAGCACGGGATGGCGATGGTCTTCACGGGCATGCGCCATTTCCGGCATTGAGGGCGGCGGATGAAGGTCCTGATCATCGGCTCCGGCGGCCGCGAGCACGCGCTCGCCTGGAAATGCGCCGCCAGCGCGCGCGTCACCGAAGTGCTGGTTGCGCCGGGCAACGCAGGCACGGCGCTCGAGCCGAAATGCCGCAACGTCGAGGTCGCCGCAGAGGACGTCCCCGCGTTGGTGAGCTTGGCTGAGCGCGAAAACATCACTCTGACGATCGTGGGACCGGAGGCGCCGCTGGTCGCGGGCGTCGTCGACGCATTCAAAGCCGCAGGCCTCGCCTGCTTCGGGCCCTCGCAGCTGGCCGCGCGGCTCGAGGGCTCCAAGGCGTTCTCCAAGGACTTCCTTCACCGGCACCGCATCCCGACGGCGCGCTCGCGGACATTCACCCGCTCGAGCTACGACCCGGCCTGGCTCGACACGCAACCGCTCCCCTTGGTGATCAAGGCCAGCGGCCTCGCGGCCGGCAAGGGCGTGGTCATCGCCGAATCCCACGTCGCGGCCCGCAGTGCGGTCGCCGCCATGTTCGATGGGCGCTTCGGGGCGGCCGGCGAGGAGGTCGTCGTGGAGGAATTCCTCCAGGGCGAGGAAGTGAGCTTCATCGTCATGGCCGACGGGCGCCACGTGCTGCCGCTCGCCACCTCCCAGGACCACAAGCGCCGTGATGACGGCG
This sequence comes from Pseudomonadota bacterium, assembly GCA_021850555.1. The sequence goes on along the minus strand of JAJZLX010000639.1, from coordinate 6,180 downwards.
ATCAGGGCCCCAACACCGGCGGGATGGGGGCCTATTCGCCCGCACCGCTGGTCACGCCCGCGCTGCACGCCCGCATCATGCGCGAGGTGATCGAGCCGACGATTCTCGGCCTCGACGCCGACGGGACGCCGTACACGGGCTTCCTGTACGCCGGCCTCATGATCGCAGCGGACGGCACGCCCAAGGTGCTGGAATTCAACTGCCGGCTGGGCGACCCGGAAACCCAGCCGGTCCTGAGCCGGCTCAGGTCTGACCTGACGCTGCTGTGCGAGGCCGCGCTTGCCGGGCGGCTCGATACGGTGAGCGCCGAGTGGGACCCGAGGGCGGCGCTCGGGGTGGTGCTGGCGGCCCAGGACTACCCTGATTCGGGCAGCCGGGGCGAGCGGATCGAGGGACTCGATCGCGCGGCCGACCTGGTGCGCGACGGCTCAGGCAAGGTGTTCCACGCCGGCACGAAGCTCTCGGGATCCGAGGTGCTCACCAACGGCGGGCGGGTGCTGTGCGCGGTGGGGCTCGGCGACTCGGTGACCGATGCGCAGCGGGTGGCCTACGCGCTCGCCGGCGCGATCCGCTCGCCGCACATGCGCTACCGGCGGGACATCGGCTACCGCGCGGTCAAGAGAGAGCTCAGGTCCTGAGCATCGGACCTTCGGGGCCGCCCTGCCCTCGCCGTCTTCGCGGCATCCGTGCCGGGGCGCAACCCCAACCCCTCGTCACACAACGGTGAACCGCTGTCGCGCCGCACATCCTCGGAGCTGACCGGTCCGTGCTCCCCCGGGTGCCTCGCATTGCACAAAGCAAACGCACTCAGCGTCTGGAATAAACGAGCAGCACTATCGCACCCTTCAACGATCCCGCCTCATGTGCCGCTCCCGGTTCTCGGCAGCAATAATCACCGGGACCGAGTGTCCCGTCCTGATCATACAGAGCGCCTTCGAGCACGTAGATCTGCTCCATCTCGCCTGGATGATTGTGCATCGGCGCGTAAGCTCCCGGATCAACCTTCATCAAAAGCGTCTTCTCGCCACGCTCGGCATCTTCGAACAGGGGCTTCATCCAAAATCCATCAAACCCGGTCGGTTGCCAGGGTGCCGAAGCCGATGCAAATCGGACCGACCCCGCGACCGGCCCCACGATACCGGACCGAGCCATCTCTTCGATCCTCCAGGAACGGGTGTTCAAAGTCTTTCCCATGGTTACCCCACCCCGCAAATTTTGATCAAGTATTACCGCGCCGGGCTCGTGAGCGCCAAGAACACCTCTCGCGACGCCTTGGCGTGCGTGATAATGTCCCGCGCTCACACGTACCCAGTATAGGAAGATTCGCCGTCACCCCCGCCGATCCCATCCAAACTCCCCTCAACCCAGCGCACACGCTTGGCAGACCAAGTACGATACCCGGTATCGTCGCGCCCCTGCATTCACCCTGCGGAACGAAGGTGCCCGTATCGCAGACGATCCGAGAGCTGTTCGCCCACCACTGGAGCGGGCACCCGATTGCGCTCGGCCTTTATCCCGGCCCCGGCATGCATGAGTTTGACATGCAGGCCATCTCGCTGGCCGAGCTTCTTTTGCGTACATCGCTCGGTCGCATGCCAAAGTGGCTCCGGAAGGCCGTCGCAAATGAGGTCGGATGAGCATATCCCACAGCTTCCGCCGCCTGCTCGACCGACCGTCCGCGGTCACGCATCATCATGAGCGCGTGCTGCATGCGGCAGCGCACGCCGAAGTCGAAGATGGTTTCACCGTAGAGCGCCTTGAACCCTTTGGTCAGCGCCGTCTTCGACATGCCGACCGTGCGCACCAATTCCGCAATCGTGGGCGCGGGCGCAAGCTGTCGCACGAGGATCGCCCGCGCCATCTCCAGACGCTTGACCTCGCGATCGGTACAGCCCTTTGGAGCCGCTTCGGACAACGAGGTGAGGCTTGCCGCCGCGTGACAGAGCAACTCGGTCGATAGAGCTTCGATATAAGCGAGTCCCAGCGTCCCCGTGTGCCGGCTGTTGATCATTCTTTCCGCAACCTCAAAAGCCTGCGACGAAAGCGGATAGCGGCCGAAGTTTATCTTGTCCTCGTTGTTCCACAAGAACCTCTTGATGGGCTCAGGCACCCCGGCGCACGAGCCGAAGAAGTGATCAGCGAGAATCTGCGGACGCATGCTAAGGATCACGAAGCGCTCGTAGGCGCTGGGAGCCGTCCATGCGCTGGTGTCGACACCGGCGGGCTGCGACCATACGAGCAACGACGGCCTGTTCCAACGAAGCGGTTTGGCGCCGCTCACCGCGAGCGACATGTCACCGGAAATCTTGAAGCTGAAACTGATCAACCCCTCCCCGGGCAGCAGCTCCAACCGCGATTCACGGTAAGCCAGATTGGCGACAACCACGTAAATGTCCCGCCGAATGCGGATGAAATCCCAATAGCCCTTGCCCTCGTGCGGCTCAAGAGCAATCCGGGCACCCATCAAGCCTCGAACCGGATTGACCGAGATGCGCTCCACATAGGGCGCCCGCTCCAGGCTCTGGAACGCATCCACCAGGGTATGGCCGCGACCGGCCAGAATTGCCCTGAACAAGCCTTGCGCGCCGGTCCGTTCCCTGGAGGGCTCCTCGAGTTGACCAATCGGGCGTCGGAGCGACTGCTCGCAGGATGCGTTCCCCGGGGAATCAGGAGAGGCTACTGGATCTTGACAGAAAGCTGATATTTTCAGCGACATGATTGACTCCAAACTCGCTCTGGCAGTCTCCAGCCGCTTGCTTTACAAGTCCTTCGCCAATCGCAACGCATCGTAAATCGCAGCATGTGTGTTGCGCGCCGCCACCGCATCGCCGATTCGGAACAACTGGAATGGCGATTGATCGTTCGCCGCCACGGCCTGTGGCATTCCGTCAAGGAGTGCGCCGTAGTCGACCGCTCCCCCGTTTCGGGACAATGGCCTGAGAGCGAAATAGAGCTCATCCAGGGGAACTGTCCCGTGATTCACCACGACCTGGTCGACGATTCTCTCCTGTTTGGCCACACCGTAGTCGCTGCCGATGATCGCGCGCAACGAGTTTCCGATCCGCCCCACCCTTTGCAGTCGATAAGTGACCGTAAACGTTACGTTCGCTCTCTGCAGGGACCGCATGTAGGGCACCAGGTTCATCGCCATGACCTCCGGCGAGAAGCTTCGGTCCGGCGTCATGATTTCCAGGCGCGCCCCACTTTGCGCAATGAATTCGGCGGCCTGCAAAGCGCAATGGTCACCCGCATCGTCGAAAAGCAACACGTTTGCGCCAGGCGTCACCCCGCCGGAGAGGATATCCCAAGCCGATACAACGTGGTCGTTCCCCGATTCAAGCACGTCAGTATGTGGCAGACCTCCAGTGGCGATGATGACCACATCCGGGCTCTCCGCGAGAACATCCTCGACCTCAGCTAGGGTATCGAACCGGAAAGTCACCCCGTGGGCGGCGCATTGGGCCACCCTCCAGTCAATGATTCCTAGCATTTCCCGACGCCGCGGACTCTGAGCCGTGAGCCGAATCTGGCCACCCGGTTTGCTGGCAGCCTCGAACACCACCACCGTATGCCCTCGCTCGGAGGCGACCCGCGCCGCTTCCAGGCCGCCTGGGCCGGCACCGACCACCACGACCTTGCGCTTCACTCCGGCAGCCGCGACCTGGTGCGGCATCTGAAGCTCGCGGCCGCTGGCGGCGTTGTGAATGCAATAGGCAGCTCCGCCCTGGTAAATTCTGTCCAGGCAATAATTCGCGCCCACACACGGACGTATCTCTTCTTCCCGGCGCTCGATGATCTTGCGAGTGATGTGGGGATCGGCGATGTGCGCCCGGGTGAGGCCGACCATGTCCAATTTGCCGGTCGCGATGGCGTAGCGCGCGGTCGCGATATCCTGGATTCTGCCAGCATGGAACGTGGGAAACTGGGTAGCGGCTCGAATCTCCCCGGCGAAATCAAGATGGGGCGCGCTTCCCATGCCCTGAACCGGGATGACATCCGTCAGGCCGGCATCGGTATCGATGTGCCCGCGCACAACGTTCAGGAAATCCACCAAGCCGCTGTCCTTGAGTCGTCTGGAAATCTCCAGTCCATCCTCTCTGGTCAGCCCACCTTCAACGATCTCGTCTGCCGTGTAACGAACGCCCAGGATGAAATTCGAACCGACCCGCTTGCGGATATCGCCGAGAACCTCGAAGGTGAATCGCAGGCGGTTGTCGAGCGATCCGCCGTACGGGCTATCGAGATCATTCGTGAGGGGCGACCAGAACTGGTCCATTAGGTGACCGTATGCTTGCAGTTCCAGCCCATCGAACCCGGCGGCATAAACTCGTTCGGCCGCATCCACGTAGTCCTTGCGGATCCGCTCGATGTCCCAGTCCTCGATTTTCTTTGGAAAAGAACGATGCGATGCCTCCCGGCGGTGGGAAGGCGAAACTGCCGGCAGCCAATCCGCCTTGTCCCATCGCGTGCGCCGGCCGAGATGGGTCAGCTGGATCATCACCGCCGTACCGTGCTCGTGCACCGCCTCCGCCAGCTCTTTGAGCCACGGCACAACCTCATCCTTGTACAGCAATAGATTACTGAAGACCGGCGGACTGTCCCGAGACACCGCCGCCGAGCCCGCGGTCATGCTCAATGCGAGTCCCGCGCGCGCGCGCTCGACGTGATAGGCGCGATAGCGGGCCTTGGGCATACCGTCCTCCGAATACGCCGGCTCATGCGACGTCGTCATGATCCGATTACGCAGGAGCAGGTGCTTCAGACGAAAAGGCTGCAAAAGCGGATCCGCGGACACCGAAGACCCCCACCCAGTGATGACCCAGTGCCGTGATCTTATGCCGACTGTACTGTAGTGTCTAGTCCCTCGACTGTCCCGTACAGTCGGGCGCCAAGTCGCGCAGACCCGCAGGACAACCCGTGGCCCGGCTCGAGGTCCAGGCGTCCGTCTTGCGAACTCCGGCAGGCACTGGCACCGGCGGACCTCTCCGTCCGGACTGTTCCGGCAATGCACCGATGACGTGGCGTGTAATTCAACGCAGACGTGAAAATAAGTCATATTGACAGAGGCAAGTCGCATCGATAATTTCGTCGCCGCTCCTTGTGCAGAAGGTTCCACGCACGACGCCGGACGAGTATCGCGAGGACAGTAAACATGCTTCAAGGCTATCGAAAGCACGCCGAGCCGCGGTGTCAAGCCGGCGACAAGACGCGGGTCGAATTGTCATTTCAAACTCTGTCGTGACGTATGCGTTCCCGACCAATTCCCGAGAGTTTTTTGTGTCCAAGAGGCTCCTGACAGAGCGAAGGCGCAAAGTGTCGTACAAATTCGCCCATATCCATGAATTGAGTCCGGAACAGCGGACATGACAGACGAGAGCCACTTCAACTTGCGCGACCTGAACGACCACAAGCTGACCGCGCAGAATCACGACGATCTCCACAATGGCCTGAAGGACGAGATCGTGGAACCGACCCATATGCTCCTCGACCGCGGCCGGGGCGCAGAGAAGGCGCCGAACGACGCGCTCGCGGGAGGCGTGCGCATCGTCGGCATCGAATTCCGTGACGGCTTCGTGTTCGCTCTTGAGGCTCTGACCGCGGCGAACGCCGTGAGGGCGGAGATGGAGACCCTGCGCCCTCTGTTGGCCCAGGCCGGGACGGATCCCATCGGCAGGGTCGTGGGGACCGATGCCTGTTGCCGAGAGGCGGCGATTGCGATCGAAAATGCCAAGGACACGATCGCCGCCCGATGCGCTCGCGCACGCCGGGACACCCGCCGCGGCATTCTGATCATTGCCTGCGTTGCGCGCACGAACCGGGTTACAGCGGTCGGCCGGGCGCCCATATCCGCATTGCCGGCCTGATCCTCATCTTCGGGCGATAAGATGCAATTCCCGCGCACGGATTCCGCTTCCCTCAGCCACTTCGGCTTTCTCACGTTGCGGCATTTTTCCATGATCGCGTTGACCAACGCGCTCGAGCCGCTGCGCATGGCGAACTACCTCGCTGGACAAGAGGTGTATCGATGGTCGATATATTCGCTGACTGGCGAGCCGGTGACGGCCAGCAATGGTCTTTCCGTCGCACCGACGCAGCAGCTCGACGAATCCGCACTGCCCGACATCCTCTTCTTCTGCGGTGGGATCAATGTTCCAGACGCGGTGGACAGTCAACTGGTCA
>JAJZLX010000371.1 GCA_021850555.1 Pseudomonadota bacterium | reverse complement strand
GGATCGGCTTGCCGAGCGTGAGGGTCTTGAAGCGCCGCAGATCCTCCGGCAGCCGCCACGGCAGGGTGTTGTCGCGGCCGATGCAGCCGTTCTCGGCCATGGCCACGATCAACGAGACCCCAGGCTGCTGCAGGATGATCATCGAGCCGGGTGCCTGGCGCGGGCGGCGCTGCCGTTCGCGAGGGTCGCAGTGCTGCGCGCCATGGTGTGCCTCAGATCTCCACCACGGTGTTCAGGGAAATCACCCCGCGCGGGGGCATGCGGAAGAATTCCGCGGCCTGAGTGCTGTGCCGCTGCATGCGCGCGAACAGAGTCCGCTGCAGGCCGCGCCAGCCGGGCAAATTGCGCGCACGCACCACGTGCTGGCCGACGAAGAACGAGCTGTCCTCCATGAATACCGTCAGGCCGCGCGCACGGCAGCCGCGCAGCGCCTCGCCGATGTCCAGCGGCTCCATGAAACCGAAGCGCGCCGTGACCAGATAGACCCCAGGGACGGCCTCGTCGATCTCGACCCGGTTGGCCGGGTCCTGGCGCGGTGTGTGCAGGATCTGCAGGTTCAGGATGATGAGCCGTTCGTGCACCACGCGGTTGTATTGGAGATTGCCGATCAGGGCCGAGGGGATCAGGCCGGGCGTGCTGCCCAGAAACACCGCGGTTCCCGGTACGCGGTGCACCCCGGCGAGCAGAGCGGGCAGCTCGCTGCGTGGAACCGCCTGGCGCGCGAGCGCCGCGCGCAGCTCCAGCCGGCCGCTGCGCCAGATGATGAACATCATGAACAGCACCGCCGCCAGGGCCAGTGGAATCCAACCGCCGCTCGGCACCTTGGTCATGTTGCCGGCAACGAAGGCCGCATCGACCACGAACATCAGGCCGAACAGCAGCGCCACGCTCCACGTCGGCCAATTCCACTGCTTCAGCGCCACGAACGCCCCGAGCACGGTCGTGATCAGCATCGTGCCGACCACTGCCGCGCCGTAGGCCGCCGAGAGCGCGTGCGAGGAGCGGAAGCCCACCACGAAACCCACCACCGCGGCGAACACCAGCCAGTTGATGACCGGGACGTAGATCTGTCCGAGCTCGGTCGCCGAGGTTTGCAGAACGCGAATACGCGGCAGCAGATCGAGCTGCACGGCCTGGCGGGCTATGGAGAACGCCCCGGAGATTACCGCCTGCGAGGCAATGATGCTGGCCGCCGTGGCCAGGATCACCATCCACGGCAACTCCGAGGCGGAGACCATGTAGTACAGCGTTTGCGGGATGTAATGGCCCCGAGTCAGCTGCAGCGCGCCCTGGCCGAAGTAATTGAGCAGCAGCGCCGGCCAGATGAGCGTGAACCAGGCTACGCGGACCGGCCCCTTGCCGAACTGACCCATGTCGGCATACAGCGCCTCGCCGCCGGTGATGCACAGGAACACCGCGCCGATCACCGCCAGCGCGACTGCCGGCCGCCGTCCCAGCAGCTCGATACCGTAGAGCGGGTTGAGCGCATACAGCACCACCGGATCGGCGCGGATCGCGGCGATTCCGGTCGCTGCCAGCACCAGAAACCACAGGATCATGATCGGACCGAACAGGGCGCCGATGCGGGCCGTGCCGCGGCGCTGGTAGACGAACAACGCCGTGATGACGCCCAGGGTGACTGGTACCACGGCGGCATTGAAGCCGGGACTGAGTGCGCGCATGCCATCGACGGCGCTCAATACGGTGATTGCCGGGGTGATCAGCGAATCGCAGAAGAAAAAAGCCGTGCCGGCGAGCGCCAGACCCACCACGGCGCGCGCCCAGAGGCTGCCGGCCACGCTGTTGCGCTGCGCGAGCGCGAACATCGCGAGAATCCCGCCCTCGCCCTCGTTGTCGGCGCGCATGATGACGCTGATGTACTTGATCGTGACGGAAAGCGCCAGCGCCCAGAAGATCAATGACAGCGCGCCGAGCACCGCCAGGCGATCAAAGTGTCCCGCTTCGGTGAGGGTCTCCTCCAGCGCATACAACGGGCTGGTGCCGATGTCCCCATACACGACGCCGGTGGCGCCGACGACCGCCGCCAGCGATAAGGCGCGCGCTTGCGACGCGCTGGTACTCATCGTCTGGCCGTGGTATCGGCACGGCGCTTGCGGGCCGTACTGCGCTTATCGGCTCGCACCCCGGCCGGCCGCTTCCCGATGCGCTTGACCTCGGCCGGCGGTTTCTTCGGCGGCCAGAGCATGCTGCCGCGGCACTCGGGCTGCCCGCACCGGCAGGCATAGATCGCGTCGACATCGGGCGGGTCGTCGGGGGAGCGGGCGAGCTGATAGTCGTAGCTCAGCTCCTCCCCGGGCTCGATGGTGCGGATGGCTTCGATGTAGACCCGTTTGGCCTCGATCACTGTCTCGCAGTTGGGATTGCAGGAGTGATTGATGAATCGCGCCTCGTTGCCGCCCGCGCCGGCGTCGATGACGGTGCGCGCATCGACGATGAACAGGAAAGTATGGTTGTCGCGTGTGTCGCGGTCCTGGTAGCGCCGGTCGGCCTCGCGATGCGAGACCCGCTCGCCCAGGTACTCCACGATCCGGGTACCCTTGCGGATGCGGCGCAGCGCGAACGCGCCGCGACCGTGGACGCTCGAACGGCGTACTACGAAATACGGCGCGCGGCGCGCGGCGCGTTTGCCGGGCGTGTGCGCCACCTCAGACCGCCACCGGCGCCGGGATCGCCGGGTGATGCCGGTAGTTCACGAACTCGAAATCCTCGTAGGCGTAGTCGAATATCGTCGGCGGGCGAGTGCGGATGCGCAGCTGCGGCGGCGGGAACGGGTCGCGCTGAAGCTGCGTGCGCGCCTG
>JAJZLX010000446.1 GCA_021850555.1 Pseudomonadota bacterium | reverse complement strand
CGGCCCAAGGATGACCTGGAAATCTACGGTCTCGTGGTGGGGATGTTCAGGAAGTACCAACAGCCCGCAAACATTCGCGCGGCTGGATAGAGGAATAAGCGCGGGCTGACCATGAACGCGGGGTCGCTCTGGCCATGCTGCCGCACATTGCGGTCTTTCCGAGCCCAAGAGCAGTGATTTCAGAGTGGCGTCAGTCCGATCCTGCCCAAGAGGGTCGAACGTGCTAAGTAATTGAAAGAACAGCCACAAAGACCTAGCATTGGCGCGAAGCTAAGAATCAGACCGGGTGCGCTCGCGCGGTGGCGCCCGGTAAAGGAACGGAAGGCGGGCTCGCGCATGCACGGGGACCTCACCAGAAGCTGCCTGGCGCCAACGAACGGCCTGGTGGCGCGCGTGCGCCACGCGCAGACCGCCGCTCACCCCGGAATCACCGATGGCGGCGCGCGGAGTTGATCGGGCACGCAATCCTTCCCCAATTACCTGCAAATCGACGATAGAGGAGAGCGCAACGCGCATGGCACGGACCAAAGGCAAGCAGAGCGACACGGCCGCCAACGTCGGCTACGAGGCGCAGCTCTGGCAGATGGCGGACGCCCTGCGGGGCAGCATGGACGCCGCCGAGTACAAGCACGTCGTGCTCGGGCTCATCTTCCTCAAATACATCTCCGATGCATTCGAGGAGCAGCACGCGAAACTCGAAGCCGAGAAGGCAGGCGGGGCCGATCCCGAGGATCCGGATGAATACCGCGCGCTCTCGATCTTTTGGGTGCCGCCGGAGGCGCGCTGGGGACACCTGAAGGCTCAGGCCCGCCAGAGCACCATCGGCCAGATCGTCGATGACGCGATGGCCGGCATCGAACGGGACAACCCGGCTCTGAAGGGCGTCCTCCCGAAGGACTATGCGCGGCCGGCGCTCGATAAAACCCGCCTGGGGCAGCTGATCGATCTCATCAGCAATATCAAGGTCGGCGACGAGGCGAGCCGGGCGAAAGACGTCCTCGGCCGCGTCTATGAGTATTTCCTCTCTCAATTCGCGAGCGCTGAGGGCAAGAAGGGTGGGGAGTTTTATACGCCCCGCTGCGTCGTGAAGGTCCTGGTCGAGATGCTGGAGCCCTACCGCGGACGGGTCTATGACCCCTGCTGCGGGTCTTCGGGCATGTTCGTGCAGTCGGTCGAGTTCATCCGCGCCCATGCCAATGGGAACGGGAACGGCGGCAAGGCTAAATCGGATATCTCCATCTACGGCCAGGAATTCAATTACACGACCTGGCGGCTGGCCAAGATGAATCTCGCCATCCGCGGTATCGACGGCCAGATCGGCCATGGCGACACGTTCCACAATGATCGCCACCCGGACCTGAAGGCCGATTTTATCCTGGCGAATCCCCCCTTCAATATCTCCGACTGGGGCGGGGAGCGGCTGAGAGAAGACAAGCGCTGGCAGTACGGTACGCCGCCTGCGGGTAATGCGAACTTCGCGTGGGTGCAGCACATCGTCCATCACTTGGCGCCGGCCGGCGTCGCCGGCTTCGTGCTCGCGAATGGCTCAATGTCCTCGAACCAGTCTGGAGAGGGGGAGATTCGCAAGAACCTGATCGAGGCTGATCTCGTCGATTGCATGGTGGCGCTCCCCGGACAGCTCTTTTATTCAACGCAGATCCCGGCGTGCCTGTGGTTTCTGGCGCGGGATCGAAAGAACGGTACGTTCCGTGACCGCTGGGGGCACATTCTCTTCATCGATGCCCGCAAACTTGGTCGTATGGTTGACCGAACCCATCGCGAACTCACGGACGAAGACGTCGCTCGAATCGCCAATACCTACCATGCCTGGCGCGGGGAGAAGGAGGCTGGCGAGTACGTCGATGTGGCTGGGTTCTGCAAGAGCGCGGTCCTCGAGGAAGTACGCAAGCACGGTCATGTGCTCACGCCCGGTCGCTACGTCGGCGCCGAGGCGCAGGAGGATGACGCCGAACCGTTTGAGGAGAAGATGAAGCGGCTTGTTGCGCAACTGCGAGAGCAGCAGGCGAAGGCCGCGACGCTCGATGCCGCGATTGCCGCCAACCTGAAGGAGCTTGGGTATGGTGGGTGACTGGGTCGAACGTCCGCTGGCCGAGCTGACGGACAACTTTGATGGTACACGTGTGCCGGTGAAGGAGGCCGACCGGAGCCGGGGGCCATACCCGTATTACGGCGCTTCCGGCGTAGTGGACCGCGTCGACGGCTACCTCTTTGACGGAGAGTATTTACTTATCGCTGAGGACGGCGAAAACCTGCGAACGCGAAATACACCGATCGCCTTCCTCGCTCGAGGAAAGTTTTGGGTGAACAACCACGCCCATATCGTGCGCGGGAACGGTAAGGCGGACACGCGCTTCCTAATGTATGCGCTCATGTCCGCGGACATCAGCGGATACCTGACCGGCTCGACGATGCCGAAGCTTACCCAGGGGAACTTGAATCGCATCCCATTGCTGACTCCGCCACTAGCAGAACAACGCGCTATCGCCCACATCCTCGGCACTCTCGACGACAAAATCGAGCTGAACCGGAAAATGAGCGAGACGCTCGAGGCAATGGCGCGAGCGCTGTTCAAGTCATGGTTCGTGGATTTCGATCCCGTGCGGGCGAAGATGGAGGGACGGGATCCGGGGATGCCGAAGGAGATTGCGGATCTGTTTCCGAGCAGAATGGTGGAGTCGGAGTTGGGGGAGATTCCGGAGGGGTGGGAGGTAGCGGCCATTGGCGAGCACATGGCGAACTTTGACTCTAGGCGCGTTCCTGTATCGGGAGCTGAACGTGCGAAACGTTCGGGTCCTTACCCCTATCACGGT
>JAJZLX010000002.1 GCA_021850555.1 Pseudomonadota bacterium | reverse complement strand
CTGGGGGCGACCACCGAAATCATTGCAGACGGCGTCGACGGTTACCTCGTCAACCCCAAGGACCCCGAGGCCATGGCGGCGCGGATCGCCACCCTGCTCGAGAATCCGCCGTTGGCGGCTGCCATGGGGCTCAAGGGGCGCGAGAAGGTGCTCGTATGTTACGACCCCCTTGTCGCTAGCCGGCGCTTCGAGCGCCTGTACAAGGAAGTGGCTCACAACAGAGACCGCTGATTCCGAATGGCCTCTACATCACTCGCCGCAGCACCTCTATCAGCGCAGATCGCTGCTTCTCAATTGTATATTCCGCTTCGATACGGGTGCGCGCTTGCGCACTGAGCCGATCCCGCCATGCGGGGTCGTGCAACAGACGCACCATTGCGTTCGAGAGCGCCTCCTCATCTCCCGCCTTGAGAACGAGCCCGGTCACACCGTCCTGCACGGATTCACGGATGCCCTTGAGGTCGGAGACTAACAGAGGCAGCCCGCTCGCCTGCACCTCCATACCGGAGCGCGGGAACGAATCCCAGCCCGTGCTCATGATGAGCGCGGCGTAGCACCCGCGGTACAGCCGCTCGAGGTCGGAGCGGTATCCGGCAAAGGTCACACGCGAGCGCGCCGCCTCCGTGAGCATCTGCTCATACGGCAGGCTCTCGTCCCCCTTGTTTCCGCAGAGCAAGACGTGCCAATCGTCCGCGTCACGGGTTCGGCTCAACTGATTCGCGGCTTTCATGATCACGGCAACCCCCTTGCGGGGCTCCATGTGGCCGCAGTAGAAGAAGATGCGCCTGTGCCTAGGGATCTGCGTGACCTCGTATACGTATTGGGCATCGGCCGGGTCGGGTCTGAATCGATGACAATCGACTCCCAGCGGCACGACGCTTACTCGGCCGGACGGAATGCCCCGCCCTTTGACCGCCAATTCCGCCATGCCCCGCGACTCGAAGATATAGTGATCCGGCCCTTGCGGGCGCAGCATCACGCCCGCCCTCTTGACAAGCCGTACCGCCCAATGGTTCATCGAGCTCATGGGCGCGCCCCAGTACGAGATGAAATGCTTCACCCCGGCGCGGCGGAAATACCGATAGATCGGCTGGAACACGGGCTGATCAAACCCGAATACCGTATCGATGTCATGCTCGCGGATGTAGTGCGCGGCGCCCTTGCCGTGTTCGGTATCGACGCGATTCGGATCGATCACTGCATAGTTCTTGAAATCTGGCGGCAAGGTGGGTGAAGGCCCTTTGCGCATCGACGGATAGGAAAAGTGGATGCGGGATGCGTCCCCGCCGCAGAGCGTCAGAGCCATCTCATAGAAGGTCCGCTCCAGCGGGCCGATGGCATAACCGGTGTTGGACTCGCAGTGCAGCAGGATCAGAATGGATTGCATGATGACTCTCCGGCGATAAGCCCGGAATCCCGGTCGCCCGACGGCGCGACAACGTATGAAACCGCCCGCTCCGCGATCGGCCCACCGCTCCTTTCCGGATCGACTCGGGTCACGGTCGCTTCAACCGTGCCGTGCGCGACACTGCTCCAGCTCGCCGGCGAGCTTTCGGCCGATCACGGCATATGAATAATCCGCCGTTGCCAGGGATCGAGCGTTCGCGGCCAACTGGCTTCTCCTCCGGGGATCTCCCAACAATGTCACGATGCTTTGAACGAACTCCTCGGGATCACGGGCGAAAATTACCTCGTGACCGTCCTGCACGCCGATGCCCTCGCAGGCCACCGGATGCGCCACGATTGCCTTTCCCATGGCAAGGGCATCCAGTATCTTCAATTTCGTGCCCCCTCCATCCATGATCGGACAGACGTAAAGGGCCGCCCGGTTGATGTACGGGCGCACGTCCGGCACGAAGCCGTGCACCCGGAAGTCCTTGTCGCGCTGCGCGAGTTGCTTAAGACGCAGCGGCGGGTTGGCACCGATCACATTCATGGTCACCCCCGGGAGCGTCTGCTTCAGCATGGGCCACACTTTGTCGGCGAAGAATGTCATTGCCGCCGAGTTGGGATACCAGGAAAGGTTGCCGGCAAACACCAGGCTGAGCGGCTCTTCCGGCACGTTGCCCGGCTGGAAGTATTCCGTATCGACTCCGTTGGGCACTTCCGCGGTCGCCGCGCCCGGCGCCACGCGCCCCAGCCTCTGCGTATCGAGGCTCGAGCACGTGATGTTCAGGTCAAACTGCGGACAGATGAGCCGCTCGTATCGCTGCAGGCGCAAACCTTCCTGCCAGAAGTAGCAGCGCCTGAGCGGATGCTTCTCGATCCGCGCCCTGCGCAGCATCATGTCCGATTCGATATTGTGATGATCGAGAGTCTTCACGCCACGAGTGAAGGCATTCCGGTAGGGTGCAAGACTCAGCGTGTCGAAGTGCACCACATCGAAATCGACCGAGGCATTCCATTCCCTGGCCGTCCGGCGGGCTTCGTCGGACAACAGCCATCGGACGGTGTAGGGATAACCACCCGCGAGGCTGCGCGCCGCGAGCCCCATCCGCCCCAGCCCCGATTTCTCGGAGGGAATGGAGAGAAACTGCACCCGCGCACAGTATTGCTCCAGATGCTCCCGAGCCTTTTCCAGCCCCGCATCCACATCGCCGAGCAATTCCTCGATGATCCTGCGCTGCACGAATGCCAGGAGGTACACTTGGTGTGCCCGGGCGAGTTCCCTCACCAGATGGTAGCTTCTCTGCAGGACCCCCAAGCCGGTTTCCGGGTAAGGCACGAGGTGGGAAAACCATAGAACCTTCATCGTCGCGCGTTACCCATTTCCCGCAGGGGCGGGATCCCCTTTATGATATCTGCGATTGCGGGCAATTACCCACGACCCGAA
>JAJZLX010000357.1:2138-2834 GCA_021850555.1 Pseudomonadota bacterium | reverse complement strand
TCCGTTCCTGTATTGAGGCGGGGCGTGGGGACGGTGCGCGAGCTGCGGGGCCCGGGGACCGGCCGGCTCTCCGCGCGGGTGTTGCAGGCGGTCCGCGCCACTGTGACGCGCACGCCCACCGCGCCCGCTGCACGCTCCGTGGCGCGAGAATTCAGCGGCTGTCAGCCATGCCCGACATCAAGCTGAAAGACCTGCGCTACCTGGTGGCGCTCGCCGACACCCGGCACTTCGGGCGGGCCGCGCAGCGCTGCTGCGTCAGCCAGCCGACGCTGTCGGCGCAGCTGAAGAAGCTGGAAGCCTCACTCGGGGTGCAGCTGATCGAGCGCCGGCCGAGCAACGTGGCGCTGACCGAGGCGGGCCGGCAGATCGTCGAGCGCGCCCGGCTGATCATCGAGGCGTGCGACGAGGTCGGCACGCTTGCGCGCTCGCACCGCGATCCGCTCGCAGGGACGCTGCGCGTGGCGCTGTTGCCGACGATCGGGCCGTATCTGCTGCCGCACGTGGCGCGTCCGATCCAACGCGCGCTGCCGCGGCTGATGCTGCATCTGCACGAGTATCGGACCGCGCCGATGCTCGAGAAGCTCAGAGCCGGCGAGTTGGATCTGGGCATTCTCGCTCTGCCGGTCGAGCTGGAGGGTCTCGAGGCGCTCGAGCTGTACAGCGAGCCGTTCGTGGCGGCGCTGCCCGAGCGGCACC
>JAJZLX010000357.1:0-2128 GCA_021850555.1 Pseudomonadota bacterium | reverse complement strand
CCGCTGCTGCTGCTCGAGGAAGGGCACTGCCTGCGGGATCAGGCGCTTGCGGTGTGCAGCCAGGCCGGCGCGCGCGAACAACAGAACTTTCGCGCCACCAGCCTCGAGACGCTGCGGCAGATGGTGGCCGCCGGCGCGGGCATCACCCTTCTTCCGCAATCGGCCACCGAGGGAGCATACGGCGGCGCGCGCGGTGTCGTGGTCGTGCCGTTCGCAAAACCTGCGCCCACTCGCCGGGTCGGCGCCGTCTGGCGCAAGACAACCGCGCGCAAAGCGGCACTCGATGCGCTCTGCGCAGTGGTCGCGGAGCGCGGCGCGCAGGCTGTGTGTCTCAAGAGCCGCTGATCGGTGCCGGCATGGCATAATCGGCGCGTTGTGGGCCGATTCAACGCACTCACCGATCACGTTACCCCGTACGATCGCTTCTGTCGCAGTGACATCGCCGTCGAGCGGTTCCTGTTGGAAGGCCAGCAGACTCAGGCGCTCGAGGCGTACTTCGGCGCGCGCGAATACCGAGAGCTGCGCGAACTGGCCGCCGCGGCGGCGCGGCGGGCTCCCGCGGCATCGCTCCCGCACGTGTTCGTCGTGCCCGGCATCCTCGGATCGCAGCTCGGCCTGCGTCGCCGCGCGCCCCTGCCCGATGACGTGCTGTGGCTCGATCCGCTCGACATCCAGGGCGGCCGCCTCCTTTGGCTCGATCCCGCGCAGGGTGCGCCGATCGTGCCGCTCGGCGTCGTGCTCTACTCGCACCTGAAGCTCAAACTGCGGCTGCGGGCCGCGGGCTTCGCGGTTACCCTGTATGACTACGACTGGCGCCTCGACATCGAGGCGCTCGGGCAGGATCTGGCGGCCCGGTTGCGCGAGCATTCGGGGCAGGCCGTCGCCATTGTCGCCCACAGCATGGGCGGGTTGGTCAGCCGCGCGGCGCTGGCGCTGCCGGGCACCGGCCATGTCGAGCGCGTGGTGTTGCTCGGTACGCCCAACCGCGGGGCCTTCGCGCCGCTGCAGGCCTTGCGGGGCACCTACTCGGTGGTGCGAAACATCGCGCGGCTCGACCTCGGCCATTCGTCTCTGGAGCTGGCCGAGCGCGTGTGGAGCGGTTTCCCCAGTCTGTATCAGATGCTGCCCGGTGGGCAGGGGGACGGCCCCGATCTGACCAACCCGATGCAGTGGCCGTTGAGCGTGCCGGCGCCGCGGCTGGCGCTGCTCGAGCGCGCCAGGCGGCTGCACGGCACGCTGCCGGAGCCCGACGAGCGCTTCGCGGCCATCGCGGGCGTTGCCCGCGCGACCGTGACTGCGGCGCAGCGGGGTGAGGCTGGGTTCGTGTACACGGTGACCCGCGACGGTGACGGCACCGTACCCGCCTTCAGCGCGGCACCCCCGGGCCTGCGGGCCTATTACACGCGGGCGGCCCACAGCGAGCTGACACGCGACGCGCAGGTCGCGGCCGCCATCATCGATCTGTGCAAGCACAACGAGACCAAGCGTCTGCCGCAGCGTTGGCGGAGCCGTGCACGCGCGCGCGGGACGGTCACAGATGCGCAACTGCTCGGCATGAATGCCGGGAAGCTCGATTGGGCGCGCCTCGAGCCTGCCCGGCGACAGGCTTTTCTCGATCAGCTCAATGAGCCGTTGCCGCTGCGCTTGCGCATCGCATGAGGCGATGCCCGTCGTCCGTGCGGTTTGCGCAGGGTCCGGGTCAGATGTATTCCGCGCCAGTTTCGAGCACGCTGGAGGCACCGCCCTCGACCACTTGCGCGAGCATCGCGGCCGCCGGCAGCACCTGCTTGGCATAGAAATGCGCGGTGCGAATCTTCGCGTGATAGAACGCGTGCTCCTCGCCGTCGAGTCTGCGGGCCGCGATGGCCGCGGATTTGGCCAATAGCCAGCCGCCGATGACCAGCCCGCACAGTTTCAGGTAGGGGACCGACACCGCGAAGCCGTGCGCTGGACTTTCGGCCATGTCCGCCAGCAGCGCGCGCGTCGCATGCTCGAGCCGCTCGACGGCCTGCACGGTCGCTTCGCGCACTTGACTCACCGCCGGCACCGACACCTCGAGCGACTGCAGCTCGCGGCGCATGTCGCTCACCAGCGCGTGCATTGCCGCGCCCTGATCGCGCCCGAACTT
>JAJZLX010000785.1 GCA_021850555.1 Pseudomonadota bacterium | reverse complement strand
GCGCACCGTGGCCGGTCGCGCGGACTTTCTCTATGTGGCCGACTCGAAGCTCTGCTCGCACGGCAACCTCGATGAGATCCATCGCGCCGGCGGGCGCTTCGTGACGGTTCTGCCGCGCTCGCGGGTGGAGGACAGGCGGTTCCGCAAGTGGCTCCAGTCCAATACCCCGTCCTGGCAGCTGGTCTGGGACCGACCGTGCCCGAAGGGTCACGAGGGTCCTCCCGATCGCTGGTACGTGTACCGCGACCCGATCGGCTCGATGGAGGCGTGGCCGCTGGTGTGGGTGTGGTCGACCCGGCTGACCGAGCGGCAGCGCATCCGGCGCCAGGAGCACATCGCTGTGGCCACCGAGAAGCTCGCAGCGCTGCGCGCACGCATCGTCAGTCCCAAGGCCCGACTGCGCGCCGCCTCGCGCATCGATTTCGAGGTCGAGAAGATCCTCGAGCATTATCACGTGCGGCGCTATCTGAAGGTCACCCGCACGGTCAGCGCCGAGCACTCCTTCAAGCAGACCCGTCGCGGCCGACCGGGACCGAACAGCGCCTATCGGCGTATCACCCGCCGACATTACGACCTCGAGTGGAGCATTGACCAGGCTGCTGTCACCTACGATGAACGCTCAGATGGCATGTATCCTTTGGTCACAAATGATCGTGATCTGACCGCAGAGCAGGTCCTGCAAGCGCACAAGGGCCAACCCACCATCGAGAAGCGATTCGAACAACTGAAGACCGTCCACGAGATCGCCCCGGTGTTCCTGAAAAACCCTGGCCGCATCGAGGCGTTCTTCACCATGTATTTTCTCGCACTCCTCGTGCAGGCACTGATTGAACGCGAGCTGCGCCGCGCGATGCAACGTGAGCGTCTGAAGGCCCTGCCGATCTATCCGGAGGAGCGCCGCTGTGCGCGCCCGACGACCGAGCAGATCCTGCGGCTCTTCGCTCACGCGCAGCGACACACCCTCATGCGCGCAGGGCTCGTGGTTCAGACTTTCGAGGCCGACCTCACGCCGCGGCAGCAGCAAGTCCTTGAATTGCTGGGCGTCCCACAGCGTGCATTCCGCAGCTGACGGCGGCTTGGAAATTCGCCCAAATCACAGCCGAGATGTGCGGAAAATGCGTCGAGGGCGGCGGTGATGCGGTCATCGACGGAGAGCGGGACGGCGAGGGGTTCGTCCGGCCTCTGGAGTACGCCGAGCGCCAGAGCGGTGCCGTGCTGTTGGAGTTCGACTGCCAGCGCCGGTGGTGAGGCGGCGGCGCGATGCTCGATGCTGAGGGTCAGATGCCCGGCCGGCGAGCGGCGCAGGTAGAGGTTCGAGTCGCCCCAGGCGTGGAACTCCGAGGAGCCGCGAAGCGCCTGCCCCGCGCGGGCGTTGCCGGAGGATTTCTTCGCGTGATGCACGAGGAGCACGGAGAGGCCGTGCCGGCGTTGCAGTTCGCGCAGGTACGCGAGGAGCGGTGCGACCTCGCCGCTCGAGTTCTCGTCGATCCGGTGCAGACGCACGAAGGGATCGAGGATCAGCAGGCGCGGCTGCAAGGCGGCGACCGTCTCCTCGAGGAGCTCACGATCCCGCTCGAGATCAAGTCGCAGCGTCTCTGCGGTGATCACCTGGACATCGAGGGCCTCGAGCTGGCAGCCGGCCGCATGACAGATGCCTTCGAGTCGCGCGCGCACGATGTGCTGGGCGTCCTCGGCAGCGTAGAGCAGCACGCGGCCAGGCTGCGGGACTGAGAAGCGCCGCAGTGCCGGGCACCCCGAGGCGACTGCGACGGCCAGATCGAGGGCGAGGAAGCTCTTGCAACACTTCGGCTCGCCGCCAACGATGCCGACGGCGCCCTCACCCCACAGATCCTCGATGAGCCAGCGACTGTCCGCGGCCTTCCCCGCCAGGCGGTACGCGGGCTCGACCGGGAGGATCACCGCCTGCGCCCGGCCCCGGCGGCGACCTTCAAGGGCGCAGCGACCGCGGTCGGTGGAGTGAACGTCTCGAAGAACAGCTGCTCATCGATCTGGCGCGCCTCACGCTGGGCGGCCGCGGCGAGGAGCTCTCCGCCCATGTTCATCAGTGCCCGCAAGTTACCCTGCGCATGATCGGCGAGAGCGGCGATCACCTCAGGGGTCATGAGCTTGGGGGCGCCGGCCTTGGCGAGCGCGTGCGTGAGAGACTCGCGCAGCTCCTCGGGCGTGAGGCGCTCGAGCGTCAGGCGCACCCGCATGCGCGAGCCGAGCGGGGCGAGCTCTTCGCTGCGGAACCGCTCGAGAAGGCGCTGATCGCCGGCGAGCACGACAGTCAGGAGCAAGTGCGAGTCGAGCCGTGCCGAGGAGAGCAGCCGCAGCTCCGCGAGCACGGGAAGCAAGACCTCTTGCCCCTCATCGATGATCAACACGGGGCGCGAGAGCGCCGCGTCGATATGCCCCTGCCAGCGCGCGCGCAGCACCTTGGCACCGGCGTGCCGGTTGTGCGGGTGCAGCTCGACGCCGAAGAGCTCCCCCATCTCGCGATAGAAGTCGGCCATACCGGCCTGGGGGCGGGCGAGGACGCCGACCTGCACGTCGCGCAGCGCGCCCAAGCGCTCGGCGAGGATACGCAGCGCGGCGGACTTGCCGAGTCCGGGCGCGCCGGTCAGCAGCGCAAAGCCGCCTTCGCCGACCAGTTGCTCGACGCGCCAGCAGAAGGAGTCGAGCCGGGGGCTCACGCGCAGCGCCTCAACGGGTACGTCTGGGGCGAAGGGGTTCCACTTCAAGCCATAGAGGGAGAGGAGCTTCTTGTTCACGGATCATCACCTTCATCGGAGGGAGGAAGTTCGTCCTTCGGCAGGTACGCCGGTGGCAGTC
>JAJZLX010000148.1 GCA_021850555.1 Pseudomonadota bacterium | reverse complement strand
CGGCGAGCCCGGCGGGTCCGCCGCCGACGACCAGCACGTCGCAGTGGGCAAAGCGGTTGGAGTAGCTGTCCGGATCGGGGTGCTCGGGGGCGCGGCCCAGGCCGGCAGCGGCGCGGATCTTCGGCTCATAGAGCCACTGCCAGGCGCGCCGCGGCCACATGAATGTCTTGTAATAGAAGCCCGCTGGAATGAAGGGGGATAGCAGGCTGTTCACGGCGCCCACATCGAGGTTGAGGCTCGGCCAGCGGTTCTGGCTTTGCGCCGCGAGCCCCTCGTAGAGCTCGACCTCGGTGGCGCGCAGATTGGGCGTCACCCGGGCGGCGTCGCGTCGGATCTGCACCAGGGCGCTCGGCTCCTCGGGGCCGGCGGTGAGCACGCCCCGGGGGCGGTGGTACTTGAACGAGCGGCCCACCAAGTGCACGCCGTTGGCGAGCAGCGCCGAGGCGAGGGTGTCGCCCTCGAAGCCGCTCAACTCGCGGCCGTCGAAGGTGAAGCGCACCGTTCGCGCGCGGTTGATCCGGCCGCCGGAGGGGGTACGTAGCGCCTGGCTCATGCCGTGGCCTTTCGCAGCTGCGCCTGGGTCGGCGGCTGCTCGCCGACTTTGTAGGTGGCGAGGAATTGATCCGATGTCGTGTCGCGCAGGGCGTTGAAGAAGCGGCCGCAGCCGTGCGCGTGCCGCCAGCGCTCGGCGTGCACGCCCTTGATGTTGTCACGGCGGTAGAGGTAATCGGCCCATTGCTGGTCGGAACATTCGGCGGGATCGTCGGGACGGGCGATGTGCGCCTGTCCGCCGTGCACGAACTCGAGCTCCGGACGCTCGCCGCAGTAGGGGCAGTGGATCAGCAGCATCGAATGCTCCTCGTCCCTCAGTGCGCGACCGCGGCGGCGGCGGCTTCGTCGATCAGGTTGCCGTCGCGGAAGCGCTCGATGGTGAAGGGGGCGTTGATCGGGTGGGGGGCGTCGTGGGCGATGGTCCAGGCGAGCAGGTGAGCCGCGCCAGGGGTGGCCTTGAACCCGCCGGTGCCCCAGCCACAGTTGACGTACAGCCCCGGCACGGGCGTCTTCGCAATGATGGGCGAGCGATCCGGTGTCACGTCGACGATGCCGCCCCAGCTGCGCAGCATGCGCAGCCGCCTGAACATGGGGAACAGCTCGCAGATCGCCTCGAGCGCGTGGCGGCTGATGTGCAGCCCCCCGCGCTGGGTATACGAGGTGTATGCGTCCGTGCCGGCGCCGATCACCATCTCGCCCTTGTCCGACTGGCTGATGTAGGCGTGGATGGTGTTGGACATCACCACGCAGGGGAAGATGGGCTTGACCGGCTCGGAAACCAGCGCCTGCAGCGGGTAGCTCTCGATCGGCAGATCGACGCCGGCCATCCTCATGATGACGCTGCTGTGACCGGCGGCCGAGACCCCGATTCTGGGTGCGCGGATCACACCGCGGGTGGTCTTGACGCCGCAGGCGGCGCCACCGGCGTCACGCTCGATGCCGAGCACCTCGCAATTCTCGATGATGTCGACGCCGAGGGCATCGGCGGCCCGCGCAAAACCCCAGGCTACCGCATCGTGGCGGGCGGTCCCGCCGCGCCTCTGGAACGCCGCGCCGAGCACCGGATAGCGGATGTCGTCGATCTTCAAGAGCGGACAGTGGGCGCGCGCATCCTGCGGCGTCAGCCATTCGTTGTCGACGCCGTTGGCGCGATTGGCGTGCACGTGCCGTTGAGACACCTGGACGTCGTGAACCGTGTGAGCGAGCATCATGACGCCGCGCTGCGAAAACATCACGTTGTAGTTGAGGACCTGCGAGAGGCTCTCCCACAATTGCACCGAGTGATCGTAGAGCGCGGCGCTCTCGTCGAACAGGTAGTTCGAGCGGATGATGGTGGTGTTCCGCCCGGTGTTTCCGCCCCCGATCCAGCCCTTTTCCAGCACCGCGACCCGGGTGATGCCGTGCTCCTTCGCGAGGTAGAAGGCCGCCCCGAGGCCGTGGCCCCCGCCACCGACGATGATGGCGTCGTAGGCGGCCTTGGGCTCGGCCTGGCGCCACTGGGGCTGCCAGCCGCGCTGACCGGTGAGGCCCCGCCGGATAAGCGACAGGCCGGAGAAGCGTTGCATGGTCGGGTCCTTCGATGGCGAGAGGAGTGGACGGCTGCGGCGCATGATGCCGCCTGGATGCGCCGTTCACGAGCACGAGCGCGTCGGGGCGCTTGTACGGGAGCGACATGCGTCGGAGTGCCGCGCTGAAGCCTCGATCGGGCGGCCCTGGACGGTTGCTCCGGCCCGCGCAGCGCAATGAATTCCCCGGGAGGGAGGCCCATGCGTCTTGAGCCGGCCGGCGTCCGTCCGGACGGTTCTGGGCAAGTCGACGCCGCAAATCAGTCATCCCGTGCCGGGCCGCAGCGCTCATACTACGAGCCCCCAGCGCCCATAGGGCACGTCAATTAACGTGGGAGTCCCCATGGACGAGCAGTCAGTCCAGGTTTCCCGGTCGCGTCGTTCGAGCGGTCGTGAGGCCAAGAGAGCCGCGCGCACCGCGCGCAGCCACAGCACCGTTCCCTATATCACGCGCAAGATCCCGTACTTCGAGGTGCTCGGCGCCGAAGGGCTGGAGCTGCTCGAGCACAATGCGGACACCATCCTGGAGGAGATCGGCATCGATTTCCGGGACGACCCGGAGACGCTCAAGATCCTGCGTGATGCCGGCGCCGATGTGCAGGGCGAGCGAGTGCGATTCCCTCGAGGCATGTGCCGCACCATAGTGCAGCGCTCCGCTCCGCGGGAGTTCACCCAGCACGCGCGCAATCCGGCGCGCAGCGCGGTGATCGGCGGCGCCCGG
>JAJZLX010000790.1 GCA_021850555.1 Pseudomonadota bacterium | reverse complement strand
GGTCGATTGGGTGTAACGTTGCCAGCAGATGCAGGCGTGCCACGTGATCCTCATCGTAGTCGCCGTAATCGGTCAGCCAGCACACGTACTTCGAAGGCTCCGCGGCGATGGGCCATGGGTGGAGCACCCAGCGATCGTTCCAACGGGTGATTTTCACCGCCTTCTTGAGCTGCTGTTTCATGATCTGAACAGCGGCAGCTCGCTCGTCGGGCAAACCGAACTTCGTCATCACGTGAAGCCGCGCCTTCTGGGCCGCGGCGACCGCGTTGCGTTTCTGGTATGCATTGGCGTCCTTGGCGATTCGCACGAAAAAGGCATCGGCCGTCCGTGCCTTGATCCGCTCACCGAATGCGCTGATTGCCGCAGCGCGCATGCCCGAGTCCTGGTCCATGAACAGCCGCACCTTCGGTGCGGAGTGCGTGAGCTGCGCGAGCAGCAGCAGATGACTGTACATCGTGTACTGCTCGTGCACGAGCATGCCGTACTTCGGCAGAGCGACGTCGCGGTTCTTGTAGTCGGACTGCTCGATGTCATCGCGAACGAAGGCATCTGCATAGCGTAGCCCGACAAGCTTCAGGAGCGGGTCCATCTCCTCGGAGTCGAGCCGTGCCTTCATCTTTTTTTCCGTTTCATCTCGAAGCTTGGCGTTTCGCACCGCCTCGGCATAATCCTGCCGAAGCCAAAGGCGTGCGTATTTCCGATAGGGACCGCTGAGGGCGATATCGCCGATCGCCGCGGCATCGGCCTCGACCTTTTCCTCGTGCATGCGCTCGTCGAAATTGAGCTGCATCCCGAAGACATAGCCGGTCCGCAGATCCGCCGTGCCAATGGCGTTCATCTGTACCGTTCGTCGGTCATGCCTCCCGGTCCAATTGACAATGTAGGCCTGACGGTCCGTGCACAGGTACATCTTGGGCAGCTCGAGGCGCCCCTCGAGCAGGCGCCGCTCTCGGCTGCCGGCGAATGCTTGGCACTGCTGGTGGATGAAATGGAGCTTGCGATAGAAGGTATCGAATCCGATGTCGGTCGTCTCGAGAATGCGAGAAATCGGGACCTTGTTGACGATGAGCAGAAAGACGTCGCGGTTCTTCAGAGGCTTGCGTTGCCAGGCTCCGGGCGGCGCCTTCCCTGTGAACGTGCCACCGCACTTCTTGCAGCGGAAACGCTCGGTGCCGGCTGGAGTCTGCCCGAATCGCACGTACGCGCCCTTGCTTTCCGAGAGCCGAACACCGTGCAGCTCGCACGTCGGGTTCGGGCACGAGGGGTCATCCTTAGGGTCTGGCCGCAAATGCCGGGACTGGCGCTCAAATTCCTCTGCTACTGCGACGTTGCTTCGAACGGGTGAACGCTCGCCGCAGAATTCGCACTCCAGTTTTGGAATTCGATCACCGGACGACCTCATTGTGTAATCGCCAGGCTGCCGTGGCATGCCACTCTTGCGATAGGGTCTGGCCGGACTCGGCGGTACGAGGAAGTTCTCGCACCGAACTGTCTTGCAAAAGTTGACCTCAATACCCGCGTGGGGCGGTGGCACGCGCGAACCGCCCTTGGATAGGCTCTTCCGCCGAGGCGCCACCGGGACTAGCGCATTCCCTGCCCCTGAAATAGGTTCCGGCACAAGAAATCCCCGTAAGTGGATGACTTGCTGGGAATAATAGCTTCTTTTATATGCTCAGATCAACACGTTATCCGAGGGCCTGGCACCACTGTCGGCGAGCGCGATGTGCGCCTGCTGATACGAGAGAGAAGCGACAGGGTTTTAAATTTTGCGTCGCTGGCTGCAGCCGATAGTGCTGCGGCACGAACCGGAACGTGCTCCTGTCGCGCTGTAATCGCCGTGTAGCCGCGGCGAGGGCGCACGGTGAGAAGGTCAGTTCGAATTTTTCGCGGCTCTGGGGGCGCTGTAGCGCGACTCATGGCCAGCTTGCGGTCGCACGCATGGACCGCCGCCTCGAAATCCACCGGTGCGGCGCGGCGCGGCCGTTCCAACCCCCCTCCCGCACCCTCCCCCGATCCACGCTCAGCTCTCTGCCAAGAATCGAAACCCATAGTCTTTCCCGGATCGGATCTCAGATTTTTATAAGCCTTCTCCAGAAGAAGTTTTATTCTGGACGGTGGTGAAGTCCTGAGCGGAGGCAAAACACCCCCCAGCCCACGCTGAGCGCAGGGTAGTGGTTTGCCTCGGCGAAATTCTGGACGTATGGAGCCGCCCCTCGCTATCGGCACCGCAGTCGCGCGAACTCGCTGCGGCACAGCTCGACTCTGGACGGGTTCGCCCGTCCCCACCTCGCCTCGTGCTGTACCACCCAGCGCGCGTCCTCGGTGCCCGCTTGACGCCTAAGCTCCGGGCCGCGGTGTATTGAACCCTCTCCTCCCAGAGCCAGACCTATAGCGAGGTGGGTTTATTCACCTGAGACGCCGGAACGGCGCTCATGTTTAAAGTGGCGGTGCTACAGGGGGTATGGAAACCGTACCGACCGACTCGCTCAGCGCTCTACTGGCCGCCAGTCTGGCCTCAGCAGCTCTGCCACCGTTGATCAATGCCGAGCAGGCAGCCGGCCTACTGGGCTGTTCGAAAGAGCATGTGGAGGGCATGGCGGACCGCGGCGAACTCCCGGCAACGAAGTACGGTCGCGGCTGGATTTTCGTCACCGCACAGCTCGTGTTTCACGTTTCTCAAGACTGTGTGAAGAACATGTTCCCAGGAGACGATACGCCCACGGTGGCCAGGCGCAGAACACGCCGGTCCGTGGCCACCACAAGATCGGATGCGGAACCGCGGACAATTGGTGGGAGCCGTCTTACCCTCGAGCCGAGCGCCCTGAAGAGAGGCCGCGGC
>JAJZLX010000338.1 GCA_021850555.1 Pseudomonadota bacterium | reverse complement strand
CCGCGCACCTGCGCAGTCAGATTCTGTTCTACATCGGGGAGAACCTCGCGGTGCGGCGCGATGAGCTGGTCGCGCGCCTGGGGCGGCTGACCGGCCGCAAGGCGGCACAGTCGCGCGCCGAGGTGGATCTGGCGATCGAGCGCCTGTTCAGCTATGGCGGCTGGGCCGACAAATACGACGGCCTGATTCACACCCCGCCGGTGCGCAACATTGCGCTCGCCGTCCCCGAGCCGATCGGCGTCATCGGCGTGATTTGTCCCGACGAGGCGCCGCTGTTGAGTTTCGTCTCGCTGCTCGCGCCGGTGATCGCGATGGGCAATCGCTGCGTGATCATCCCGTCCGAGCGCATGCCGCTGCCGGCGATGGATCTATGTCAGGTGCTGGAGATCTCCGATGTGCCCTCGGGCGTCGTAAACATCGTGACGGGCGAGCGCGAGGAGCTGACCGAGACGCTGGCGCAGCATGACCAGGTCGACTGTGTCTGGTACTTCGGCACGAAGGAAGGCAGCGCGCAGGTGGAGACATGGTCCGCCGCGACGATCAAGCGCACGTGGGTCAATCACGGTCGCGCCCGCGACTGGATGTCCGTGCGGCACGGCGAGGGCCGTACCTTCCTGCGCCAGGCGACCCAGATCAAGAACGTGTGGCTGCCCTACGGCGATTTTACATGAGTCGCGAGCGTGCACGGCTGTGCGGCGCTTAAGGGGTGGGCGTGCCCGCCCCGCGGACCCGAGCGGTGCGCCGGTATTTGACCGCCTGGTCCAAAATGGGTGATTCGACGCATCGGACGCGCGGCGCCAGCGCTGCTGCGGCAGCTGGCGCGGGGCGTTCGTATGGCTGTTGCGCTCTCGCCACAACCGTATTTTATGGCGAGAAACAACGCCACGGCCGTTGACACGGGATTCAAACACGTATATCGTTTAACTGGAGTGCGTTAAACGTTTTAGGTGGCAAGTAAGCGCTTTGCTTCCGGGCGCGGATCGTCCGAGAAGCCAAAGTGTTGCGCACGGGGGAAGTCGAGTGCAGAAGGCAACATCGCCGTGCCTCTCGGGCGGCGCCGGACATGACCTGCGACACCGCGTCATTTGGGCTCCAGATGACGGCCTCGGTGTAACATTCCTGCAATCTTCGTCGGCTATTGTCAGCTCTCCAAACCTCAGCAGCGAATTCCAGCGGTCGGCCAGCGCGGCCTGCCGATCGCATCCTTTTGTTTTTGGCACGGCCGTATCGTGACCCGATAGGAGAATCCTCTAATGTCCAGTGAGATCCGTAAGGTGGTCCGACAGATCATCGCTCCAATGGCGGTCGTCGTCCCTTGCATGGCGCTGATGGCCGCCGCGCCGGCGTTTGCGGCGTCCCAAAACACGAACCGGAGCAACTCCAGCAGTCAGCCGTCGGTCGCGGCCAGCACGGCCGATCCCCCGCCGGGCAATGCCATTGCGCCGGCCCCCACCCAATTGCAGCGAGTGCTCATCGTGGGGGCGGAAAAGGCGATAGCCACGGTGAACGCCCGGAAATTCAAACACGTCAGTCCGGGCTCGAGCGTCGTGGCGGTGTTGAACAACGTCCCCGGGTTCAACTCGCGGGCGTTGGGGGTGGGCGGCTTTGTCGTCAGCGACACCGCGTTCACCTTGGACGGCTTCCCGAGCTCGGAGCTCGGCACGACCTTCGACGGGATACCCGACATCAATACGTTTCTCGGCGGCTTCTTTGGCAACGGCGACCAGCCGATCGGGCAGCCGCTGGTCGCGATGGACGTGAGCGGCGCGCATGTCTACAGCGGCGCGAGCACGCAGGCGGACTCCTCGATCGACGACCTCGGCGGCACCATCGCTTTCGAGCCGGCCATGCCCTCGAAGCGCTTCCAAGTGCGGCTGGGTGTGACGGGCGGCGTGTATCAGGGCGGTGGCACCGAGATGGTCGATCACATCGCGGTCGATTCGGGCGCCATCAAGTCCTTGCACGGCCTGAGGGTGGTGGCAAAGTACAACCGCACGCGCGTCAACGGGCCCTGGAGCAACGTCGACGAGCACATGAATTCGTTCTACTTCGCGGCCGTGCAGCCGACCTCCTCCGGTCACGTCAAGCTGGTTGGGCTGGTGAATGCCGCAAACGGCAACACGCCGAGCTACACGGCGGCGCCGATCATCGCGAAGTACGGCTACGACTACAACTTTCCGCTGAACGTTTCCTTCACGAACCAGGAAACCCAATCCACCTTCGTGGCGCTGTCGGCGAAGTCGCTGTTGAATCCCATGATGATCGGGGACATCAAGGCGTTCTATGTCGGCACGAACAACGACCGTACCGCGTGGGCCAATCCGATCTACGCGAACGGTTATGAGGGATACAGCGACCTCAACGTGACGTTCAAGAACTGCGAAGCGCTCAATTCGTATTTTGGCTATTCCACGCCGCCGGATCTAGATGACACGGAGGTTTACAATTGCGCGGCGGGGACGCAGCAGTTCGGGTCGCCGGCGGCGGCCACGGCCTATCAGCGCTACATCCAGAATTACGCCGAAATGGGTGCGATGGGACACTTGACCTTCCTTCTTCCGGACAATACGGTGCAGGTGGGGGCGTCGGGCTTCGTGGCCCCGATGCTGTCGACCGAGTCGTGGTACGGATCCTGGCCGGTGCCCGCCAACAGGTCGGGCTTCAATGACGCGTGGCTCGAGCACGACGGGCAGACGTGGATGCAGGCCTATGCGCAGGACAACATCCGGCTGTTCAACGGCCGACTGCACATCTATCCGGGTGTCAAATTCACCCGGTTGGCCATGTTCTCGAACGACGATCAGGGGTATTTCTATCAAAACTCCGGGTCGATCACCAAGATC
>JAJZLX010000188.1 GCA_021850555.1 Pseudomonadota bacterium | reverse complement strand
GTAGGGGATGTAGGGCTCGCGGGCGATCAGCAGAGCCTCTTCTGAGCCGAGCCCGAGCGAGGATCTGAGCGTCTTCTGACGCTCACGTGTCCTCGGCTTCGCGCAGAATCGTCGAGAGGGATGCCTTGAGACCTGCCGCGACGCGCTCGAGCGACGAGAGTCTCAGGTCCTTCTTCCCTCGCTCAATCAAGCCGTATTGCGCCCGGTGCATCTCGATCTCATCGGCGAAGGCTTCCTGAGTCCAGCCGGCCGCTTCCCGGCGGCGGCGGATCACCTCTCCCAGACGCTCGGGCAGCGCGCGGCGTGTGCTCATCATCGCGCTACTTTACGGCAGGCTAATTGCAAGTTCAGGCACCATAGAGTAGGCTACTCAATAGTCTCATTTGGAGAAGATGTCCGTTCAGGACAGACCCGGCCTCGAGCACCCTTTACCCTCTCGCGCCCGAAGGAGGCGCTGGTTGAATCCCAAGCGAAAAGCGAGTTCGCTCGAGGCAGTGCCGGGGGATCCCCGGTGTTCGGGCGCTGAAACGATCACGGGGGCGTCCCGCTCGGCGGCCGCGAGCTCTGCAAAGGAGAAAGGCGATGGCGATTGACCCGAGCCGCGACCAGCGGCGGAATCGGCGCCGCCAGGGTGGTTCCAAGGCGACGGTCCGGGGCCTGCGTCGGCGTTCGAAGGCCCGCTCCCCGGAGTCGGCCGGCAGGCGGTGGGGTGAGGCTCAGGTCGCGAGCCTTCAGCTTCTCGTTGTCCGGTTGCGCACGGTCTTCGGCATGGCCATCACCGCGGAGCTGGCGCTGCGAGCGCAGGGGGCTGAACGTGACGTCGAGATCGCCGACTGCCTGCGCGGGGGTGTCTCCGAGCCGCTCGCCGGTGAGATCGAGCGCTTGGATTTGCTTGCCGAGTGCGAGCGACACATCGCCGCGGGTCTAGGGCCTTGGGGACAGTCTCGGCGGGCCGCAGCCCGCCGGGGCTCGATGCTGAGGAAGGGGCGGCCATTGCACTAACGGCACCACGGGAGCGCACGTCATGTCACAGTCCGAGACCCACCGGGTTCTCTCCGCCCTCATTGCAGGGCGGGATCCTCGCTCAACGCAGCGACTACCCTCGGGGTCGATCCTGCATACGCCCGATGTCCTGCGTGCCTTGCTGCTCGCCTTGAGTGCGTTCGAGGCCGCGACTGCCCGGTCGCGTCGGCGGGCGGCGCTGCCGCCCAATGTCGGGCGGGAGTGGACCGAGGCGGAGGATGCCGACCTTCGGGCGGAAGTCGTCAGTTGCGAGGCGCTCCAGAGGATTGCGGCACGGCATGGACGGTCGATCCGAGCAATCGAACTCCGCATGCGAAAGATCGGGCTTGCGTCTCCGAGAGACGCTTGATGTGACGCCATCCTCGCGGTAGCAGAGGAATTCTGAGCTGTATCAGGTACGCCAAGAATGGCCCTCAGGAGAGAGTGCGCATCGGAGCAATTCCGCTGAGGTCTCCGGGTAATCCTCCAACATGTCTGTCGCGCGGCGCACATGGCCGCGCTTAGCCGTTCGGGCTCTGATGGATTTATGCCGACCCACTTTGGACGCTCAACCTGGCATCGGTTCAACGGCAGGTACACCGAGAAACGCAGTCGTTCACAGTAAGCGATGGCTACAAGGACTGATATGGCGAGTAGACCCGCACGGGAGAGTTCTCAAGTGCCCGCTTCAGTTCGTCGCTGGGCGTCCCGCAGAGTTCCCCGGAGCCGGAGCAAGTCGCAAAGAGTGCAGCCATTGTCTCTCCGAGGTTGGCCATATGTTCAAGTAGGGCTTTCGAGTCACGATATCTCTCATACACCAAACACTCAGAAAAATCGCTGTTGAAAAACCAGTCATACTGTAGGGTGCCGCTATCCTTGGTGCGGGCCGATTCCATGCACTTGGCGGCGTGTCGCTTGAATTCCTCAAGCTTGTCTTTGTGAATCGTCAGTCTGGCAATGCCCAGAAGATCGCCCATCGTGTGTCTCCTAACAGAATCACAGAACGTAGTCTGAGCACGGTCGAACGAATATTCAAGGTTATAGAGTGTTCCGACACATTCCAGTTCGATGGCGGATCTGATACTGGCCGCTTTGTATTCCGCAGCAAATTTTCGAATGAACGAGGCCGCGGCAAGCGCCGCCGGCAGGTCTTGGCCGCACCCGACCGGTCAGCGGCTGAGGATTTATCTCGACCCGGGATCGCGGATGGGATGCCCGTTGCCATTTACCCCCGGCACAGATCCGAAGCTTCCTTTATGGGAAATGATCGCCGATGCGCCGCAGCGCTCGCTGCGGAAGAACACGGTGCCCGTGAGTACGCGGATCAGCGCATGGTAGAGGGCGAGCGCGAGCACACAGGCGAGGGATGCGACGAGGACCGTCCAGAACGGAAACGGTTTCGGATCGGTGAGCTTCCAGAAGATCGCGGTCAACGCGACGAGCAGGGCGAGTGCACTGAGAATGAAGTTCACGAGTGGCTCGAACATCACCAGCAGCGTCAGGACGGGAAGCCGGATCGCTTGCCAAGCGAGCCAGAAGATCGCGGCGAGAATTCCGAGCGCAATGCGAGCCGTTCCTGCCACCCAGTCAGGCAGTGCGCGCCGATCTGGTGAAGGGCTCGCCATCGATCTGTCTCCTCGCGATTCTCTTCGCATTTGCGCCAGCGTACGCGCCGCTCGGGGCGTCATTCTGCCGCCGAATCCCCACCTGATGCCCCTCGAGTAATTGACGCGCGGTCAGAAAGACCCCATTTCTGGGTGAAATCCGGGCTATTGCGCGGCGAGGGCGGCGTCATTTTTCGGCAAACTCCAGAGCAATCGCCGGTGGTGAGTCGTGGCCGGCCGTGGT
>JAJZLX010000581.1 GCA_021850555.1 Pseudomonadota bacterium | reverse complement strand
GACAGCCGAGTGCGGCCTGCGCATCGTGCATCACCGCGGACTCGGTGACCTCCACCTCCACCGTCCGTGGATGCACACCGTATCGGTGCAGGGTCTGCACGATCCGCTGGCCCGTCTGGGGCGCGCACAGCTGAACGGCGGACAGATTGATCGCCACCGGCAGCGGCGGCGCCTGCTCGCGCTGCCAGCGCATGATCTGCCGGCACGCCGCGTCGATCACCCAGTCCCCGAGTCGCACGATCAGGCCGCTCTCCTCGGCAATCGGGATGAACTCCCCGGGCGCGACCAGGCCCCGCGTCGGGCAGCGCCAACGGACCAGCGCCTCGAGGCCGCACACGCGCCCCGTGCACAGCGCGAGCTTCGGCTGATAATGCAGCTCGAACTCGCCGCGCTCGAGCGCCGCGCGCAGCGCGCCCGCCAGACTCACCCGCCGCAGCGCCTGCTCGCGCATGTGCGGCGCGAAGAATTGCGCCGCCGGGAGTCTGCGGACCCGGGCCTGACGCAGCGCAACATCGGCGTTGGCGAGCAGCTCGGCGGCATTCTCACCGTGCTGTCCGCTGATCGCCAGACCGATTCGAGCCGTCACGGCAACCAGGTGTCCGCCGATCTGATGACTGCGGCAGATCAATTCGGCCAATCGCCGTGCCTCCTCGGCGAGTTGCGCGGCGGTGAAACCGTCGCGGACGACGACGAAACGATCCGCGCCGAGGCGGCCGACCAGCCCGCCGCAGGGCACGGATCGAATCAGATCGGCCGCAACCCGCGTCAGCACCGCCGTGCCCAAGTCGCTGCCGAAGGAGTCGGCGATGTCCTCCACCCCGGTAATACCGATCGACATGACTCCGACGCTGACCTGGCGCGCGGCGCACGCGCTCAGCACCTCCTCGAGCAGCTCCCGCAAAGCGGTCCCGGTGCACAGTCCGGTCAGGGGATCATGGCCATCGCCACCGGCCGCAGCGGCGCACGCGGGGCGCATCCGGGCGATCTCGGTCCCCTCCTCGACCAGCCCGAGCAGCAGGTGAATCCGCTCCCAGCGGCCCACGGCTGCACACGGTTCGATGGCCAGCAACTCCACCACCGCATCGGCGGCTTTGATGTCGGCAGGATCGACCAGATACCGGCAGCAGCGATCGGTGACGCGCCGCAGCATCTCGATGTCCCGCGGCGCGAGCTCCCCGGCGCGCAGGCCGGGCTCGAGCCGCTCGGCGACGCGCACGAGCACGGACGAGAGGCTCGGCAGGCCCAAAGCCCGCGCCGCGCGAACCAGCCGGCGCACATCGTCGCGCAAGGCGCGCGGGAGCGTCGGCTTGCGGCCCTCCAGGTCCTCTTGCGGCGCGTCACGCTGATCCCTTGCGGGCACACTCCGTAGGTCTTTCGAACCGCGCCGCGGGCCGGCCGCTTCCTTCATTCTCATTGCAGACATCCCTGAGCGGACATTGAAACGAAAGTTGGAGCACGCATGACCTCTCCCGTCGCAGCGTACTGTCTGAGCTCGATGAGCGGCTTGCCGGGCTCGCCCGAGAGCGCAGCGCGATCAGCGCCCCGATACAGCACATCCGTGCGCCATCGGTCCATGCCCGGCGGATCGAATCGCGCTATCCGACGCCCCGGCCGATCCGGCGCGGCGGGCCCGGCCGCGCGCCGGCCAAAGTCATGCACGTCGAGCCCGGGCGGAGTCTGTGCCGGGACACTGTGAGGGGCTCGAGCACATCGCCCACTCGCCCCCGATGCTGAATCGTCCACTATCGTTTGATTTGCAGATCGTGCACCACTGCTGCGGCGCGGCATGCACCGTACGCAGCCCGGAGCGAGCCATTGCGGGCGGAGACAGGGCCCGGGGAGAGCTGTGGCGCGGGAAGTCGGCGACCGGCGCTCAATGCGCCCGTGACGGGCGCACGAGGTTCGGGTGCGCCCTGGATTCTTATGTTATCTGCTTTTCGACCTTGAACTGTGCGCCGCGTCACGGTCCGGCGCGCCGAACTCATTGATCGACTCGACCGCCGCGAGCACCGCGGCGGCGCTCTCGAGCAGGCGCGTGCGCCGCGCGCGGGCCGCGGCGCGCAGCCGCTCGAAGGCCTCGCGGCGATCAACCTGGAAGCGCTCCATCAAGACACCGCAGGCGGTGCTGATCGTCCGGGCATCGTGCAATGCCTGCGCTCGTGCAGTTCGCGCAGCTCGGCATGACGCTCCATCGCCGTAATGATCGCCGGGACGCACTCCTGCAGACGGGTCTGCGCGCCGGCGAGAAACGCGAGCGCGCCGCTTTCAGCGGCCGCACGCGCGCCGCTCTCCTCCCAGCTGTCCGCCAGCACGATGAACGGAACCGCAAACAGGGTCGCGAGCGTCACGCCGAGTGAGCAGTCCGTAGCACCGCCATCGGCCACGCGCAGAATCACCAGCTGCGGCGCCCTCTGCCCCACGGCAGCCATCAGATCGGCGGCATCAAGATAGACCGACACCTCGGGGCCACGCTGGCACAGCAGATCCGCGAGCCGCGCTGCGCTCGATGGGTCACTCCCCAGGATGAAGATCCGCGGTTCGACCGGCGCTTTCACCGTCACGGCAGTACAGCTCCCGCCGACCCGTGACCGCCCGCGCGGCGCTCGAGGGCCACGGGATCGGCGCGGTCGGATTCAGATGCGCGCAATCCACAGGCCATGAGCATCGGCCTGTTCCCCTGTCCTGCTATCGGACTGCCGGCGCGCCCTCTCGTTCTGCCGGCAGCCGCGGCCGCAACACACGCGCCGCGACCGGACCGGCGACTGCGGACCAGTGTGCCGGTCAAGACAAGGTTGAGATTCCCCATGCACGAGGTCGCCGGTGTGCGCACCGCGGGTCCGATCAGCCGGC
>JAJZLX010000336.1 GCA_021850555.1 Pseudomonadota bacterium | reverse complement strand
CTTCGGACGGCTCGACGGGCTGCTCAACAATGCCGCCTGGGTAGGGGCTCTGGCGCCTTTCGAGCACTATCCCCCGGCGGCTTGGACCAAGGTGATGAACATCAACCTCGCGGCGCCGTTCTTCCTCACGCAGTGGTGCATGCCGCTGTTGCGCAAGGCCCCGGATCCGGTGGTGGGATTTTCCCTGCAGCAGGTGAGTCGCGCTTACTGGGGCGCATTCGCCATGGCCAAAGCCGGTCAGCAGGCGCTGATCGGGGTTCTGGCGGACGAGTATCGCGCCGATTGCGCGCATCCGGTGCGCGTGTTCGGCGTCGATACCGGCCCGGTGCTCACCCCGGGACGCCGTCAGCACTACCCGGGGGAGGCGCTCGACGCCCATCCGCAACCCGAGCGCGTCACCGGGCCGTACTTGTATGCGGTCGGGCCCGAGGCGAGGGGACACAGTCCGCTGCTGCTCGGCGGCGGTGACGGATGAGGCGCCGCCGCGCCGCCGGCGTCGCAAAATAGAGTCGGTCGAGGCGGCTCGCTTGCGCCTTCAGAGAGTTGCCGGCCCTGGACTGTTGCGCCCATACTTCGCCGTCCATTCGGAGTAGAGAGAGATGGTGAAGTATGTCTGAATCGAAGAGTAAAGCAGATTCCTCGCGCCGGGCTTTCCTTGCCGGCGCTACCGTGGCCGTGGCGGCAGTCATCGTTGGAGGCCTGAAACCGCGTACGGCCCGGGCGGCGGGCGCCAAGCTGCCCCATTTGACGGATGCCGATCCGCTGGCGAAGTCCCTCGGTTACACGCCGAACCACAACAAGATCGACGTGGCCGAGCATCCGACGTACAAGGCCGGGGAGCACTGCTCGTTGTGCCGCTTCTTCCAAGGGACGCCGGGACAGAAGTCCGGCTACGCCGGGTGTCAGATTTATCCCGGCTACTCCGTGAACGCCCAGGGCTGGTGCGCCTCCTTCAACCCTCGGTCCTGATCGGCCCCGGATTCGCCACCGCCCGCCCGCCTTCAGCGGGCGGGCGGTGGCGTTGCCTGCGAGGACGGTGTGCGGGTGATCGCGGCGCGCAGCCGTGATCGGGATGGCGGCGCGCCGGCGGCTGTCTGTCCCGAACCGCGGTCGCCGAGCCGGCCGCGCCGCATGCGTGCAGGTCCAGGGGGTGCTCCGATCCGTGTTGAGGTCGCCGAGCGAGTCAACGCGTCCGTGATCGCCAGAGGCGAACTAACAGCGCCTGTCGCAGCCTGTGCGGTTGCGGCGCGACCCGCCGCCGCCTTGCTCGAGTCGGGCACGGCTGCGAGAATCCCGGCAAATCCCTCGAGGCCGATACATGCACAGCGCGCAATTCGTCGTTCTCGGGCCGGGCGCGCTCGGCTCGATTCTGGCCGCGCATCTGGCGCGCGCGGGCCACTCCGTGGCGGTGCTGGCGCGCGGGGAGCGCGCCCGCTACATCGAGCAACATGGACTGCGGATCAACGGGCTGGCCGAGTTCACCGTCCCAGTCGGGGTGCTCACCGACCCGTCCGGGCTGCGCAGCGCGGAGTGTCTGATCGTGGCCACGAAGACACCCGGAACCCGGGCCGCGCTCGCGAGCTTGCGGCACGTGCAGGTCGGTGTCGCCTTCTCGGTGCAGAACGGCCTGATGAAGGATGAGCTGCTCGCAGAGGCGTTCGGCGCCGGCCAGGTCCTGGGTGCGCTCGCCAATACCAGCGGCGAGCTGCTGGCGTCCGGCGAGGTTCTGTTCACACGCAACGTGAACCTGATGCTCGGGGAGCTCGACGGCACCGCCAGCGCACGCGCCGGGCTGCTCGCGGCGACCCTCGACAGTTCCGGGGTGCGTGCGGGCGCCGTGAGCGGCATCCTCTCGTGGGAGTGGAGCAAGTTCGTCGCGTGGCTGGCGCTGATCGGCCTGGCCGTGACGACGCGGGCCGTCACGTGGCGTTATCTCGGTGATCCGGACGGCGCCTGGGTGCTGGTGCAGATGGTACGGGAAGCGGCGCAGGTGGCCCAGGCGGCGGGTATCGAGCTGACGGAAGAAGGCGCCATCCTGCCGTTGCGGACCATCCTGTCCGGGTCGGATTCGCAAGCCCTCGAGGCGGTGCGCGCGGCAGGTAAAGAGTTCGCCGTCGACGCGCCGCGGCACCGCATGTCGGCACTGCAGGACCTCGAGGCCGGCCGGCGGCTCGAGGTGCACGAGACGTTCGGGGACGTGGTGCGCCGGGCCAAGGAGCGGGGCGTGCGCACTCCGCTGCTCGAGGCGGCCTATCACCTGGTCGCCGCCATCGATCGGATCAACTGCGGCTCGCCGTCCTGAGGCGGATGATGGCCGGTGACCGCGGCTTCAGCGCACATCGACGGTGCGATTTCCCTCGAACTGCATGATGTGGTAGTAGCCTTGCCAGCCGTTGTCGAGGAACGGCGCCGGCAGCGTCACATGGTCGGGTCGTGCAGATAGCGGATGGAATCGCCCACCAGGGCGCGCGTGCGGCGGATTCCGACCAGCCACTCGCCTCGATACCAGTGCTTCCACTTGCCGTATTCGGCCAGCCGCTCCGCCGCAGCCCTGCCGGCAACACGATGCGCTGCCGGCGCGGCGCTCGCTCGCCGGTCCAGTACGACATCGGCTCGACGCCGAGGTAGTCCTGCGAGAACTGATAGATCGCATAGATCGTGCCCAGTACATCCGGTCCGGTCAGCACGACCGCGCGCGCCGCGGGATTCCACGCGGCCGGTTCGACGGCAATCGCGAAGCTCTCCGGGACCGCAAGCCGGGCCGGGCGCATGGCGCGGGGAATCTGCGCTTCGGGCCCGATCATGAGCGTGACCGGGCCGGCAGCGCTCGGACGCGTGACGATGCGCGGCCTGACGCCGAAGA
>JAJZLX010000438.1 GCA_021850555.1 Pseudomonadota bacterium | reverse complement strand
TGCATGACCGAGCAGGTCGTCATCGTCGGGGCGGGGCAGGCGGCCGTGCAGGCCATCGATACCTTGCGGCGCAACCGTTTCGCCGGGCGGGTGACGCTGCTTGGCGCCGAGCCGGGGCTGCCCTACCAGCGTCCGCCCCTCTCGAAGAAATACCTGGCCGGGACGCTGCCGCCCGAGCGGCTGTCGCTGCGTCCGGCCTCCTTCTATCAGCAGCACGGGGTCGAGACCCGCCTCGGCCGCCGTGTCGAGGAAATCTCGCGCAACGCGCAGCGAGTGCGACTCGATGACGGAGCGAGTGTGGCCTACGACGCGCTGCTGCTTGCGACCGGCAGCCGCGCCCGGCCGCTCGCGCTGCCTGGCGCCGAGCTCGACGGCGTGTTCAGCCTGCGGACCCTCGGCGATGCCGACCGGATCCGCCCGGCCCTGACCGGCGGGGGACGGCTGGTCATCGTGGGGGGTGGATACATCGGACTCGAGGTCGCGGCGACCGCCCGGGAGATGGGGGTCGCCGTGACGGTGCTCGAGCGCGCACCCCGCGTGCTCGAGCGGGTAACCTGTGCGGAGGTGTCCAGGTTCTATGCCGCGGCGCACGAGCGTCACGGGGTGCGCGTCGTCTGCGGCGTGCGCATCCAAGCGATCGCGGCGCAGGTGGCACAGGAGCGGGTGCGCGCCGTGATCACCGATGACGGGACGGCATACCCTGCGGATGCCGTGCTCCTCGGTGTGGGCGCGCTGCCGGCAGCGGAGCTCGCCTCGAGCGCCGGACTGCCCTGTGAAGATGGCATTCTCGTGGACGAGTACTGCCGCACGGCCGATCCCGCGATCTATGCCGCCGGCGACTGCACCCGCCATCCCAGTCCGCGCTACGGGCGGCGGCTGCGCCTGGAGTCGGTCGACAATGCCTTCGAGCAGGGGGCGAGCGCCGCGCTGAACCTCATCGGCCGGCCCACGGTCCACGACAAGGTGCCCTGGTTCTGGTCGGACCAGTACGACCTGAAGCTCGTCATCGTCGGGGTCAGCGCGGGCTACGATGAAGTCGTGCTCCGCAGTGATCCGGCGACGCAGGCATTCACGGCCTGCTACCTGCGCGATGGGGAGCTGATCGCGGTCGACAGCGTGAACACGCCGAAGGATCAGCTCGCCGCGCGCAAGTTGATTCCGGCACGCGTGCGGCCGGACCGCGCGCGGCTCGCCGATCCGGGCGTGCCGCTGCCGCAGGCCTGCTGAGCGATTCGGCTCGCGCCGACCGGTGTTCCCATCCGGTCGCGCAACGGTTGCGCCTCCCGGGGATGGCGGACCCGGACTTCACTTCATGGCTGTATACAGATACAGTTCCCGGGTGGCAAAGCCCAACGCAGACACTGAAGTGATCCCTGGCCACGGTGCGCTCTCCAACCCGGCGGGCCGCTTCGAGACGCGCCGGACGGAAGCCTGGGACGACGGCTGGTTCCAGGAGGAGCTCCCCGACAGCCTGCCGCTCGAGCTGATGCCGGATCGCGCCCGCAGCGTGATCAGCCGCAATGATTCGCCGGACATTCCCTTCGAGCAGTCGATCAATCCGTACAGGGGATGCGGCAATGCCTGCATCTACTGCTATGCACGCCCGAGTCACGCCTATCTCGGACTCTCGCCGGGCTTGGATTTCGAGACCCGGCTCTTCTACAAGCAGGATGCGGGCACGCTGCTCGAGCAGGAGCTCGCCCGGCCGGGCTACCTCTGCAAGCCGATCACGCTGGGGGCCAACACCGATCCGTATCAGCCCATCGAGCGGCGCATGCGCGTGACGCGCGAGATTCTCGCGGTGCTCGCGCGCTGCCGCCACCCGGTGACCGTCATCACCAAGGGGGCTCTGGTGCTGCGCGACATCGACCTGCTCGGCGCCCTGGCCCGCGATCATCTGGTCGACGTCGGCATCAGCATCACCACCCTCGATGCCGAGCTGAAGCGGACCCTGGAGCCGCAGGCCGCCTCACCCGCGGCCCGGCTGCGCATGGTGCGCGAACTGACCGCAGCGGGCGTCCCGACCGGGGTGCTCGTCGCGCCGGTCGTTCCGGCGCTGACCGATCACGAGATGGAACGTATCGTTCAATCGGCGGCCGAGGCGGGGGCGCGCTGGGCAGGCTACGTTCTGTTGCGTTTGCCCTACGAGGTGGGCCCGCTGTTCCGCGAGTGGCTCGAGGCCCATTATCCCGAGCGCGCCGCCCACGTGCTCTCGCTGATCCGCCAGATGCGCGCGGGGCGCGACAACGACCCGCGCTTCGGTTACCGCATGCGCGGCACCGGGCCCCTTGCCGAGCTGCTGCGCGCCCGATTTCGTGCGGCGTGCCGCCGGGCGGGGCTGAACACCGGGCGCGGCACGCCGCTCGATGTCAGTCTTTTCCGGCCGCCGGGGGCGCAGCGGCAGATGACCCTGGAATTTTAACGGCGCGGCGTCTCAGGCCGGTCCGTAGCGAAAGCGCGCCACCAGGCGGTGCTGATCGCAGGGATAGATGACCCGTACGTGGGTGATGCGCTGCTGATCGCGCCAGGTGTTGCGCTCGATGGTCAGGCACGCGGTGTTGCGCCGAATCGCGAGCCGCCGGGCAATGGCGGCGTCGGCGTTCAGCGCTCCGATCTGATGTTCAGCCTCCGTCCAGGGAATGCGCCGCAGCAGCCAACGGCCCGGCGAGATGTCCGCGAACCGTTCGGCGCGCGCCTCGGGCACGGCCTGCAGGTTGATCAATCGCTCCTCGAGCGCGTGCGGCCGCCCGCCGGCCCGATGCAGCCCCGTGAGCGCCAGCACTGGCGTGCCGGGCGGAACACCGAGGGTGGCCGCGTCGGCGGTATTGGCGCGGCGGACCCGCCGCTCGAGCGACTGATACGCGTAGCT
>JAJZLX010000549.1 GCA_021850555.1 Pseudomonadota bacterium | reverse complement strand
CGACCACTGCATGGTCGGCCACGCCAGCGCCGAGCCGGGGCACCGAAAGCTACTTTCGGCCATCGGCAAGAAGGCCGTCCTTGATCTCGGGATGCGCCTCGGCGAGGGCTCGGGCGCGGCGGTGGCGCTGGGCGTACTGCGGGCGGCCCTTGCCGCGCATGACGGCATGGCGACCTTCGCCGAGGCCGGGATCTCGGCC
This sequence comes from Pseudomonadota bacterium, assembly GCA_021850555.1. The sequence goes on along the minus strand of JAJZLX010000549.1, from coordinate 2,671 downwards.
GGATGAGCTGCTCCTGGATCCAGTCCCGAGTGGACGAGGCGCGCCTGGCGCTGATGCTGCTGACGCGCCTGCCGATGGGCAGGATCGACCCGGTGCCCACGCTCTCCGCCGCTGCCTGGGCCTATCCGATCGCCGGGGCCGCAGTGGGGGCGATTGTGGGGCTGGTCTATCTCCTGGCGCAGAGCCTCGGCCTCCAGCCCCTCCCGGCGGTTGTGCTCGCCGTATTGGCGGGCGTCGTGGCGACCGGCGGCATACATGAAGACGGGCTCGCCGATCTCGCCGACGGCTTCGGCGGCGGCGGCGGCCGCGCCCGGAAACTGGAGATCATGCGCGACAGCAGGGTCGGCAGCTATGGGGTGATCGCGCTCTGCCTCGCGCTGTTCCTCCGCGTCGTCGTCCTGGCAGAGGTGCTGCCGGGCCATGCGCCGCTGTTCGTTCTCCTCGGGGTCGGCGCGCTCAGTCGGGCGCCGCTGCCGGTCCTGATGCGGCTTCTCCCCGCCGCGCGTGCCGAAGGGCTCGGCCACTCTGCGGCGCTGCGCATAGGTGCAGGGCAGGCGGCTGCGGCGGCCCTCACCGGCTTCGTCCTCGCCGCGCTCTTCCTGCCGTTGCTTCTCTGCCCCATCCTCGCGGCGGCGGCGGCGGCCGCTCTGACCGGCCTTCTTGCTCGCCGCCAGATCGGCGGTTTCACCGGAGACGTGCTCGGAGCCGCTCAGATCGCCGCCGAACTCGCGGCCCTGCTGGCACTTGCCGCCGCCTGAGGGTCGCATTTTGCTTTGACGGCCTGGCGTGCCGGCTTCTATGCAGATCTCGATGGTTCCCCTCGGGGACGAAAAGGGATCGCGGTGAGGATTCGGGTCCAATGCCGCGGCTGTCCCCGCAACCGTAAGTGGCGCACCCTCTCCAGAAGCCACTGGCCCGGCGGGCTGGGCAGGCGGTGGGGGCGAGTGCTGCGAGCTAGATGGGGTAACGGGCCGGCACCGGAGCGGGTTCGGGGGGTGATTGATTGGGTGGCTGTCCCTCGGAATGATGGTGTCATCTGAATGGTGTCATCTGAACAGAGTCAGGATGGTCCTGCTCCAAGCATCATCGGTCGAGGGACAGCCGTGGAACACTATGCAGGCATTGACGTGTCGTTGGAAAGCTCGAGCGTGTGCGTGATGGATGCGGCGGGCCGCGTAGTTCGCGAGGGCAAGGTGGCGAGTGAGCCGGAGGCGCTGATCGCGTGGCTGCAACAGTGCGGGGTTGATTTCGCTCGGATCGGTCTGGAAGCAGGACCGTTGTCGCAATGGCTGCATGCGAGCCTGCGCGAGGCTGGTTTCGCGGTGGAACTTTTGGAGACACGGCACGTGCGGACGGCGTTCAAGACGATGCCGGTGAAGACCGATCGCAAGGATGCCCGAGGCATTGCCCAGCTGCTGCGGCTGGGCTGGTTCCGGCCGGTGCACTGCAAGTCGACGGCGGCGCAGGAACTCCGGGCGGTGTTGACGGCGCGGAAGTTGATCCAGTGCAAGCTGCACGATGTGGAGATGAGCCTGCGCGGCATTCTCCGCGGCTTCGGATTGAAGGTTGGCCGGACCACGCCGCGCAGCTTTGCCCAGCGTGTCCGTGACCTGGTGGCCGGCCATCCGACCTTGGAAGGTGTCGCTGCGGCCCTTCTGTCGGCGCGGGCCGAGCTGAGCCGGCAATTCAACGGGTTTCAGGCGCAGGTTCGGGCCCAGGCTCAGCATTGTCAGACACGAGCGGCGCTGCCTTATTTTGTCGAACGCGATACGCCGTTGGGCCGCTGGGCGCGGGGATTGCACAATCGAGCGCATAAGAACGTGGTCGTAGTCGCGCTGGCCCCGAAGCTGGCTCGGATCGCATGGGCTGTTTTTGGCACACGGTTGTGATTACGGCGCCCAATTCGAGGCGGCGGCTGCGGCCGCATGACGAAATCGCCCGAACAGCGCTCGCAGTTGGGCGCGAAAAGGCAGTCGATGTCTGCGTGAGGTGAAAGGAAGATGGCCTGACAGTCGAACAGTGGCTTGAAAACCTGACCCACTGAACGGCCTCCAAGGCCGATGTGATTATGAGGATCTGGCCGCGCGGATCTCCATCTTGGCTGGGTTCGAAGCCCGAGACCGGATACGTTGAAGCAGACTGATTAGAGCCAGATGAAAATCCCCCCTTGCGGACGGAGCGGGCCATACGTTCAGTTCGTTTGCGAAGACGAATGGAGATACGATGGCCTGGAGGTCAACCGGGCGAGCGACAATACGCCGAGTCACTGCATCTTCGCAGGCCGGGCGGATTATGAGAAGCGCCGGATAATGCGGAGTGTGGGTCGCTGAACGCCGGCTTTCCATGCTGCTGCGCCTAGTGCTGCCCATCGATCCGCCGAGCCACGCGTCGCCCGCCTTAAGGTCGTGCTCCCTTTGGTCTATGTTGCCCCTTGAGCTATGGGTGAGAGCAACTACTATGGCAGACGAGAACGATGTTTCGGTGCACATCGCGCGCGTTGCGCGCGTTCGGCGGCGGTTGTCCGATCTCGATGCCGAGCGCGCGAAGCTCAAGGCCAAGTTGGAGACGCTGGAAGAGAGGCTGGCGTCTGATCCCCGACCGGCCGAGCAACCGTTCTTTGGTGATGCCGCAGTCACCAACCACTCGTCGCCGCTCGAGAAGGTCGAGTTGT
>JAJZLX010000591.1 GCA_021850555.1 Pseudomonadota bacterium | reverse complement strand
GTGAGGTCCGCGATCCGCCAGTCGCACCGGCGAGTCACCTCGGCGACCGTGGGATCTCGGTACAGTCCCAAAAAGCTCATCGCCGTCGAGAGCACGCCCGAGCGCTCGTTATCCGCCTTGTTCAGCACCTCCCGGGCGGCACTCGCGACGACGGGATGCGGACGATCCCCGAGATGGTTCGTCGTCATCATCGCTCGGAGCGTGCGTTCGATGGGCTGAGCGGGGTCGGAGAGGAAATTGGCGACGCCGCTCAGCGTCTTGTCTTCACAGGCGTAGAGAACATGCAGAATCGTGCCGACGAGGAGCGAGTGACTCGTCTTCTCCCAGTGATTGCGTCGCTCGAGCGCGCCCTCGGGATCGACCAGGATGTCGGCGATGTTTTGCACATCGCGCACCTCCTGCGCTCCGCGACGCACCTCGAGAAGCGGGTTGTACGCCGCGGAGCGCGCATCGACGGGATTGAAGAGCAGGCAATGAGAGAAGCGCGAGCGCCAGCCGGCCGAGAGTTGGAAGTTCTCTCCTTTGATGTCGTGGATAACCGCCGAATCCGGCCAGGTGAGAAGCGTCGGGATCACGAGCCCGACGCCCTTCCCCGAGCGGGTCGGTGCAAACACCATGACGTGCTCGGGACCATCGTGCCGGAGATATCGTTGACCGATCCGGCCGAGGAACACGCCTGCGGGCCGAATAAGTCCGGCGAGTTTGAGATCTCGAGACGTCGCCCAGCGCGCCGATCCGTAAGTGGTCACGAGCCGTGACTGGCGAGCGCGCCAGACCGAGCCCACGATCGCAGCCAGTGCCGCCAAGATTCCGCTCCCGGCTGCAATCGCTCCGCCGGTATCGAAGACGTCCGGAGCATAGGGCTCGTAGGCGTACCACCACTCGAAAAGCCGCCAGGGGTAGTACACGGGTACGCCGCGGAGGACGAACCACGGTGCACTGAGACGCATCTGGAATCCCAGCGCTCCGGCGGTCCACTCGGTCGCGGACCACACCCCAGCCAGCACGATCCCGAGGACGATCAGGATCTGCCCGATGAGGATCTTGGTGGGGGTCACGCCGAAATACCTCCGCTGCGAGTGCCGGCAAAGTGCTTGCCAGCGCGGGGGGAGAGGATTTCGTATGGTTCAGGTCAGGTCAAAGTCGATCTTTGCAACAAATGTGCTCAAGATGAAATCAATGGAAGCCTCTGCGAACCACCGAGAATCGAAGAGAACCGCAGAGCGCGTCGCAACCGCGCAATCGATCCGGTCGCGCCCGGCTGCACCCGCAATTACAGCCGCTCCGCCCATCCCGGAACTCCTTCCAAATGCCGAATTGGATCTGATCCGATATGTCGGGACAGTGCCTCGTCGACGCGAGGAGCACAATGGCAGCAAATCTGCCGCCCGCGAGCAGGCAACCTTTAGTTCGTTAGCCCCTCGGGCTCAGGGTACGCAGGCTAACTCTCAATGAATCGCCGCGCGCGCGCTGCCAGATCCTGGCAATAAGCTTGGTTCGACCGAATCCACAGTGCGAGGAAAGCCCCGCGAACGATGGTTTCTGAAACAAAGCCTATCTTGATTCCAACTTGATTGAAGATAAGATGTGGATCACGATTCGTTCTTGAAACCACTTCAATGGATTGACGCACCATCTCCTGTGCTTCAGGCGCACGCTGGCAGGAAACCGTTAGAACCGCCAAATCTTCACCAAGGCGGTCACATACACTCTTGAAGACGGAGAGTTCGGGCTGTGCGCCAGGAAGTCGGATCACCCCCGCATCGCGATCTTCTTGCTGACGCGAATCACCGTCGATCACGCATAAGGACCGAAAAGTGACGGCGGGATTCGAAACGTGACCGTGGTGCGTGGCAACCGCATTTCCGTCGCCATGCACCGCATGAACTTCAACTTGATCATAGTCGTGGCCAAGCGTCTCCCGAAGGATTGCGTCAACCCAGGCCTTCGCAAACTCGTCTTCTACGAATATGGCAAGTTTCTTGTCGACCCGACCCGAAACTGCTCGCAGAGCTTCCACGGACAGTTTGCCCTGGCGGAGACGACCATCAACAGACGCCCAGATGGCTTCGTTCGGCAATGGCGAGAGAGCGTAATCACTATGTGTCGTGAATATGGTTTGTATCGATCTTCTCTCTGCCACATCAATCAGATACTCGACCATACGACGAGTCGCGACTGGGTGAAGTCCGTTCTCAATTTCTTCGATCAGAATCAAACTGTTTTCCGGAGCCTTCTCAATTCGCGCAATCATGCGAATTATCGATGATTCGCCAGCACCGAAGTGAAACTCTGAATAGTTATTTTTCCCAGTTCGGCCCACGAGGAACGTGTCATCGGATCCGTATTGGGTAACCCGATAATCGGCGACAGACTTCCCGAGAATGTGTTCGACCTGGTCAGCAACATCCTTATCCATCGGCTTTAATGGGGGTTTGTGATGATAGGTTGAGCGCTTCAGCGCCCTATATCGGGTCTTTTCCCCGGCAGGGACGGTGCGCTCTATTCCGAAATACAGAACGTCACGATCTGCGACGTCACCACGAACCCACTTCGCCTGCCTGAAATTCGATGTACGCTTGATCAGCTGGCGGGGGCTTGACTTCTTGTCAATTAGTTCGTACTCGATGCGCCATCCCGCCATCGATTCATCACCGACCGCACTTTTCGGAAAGAACGTGCCAGGTTTGACCGGCTTGTAGGCGCAGCCGGCGGCGCCCAAAACGGCTGACTTTCCACTGCCATTTGGACCGATCAACGCCGTGACTGGGAAGTCGAAGATAATGTCCTCGCCTGAAAATCCACGCAGACGCAAGAGGCTTGCCTTGAAAAGGTATCGACCATAGTCGTGTCGGCGAACCTTATCCAGAAGTTGCACCTTGGTGGATTCTCGGATTTCGCTGTACGACATCGTCTTTATTGTTCAGATCTTTTCATAAGCAACATTGTACACGCCTGAGGCCTAGCCTCGATTTTTACGCTTCCTGCCGACGTGGAACGGCGGCGGCGGGGTGAAACCGCGGAATCCCGGGCGATTCTGCTTTAGCGCGTCGTTGTGCTCCTGCACGAAGTCGAGGCACCGTTGCGACGGCGCGCAGAACGAGAACACGGTAACGCCGCCCCGATTGGTGATCGCAAAGTCACCGATCGTGATGATGTCCATCCCGATCAATACGTCAATCCCGTCGGTGATACTCCCTTTGGTGGCTTTGATGTTCGGAATCGCAACCTGGTTGAGCAGGCCGACATTAACGAGGTGGGTCTCCGACATCTTGGCCGAATCGAAGCTCTGAACTCGCGTCATGCCGATGGGCTGGAGGTGTAGCGTATCCACCACCCGCTGGGTGATAACGGAGTTCGTAGCCCCCGTATCCCAGATTGCCTGGAACTCGTGAAATTGCGGATATGACTGCGGAGCGGTATTCGGGTCAAACGCTTCAGCGACGCGGCAAGCAGTTTGAAGGACGCGGAGCGTCCCCCCGTTAGCTCTAACGGTGAAGCTGCTGGACTTCTGCATTCTCGGCCAGGAATGCTACACGAGAATGGAAAGTCTGTGTATAAGCCCCTTCGCCCGGCTCCACCTTCTGTACTAGGAAGGTACCGAGGCGGTGTGTCTTCTGAGTCTCGGTGACCGCGGCCAACTCGGAGTCGTAGACGCCAACGACGTCGCCGTCCTTAAGCACGACGAACTTTCCATTGTACCGGGAGACCATCTCAGCCTGATGGGCTAGGTAATATTCGAACTCTTTTTGTAACGGGGAGGCCATCGCGGCGGCTCCATCTCCGCGCTTCGCGCGGGGCTTCGGTTCAGAGTGGGTCTGGCCGGTTCGGCTGCTCATCATGCTCGGCCGGCGCAACGCAGCCGACCGGGAACGCTACGGGCGGCGGGCACAGCGCGGCCCAGTGGTTCTCGGCCTGCCATAGCGTTACCTGCGCGGACGACGCGTCTCCCAACCACGGACCGGGGTTCCACAGGTCAATCGGGTCACGAGGCATGTTGATACCCCTTGCACTTCTCTGCGAGCTTCTCGACCTCGGCCGTGTCCAATGATGGTCGGTCCTTGTGAATTTCCTGTAACACCTGGATTATACCGTCCTCGACGAACTTGATGCCCCCGCCGTTAATCACGGCGACGTCCGTCACCTTCCCCACACCGGGGGCGACCTCGGAGGCGAGCTTCGCCTCGTAGACGTTATGCAACGCCTGCGCGAGACTGCTGGTGCTCTTGTGCCGCGCGAGCGACATACGGATGGACGCGTGCATCCCACCTGACCCGATACTGACCGTGCCGACAGTATCCATCGACATGACGGTCCCGGGATGTGAAACGACGTGCAGATGCGCACCGTCGGCGTCCACGCCGGCGATCATTATGTCAAGTCCGAGGTTGTGCTGACTGAGCAACCCGAGCACCTGGGCCATCACCTGAGACGACGCCGATTGAGCGGCGAGCGCCTGGAACCCTGCAAAGTCTATGCCAAGGAACGGCCTCAGGATCGCCTCCTCGGCGCGCCGCTTCTTGTGCGCTATGTACACCCCGCCGGCGGTCGTGGCGATCGTCTTGACATCTGGGTGCAGGGTGGCAATCACGCCGGCCTTGGTGCGGCTGAAAACCTCTTCGCCGTCCGGTACGGACCCCGAGAACAGCATCACGCACTGCGGCGTAAGTTGAAAAATCTTCCGGACCGCTCCTTCCGCCTGGAGGTTCATCGGCGGCCCGTAGGTCATCATGCGATCGGCGGAGACGACCACCGCCTTGCCACCCTCGCAGATGGCTCCTACGCAGACAGTCATTGGTTCCCCGCAGAGTTCGTCGTTGTTATTGGCCGGCAGTGTAGCGCGTTGCACCGCGAGGCAAAAGCCCGAGCAGACGGTGCGTTGCGCATGCGCAACGGCAGTCACCGAGTTGTCAGCGCCCTGTAGATCGACACCCCGTCGGCGTCGACGACGTAGACCGTCACCCGGGGGAGCAGTTCTCGTCGTGTTCGGCCTTGAGGCGATCCGCTTCCCGCCAAGCGCTCGCGATCACGGCGAAGGTCACCGGTAAATCTTCGATAGACATCGCGCCGCCGCGGCGGTGCGGAACCACCCCGCGGGCTGCAGTCGATGAGTACCCGCTCGAACTGCTGACGGTCGCCGGGGCTGAGGGGGTGACCGCGCGATGGGCGGGCGCGGAACAACTCACAACTTCGCCTCCGAGTCGTCGAGGAGGCGCCGAGCGAGCGCGAGACTGCGTCCCGCCTGCTCGGCTGGGGCTTGATGAGATACGCCTCGCGGAAGGCCTCACGCGGCGCGCTATCGCGTCCCGTGAGTTCCCGATGGAGCGCGTGCGCGTCCTGATTGAGGGGCGCGGCATCGAGGATTTTCGCCACCTTTCGCCACGCCGCAAAGGTCGGGCCGGCGAAGGTACGCCCCAGCAGATTCGTGTCGAGCATCGAATCGTAAAGCGGCTTCACGGAGACACCTCCGCAGGAAGACCAGTGCCTTTACCGATGGACAACTCTGCTTGCGAGCCGCGCTCGGAGGTCCGCAATAGTGTCGTTTGCGGCCTATGCCATATCCTGTGCGAGCTTCTCCGGCAGGTCGTCCTTCGGCACAGAAGTTCGCGCCTTGCCGCCGTGTGGGCTGACGAGAATGCACAACGCTAACGCGACATGCCGCGCTGGCGCGAGAGAGTCCATGAGATGTGGTCGCCTCGCGTGACCGCCGTTAAGACCTGGCCAACGCGTCCTTCGATCACAGGCCGCCACGGAACCAGGCTGAACCCCACACCGTCGTCCAGCATTGCGGATCGCCCGCCTGCCAGAACCACGGATCGCCGGAGGACACCCGAGACGGGTTCACCGTCGACGACCGGGTGATAGACGAGCCCGGTCTCGGTCTGAATCTTTTCAGCGGCACTCGCGAGTTCGCGCGCCGTCAGCGTCGCGAGAAGGTTTGGTGCGAGAGTAATCCGCTGCCTGCGACGCTGGGCCAAGCCTTCTCGGACAAGGAAACCCTCCCGCTCGGCGAGCGCCGCGCGCACCTCGGCGCCGAATCCCGTCGCCGACAGGTCATCGCGTTGATCCACCAGAAGACGATCCAACCAGGTCGCCCCGACTGCCCGTGCTTGCCGCTCGATCGGAAAGTAGGACTTGACCTCAACCTGGATGCCTCCGGAGCGCCGGGCGTCATACGCTCGCCCGCGTTCGACCAGGTCCTTGGGCACGCGCCAGACGCCCTCCTCCAGTCGCTCGACGATGCAAGCACGACGCAACGCTTCCAGTCGCCGCACATGCGCCTCGACAAATGCCTCGGGATCGTGCCCTGGCCGAACATCGTCTCGCGCTACCGCGAGGTGCTCGGAGGTTCGGTAGATACCATCGCGCGCGTGCTCCGCGATCGTCCGATCGGCTGGACGCGGCTTTGGCCCGTTCGTCACGGTGACGATCGCTCCGACCGGCAGTTCGCGGAGGTCGACTCGAGAGTGCGCCGCGATGTGGTAGGCCCGGCCGTCGATACCGTCGACGATGAGGTATTCGCGGTCGTATACGGGCTCGATGATGCCCTTCGCGGCCAGGCGGCCGGTGATGGACTCGGGAGCCTCCGTATTGCCGAAGGCACCGAGTTCGCGGCGCTTGTCCCCGAGCGCGCGCTGCATGCGGCGGATGATGTCGCCCCGCTCACCCATGGCCCGCAGCAGCCGCTCAAAATCGGGTGAGAGTTGCCAGCGGTCCGGCGCGAGGCGCTCGGCGAGGCCAAGTTCCCCGAGACGCTGCAAGCGCCCGATCAGGAGCGCCCGATGCTCTCGGTCCCGGACAGCGTCGGAAAGAACCGCCAAGTCCAAGCGACTGTCCTGTGCGCTCCGCTGCAGAGCCTGATCCAGACTCGTCCACCGTTCCTGTTCGACCTCCCGTGTCAAACTCTCCCGGATCTCCCGTTCCGTCCGCGGCCCGAGCCAGCGCGTGGCGAGCTCTGCGGCGCGATGGCGCATACCGTGGGCGATGTAGTTGCCGGCGATAACGAGATCCTCGCCGGCCTCGTCCTTGCCGCGCAGCAGGATGTGGATGTGGGGATTGTCGGTGTCCCAGTGATCTGTCGCCACCCACTCGAGCCGCGTCCCGAGATCCCGTTCCACCTGCGCCATCAGCTCACGCGTATAGGCCTTGAGGTCCCCGATCTGCGTGGCATCCTCGGGCGATACGATGATCTTGAAGTGATGGCGGTCATTCTCGATCCGGCGGGCGAAGGATTCGGCATCGATCCGTTCGCGATCCTCCGCCTCGAGGTGAGCGCGACGACCATCCGGCTGGACAACTTCCCGCTCGATGTAGCCGAGATTCTCCCTGAGAGCCGAAGGGTGGATGCCGGCGTGTCTGACGATGCGGAACTTGACGATTGCCCGCCGCGACCGAGGTCCGAGCGCCCGGCCCGTGAGTTGTGCGGCCGCGTGCCCTCGCCCGAGCCGAGTGCCGGGGCGGGCTCGTGCCGCACGGTACCCCAGTGACTTCCCTGAACGCGACGCGGCGCGAATCACCCGGGCAATGAGTCGTGGGCGGGTTGCCTTACCCCGATCTCGCGGCGGTCCGACGCGGGGTCGGAACCGCCCCTCGCGATCCCGGCTCATGGCGAACCCCAGGAGCATCCGAGCGCGTCGCAGCGTAGGCGGCACCCGGGAACTGCTTGAATCATAGGCGGTTGCCGCAAGCCGCGGCACTCCCCTCCTGCGCCGTGGTGCCGCGCAAACCGATGTGCAGACAAAGGCTTGGCGGCGCGGCGGTGCCGCGACCTTCTATCTTGCTTCCGCGTCTTCCTCGTGCCACTTCCGGCCTCTACGCTCCCTGTCATGCCCATTGAATGCATGGCAACACGCATTCCGACGGTCATTTCTGCCGCTCCGTGGCTGGCCGTTGAACAGGCGAGAGCGGCACAAAGAGTTGAGCATCGAGATGCCCATGTGTCGCACGATCCACATTCTCCGGGTCGGACGAGACCACGACGAAGAGCGGACTCGCGGCAGACGCTGTAGGTAATCGGTCCGGAGAGGATTCCGCGTCAATTCGCTCAATCATCCGCCGGACGCGCGCGACGTACTCGATCGTCACCCGCGGGAGTGGTCGTGCGCCGCGCATGAATTCCTCATACCGCCCGGGGCCCGCCTGATATGCCGCGAGAAATCCGTTCCATCCATATCGCCGATAGAGCGCATGCAGGTACGCGGCGCCGGCGAGGATGTTGTCGCGGGACTGGTAAGGATCCTCAGCGAGTCCGAGTCGTGCCCGGTACTCTCGCCATGTCGCCGGCATCAGCTGCATCAATCCCATCGCGCCCACCGCAGAGACCGTGGGCTTGCCGTTGAGCGTAGGACAGCCGGCGCTCTCCGCGAGGATTACCGCGTCCAACCAGGCACGCGGAAGATCGAAGCGATGCGCGGCTTCACGAACGATCGGTTGCCACGGATCGGTCCCGCACAACTGTGGCCGGTCGGCAGCGAAGGCGTTGCGACCCGCGAGGCCGGTGAAAAGGGCCACCATGCACCCAGCGAATATCCACCCTCGATTCATCGCCATGTCCACAGCGGGATGGCGCGCCCGAGGATGGCACGTGCCGTCACCGGCCCGAAATAGCGGCTGTCGTACGAATCCGGTGCGCCGTCTCCCAGCAGCAGATACTCACTGCGCGAGAGAGTTCGACACCCGGACCATACGGGAAGGGGACGCCCCTGCGAGTCCTGAATGAGTGCGCGGGCGACTGGCAGACCGTCGATGGAGAGGACCCGAGAATGCTCGCAGATGCGCTCCCCGTGATCCGCCGCGATGCGTTTGACGATCGGAACGGCGATCGGAAGGTAGCCCCGCTCAGCGGCGAGCGTGGCAGCCGCTGGCGGAAGATGCGCGACCACGAACATCCCGACCGTCAGGCGACTCGGTGGGACCATCAGATACCAGCCCAGGGCGACGCTCGGGCTCGCGTTGTACACCAATCGGACAGGGGGATGAAGCCACGACACGGCGATGCACATCGATGCGCCAAGCAGCGTCACAGCCAGCACGAGAAAGTGTCGGAATGCGCCGCCCCCTCCTCGAGATGCCGCTCGAGAGGCTCTCGCCGAGATGAAAGTCGGGCAATCCGTCGCCGCGCAGCCAGCGTTTCGATCGCCGCTCTCTTCCTCGTCCGGTTGCCCACGACGGATGCGCACCGGATTCATCGCGTGCCGTCCGGGACGCGATCCCGTCGCTCAGAATCCAGCCGCTCGGAGTTATTCGACCGGCCCTCTTCCGTTATGACAGATCCGAAGGATCTGTAAGTTATGAGAGTTAAGGTCCGGAATCCGCTAGGCAGACCAAGGACTTGCGCGCGTTCTTGCGCCTGATAGCACGATAGTCGTGCGCCTGATAGCACGATACCCCGTGCGCCTGATAGCACGTGTCTATTCACAGCTTATCCCCAACCCGGAATCTCGCGGCGAGCTCAGACACGGTGCGGTCGATCCGATGCGTGGGCGCCGCCCGAACGTGCAGGATCTCGGCCCCGCGGCGCGAGCGCTCGATGTCGACTCGGTAGCCGAGCAGTGATTCCGAGCGGGCGATCCGCCGAAGGTCGACGGCGAAGTCGGCGTACCGCGCGAGGCTCCCGGACCGGGCGTGAAGATGACGAAAGTCGAACCGCCAGCCGTCCGGCTGTTTGCCGGCATGCTTGCGGGCGAGGCGATAGAGCCAGCGCGCAATGCCGCCCGTGAGCCGGAAGTACGCCCGATCGAGCGTGAGGACACGGCTCGAGTCGAGTACCGTCGCGTAGAACCAGTCCGGGACGACGAGCTCGAGCCCCACCGGCCGGCCCTCCCCGCTCGAACGCTCCTTCCACTCGTTGAGCCAGGAGAAGCGGTGCAGACGGCGGCTCGACGGCATGCGGATCGACGTGGCGACGGACGTCGACTGAAGCCGGTCGAGGGCCGCCTTGAGTCTCAGATAATCCCGTCCGCTCGTTCCCCGGCCGGCGAAGTTCAGGATTTCGTAGGGAGTCGCGACCAGCAGCCGTGAGGTCTCGATCCCGGCATCCCGTGCCTCGATGATCTGCGAGGCGGCCCAGATGAGCACGTCCGCGTCCCAGATGGTCGCAAGACCATGTTCCGTGGTCCCCTCGACCCGGATCGTGACATCGCCCGCGTGATAGTCGATCGGCCGGATGCGCTTGGTCTTCGTGAGGGAAAAGAACGGATAGGACATGAGGTCCTGCAGGTCCCGAGGAGCGAGATCGGCTGCGAGCGCCCGGAACGCCTCGAGCCGATCTCGAGGGGATTCCGAATTCGATCCGGTGAGCACAGCGAAGGCCCCGTCGAGGGCCGCTCGTCACCGCAGGGCGACGTACCCAGGGTCCGAGGTGCTCTCGCATACCCGTGCGTTCGCCCAAGTCTCGAGGTCCTCCCTCGCATAAATGACGCGGCTGCCGAACTTGCGAAACCGTGGTCCGCCGCCGTTCACGCGGAGCTTCTCGAGCGTGCGGGGCGAGAGCTTCAAAACCGCGGCGGCCTCGGAATTCGTGAGGTAGCGGTCGCCAGCCGGCGGGCTTGAGTTTTCCATTGCATCGTCCTCCAAGGTTTTGGGTCGCTCGCGGGCGCGGTGTTGCCCGTCGCGAGCAGTCTCGGCGCAGCAGAAGGCGTTGAGCAGGGAGAAAGTGAGCGCTGCGCGATTTCTCCCTCCCCCACGACGCCTCCAAGTCCGAGCGTCTCAAGCATGGCGATCCGCAAGTCGTTCGATGAATCCAGGCTCGCCGAGCTCAGGCGGATGTCGAGCGAACAGGTCTTGCTACGGCTTTCCATCCAAGTGAGGTCGAACTTGACGTTCGTGCCGCGCAAGAGTTGACAACGCCGCCACTGGCAGCGCCTCACGGGTCTGGGAGATTTCGAGATCCTGACGACGGGACGCTTGTGGTTCGACACGCGAGAGCGACGCGGCGGTGGCAACGCGATCGACCTCGCAATGCACCTGCTCGGCGTTTCATTCGTCGAAGCCGTGAGGCGCCTGAGCCAAGAGCGCCCTACGGTCGATGATCGCAGGGCTCCCCAGGCGGAACCCTGCATCGCCCGTGCGCCAATCGACACGCCGAAATGGCGCGGTTGCCGTACGAAAGAGGACCGGCGCGACCCATGAGGACTGGCCGCGCCGGCTCAAGGCGCGTCGGCTACGTGACGATGCGCCGGCGAAGTGCGGCTTCGGCCGCATAGGCCGAAAGCGGGCGGTCAGCCGTAAAGTGAAGGTCGCGCTCGACGGGAAGCCCGAGCCGTCCGCGGACGCTCGCGAGCTCGGTGAGGTGAGGCTCACGGACCCGATCTCGGGGTCGCCGAGTCCGAGATCGCAGAGGCCGAAGGCTCGTTCCGGGTCCTCCGGATCGAGCTCCGTGAGGAGCCAGGTGGCGCCGGCGTCGGGCGTGAAGAGCTTGACAACCGGGAGAGGATCGATCGGATTGCCGGCCGCGGATCGCTGGCCGTTTGCGAGCAGCTCGCGGCGCTGTGCTTCGGTCAAGAGTTTCATCGGAAAGCTCCTTTCGGTTGCGGTTCTCGCCCGCGACCCGGACCGCAACCGAAAGGGGCATGAAACAATGATCCGAAGCACCGCAGTCACCGACCGCAGAGAGAGGTCTCCGGTCTCTAGATCTTCACGGTGCGTGACAGCTTGCTGGCGCGGATCGTGATCTCATCGGGAGTATCCGAACTCCCTGGGATCGGTGGCGCTGCACAAGAAAAGACGAGCCAACAGGAGACAGGCCTCGCGATCTCCCCTCTTTACCCGCTCAGCCGATAGGTTCAGGGCAGGCGCATTGCGAAGAAGAACAGCACCGCGACGATCGGGGTGAGAACGCTTCGCACGGTTTCGATGACGAAGCGGCGATAGGCCGGGAACATGAGCGCCAGTACGGCAGCCGCCAGGAAGAGATGATGCCAAGTCACGGCGAATTCCTCGAATCGTTAGGGCAGCGCGTTCAGGGTGCCGAATGACCCAAACACGCTACCGCCGGATCCCCACGTCAGTCAATGTCGGCAACGGCGACGAACTGCCAGTCACCATGCGCTCAACCCTGGAGTGTCTCCCGAAAAAGCTCCAGAGCATCCGCGTCAACCGCCTTCGCGATGGCGATGAACTCCGCGACATCCACCCGCCGCTCAAGGGCCTCGATGCGCTGGATCCAGTTCGGCGGCTCGCGCAGCTTCTCGGACAGCTGCCTCTGGGAAAGCCCCGCCGCTTCCCGAGCTTTGCGCAGCGCAGCGACGATGGCCCTCTGGCGAGTCGGATACTTCATGGCACCCCCGGTCAGTGATGGAGGTGCTCCTAATACCGTATCACCCCTATTGATACGAAAACAGTATCAGTATAACATGCTCAGTGATACATATTTCGTAGCGCACGAAACCATCGGGAAGTGCCTATGGCTGCTCAAATGCCGGCTCGCAGGAGTCTCGCTCGGGCAAGTCCCGGGCATGGGACCCGGCGTCGCAAGCCGACGAAGAATGCGACGGCGCGATCGCCGTCGGACTCCGCGGCTCCGGATATCATGGTCCTACTCGGCGACCTTTCGGATGCCATCTCGGTGGTGACGGTCGTTCACCACGCACTGGCAGCCAAGGAACACGCGGGACTGGGCGATGAGGAAGTGGCTCTTCGATATGCGCTAACCCTGCTTCAGACGGCATACAGCGCATTCGATTTGGCTTTTCTTCGTCTGTCCTGATGACCGCATTCCACGCGTCAATCAACTGTTCGGTGACCTGTCATGCAACACACTGAGGCCAGGACGATTCTCATGTCCCTGATCGAAGGGCGCAATCCATGCTCCGGAGAGCAGCTCCCGTCCGACTGTGTCGTCCATAGCTCCGATGTCCTGCGCGCCTTACTCGCGGGCGTCGGTGCGATCGACGCCGTAGATGCGCGTACGAGGCGCCGGGCGCTACTCCCCGAGAATGTCGGCCGGGACTGGACGATCAAGGAAGAGGAGCAGTTGCGCACGGAGTTCGCGGCGAAAGAGCCCCCGGAGGCCATTGCGGCCCGGCACGGGCGCACCCTGCGTGCGATCGAGGCTCGGCTGCAGCGCATGGGGCTGATCACGGCCGATCAGCGCACCACCCGAGGTGGGTTCTCCGAGCAGGAATGAGGGAAGGCTGCGGCTGAGAGCGAGACCGTGCGGCCCGCCTGCCGGGCAGAGCCGCGGCGGTCCAGGCGCCCGCAGGCTTGCAAGGATCGATGGAGACGACACGTCCGCCCATGGAGACCCCATCTCGTGCGCGGTCGCGTGACGATTACGGCGGTCGCCTCCCGGCCTGGAAGGCTCGCCACCCATCGGCCGGGACCGCGGTCCCGACCACATCCAGCCAGTAGGCACGCTCCGCTCGGGTGAGTTCGTTCCACCAGAGCATCCCGACCAGCGCGTCGGCCGGGCAGCGGTCTTCCCGGGCCGCGGGCCTGACGATCAGATGGTGCCAGGCATCCTTCGGGCCGGCCCGATCAGGGCAAGCGATCGCCTGAGAGACGCGCGTGAGATGACCGGTGTGGGAGATGGTGGCGCGGATGCCCAGAAGACTCACCGCGCCTCGCCCTGCACCCCATGGAGCTGGCGATCGGCCGCGTCGAGCTCGTCATAGACGGCATCGAGCGCGGCGAGACCGGTCTTGAGCACCACGGCCTCGGGGTAAGCGTCCGTCCGGTCATCGGCCTCGAGGCTGCGCTGTGCGACCGTGATGAGCGCCTGGGCGCGTCCGAGCCGCGCCATGATCGCGTGGACATCGGGACCGGTCGGCCTGCGCCGGGACCGCTGCCGCTTGCGCCGGCTAGAATGCGCGGGTCGTGAACCCATGACTGCGTACCTCTGATACGTGGTTGTGGCAGGCCCTCGGGGCGGGTACCAACCGCTCCGAGGGCCGCTTGCTAGAAAAGCGAGTACACTACTCCCTTAATCAGGCAACGTCTAGCAATTGCTAGACATTTGGGAATACCGTGGTGCGATCCGCCAGCCGAAAATTGGGACTGGGTGTCTCTGTGGAGATGGCCGACCGGCTCAAGGAGCTCTCGGAGCAGACGGATATCCCCCAGACGCGGCTGCTGCGGCAAGCCCTAGAGCTGCTCTTCGCGAAATACGCCGATGTGCTTCGGGAGCCGAAGCCCACCAAGGGTCGGAAGTAGGCGAGCCCAGCCTTCGCTGGCGGACACGGCGTACGCAGATCGTATGTGCACTCAGAGCGCCCTGTCTCCAAGTCTATGGGCGGCGGAGAAGCTGAGACCATGATGAAGAATGCGGGTCCGCAGACCCCGAACCCCGGTCGCGTGGCGATTGTCACCGGTGCAGGACGCGGCATCGGCCGGGCGATGACGCTAGGCCTGGCGCGAGCCGGGATCCGAGTCGTGGCGACCTCGGCCCGCGAGCGCTCGGAGATTGACGCCGTGGCTGCCGAAGCAGGCACCGACCGGGTCATCCCCGTTCTCGCCGACGTCACCCGCGAAGTCGACGCACAACGCGTCGTCACTGCCGCGCTGGAACGGTTCGGCCAACTGGACATCTTGGTGAACAATGCCGGCCGGGGCATGAGGTACGTCAGCGAATCCTTCATGACCCAACCGACCCGATTCTGGGAGGTCGAGCCCGAGACCTGGCGGATGGTGATCGACACCAACGTCAACGGCCCGTTCCTGATGGCACGCGCGGCGACACCGCACATGCTGCGCGCGGGATGGGGCCGCATCGTGAATGTCTCGATCAGTCACTCGACCATGCGCCGGACCGGGTTCTCGCCCTATGGCCCGTCGAAGGCCGCTCTGGAGTCCGAAACCATAATCTGGGCTGAGGATCTGCGCGGCACCGGGGTGACAGTCAATGCCCTGCTTCCGGGTGGCGCGACGCTGACTGGGATGGTTCCCGCTGGCTTCCCCGAGAGTGCCCGAGGCCAGCTCCTCGACCCGGCAATCATGGTGCCGCCGCTGCTCTGGCTCCTTTCCGACCAGGCGAACGCGATCTCCGGACACCGCATGATCGCCAACCATTGGGATGGCAACAATCCTCTTGCAGCGACCGAAGGCGCTGGCTGGGGCAGCGAAGTAGCGGGCCCAGCTGCCCGCTGACCGGCGACAGAGCCCCTCCGATGTCCGGAGAACCCCCGCGAGCGAACGGTTAAAACGCGACCATCCCGACGGATTCAAATGAAAACCGACGATCCCGACTCCGGCCTGGACCGGAGCCGGGAATTGTGTTGCGTCAGAGCATGCCACGGTCGGCAAAGCTGATGCATCCAGCACCCGCGACGACGAGGTGATCGAGCACCCGGATATCGACAAGCTGCAAGGCGGCCTTCAGCTGCCGGGTGATCAGCTCATCAGCCGGGCTGGGCTCGGCAACGCCGCTGGGATGATTGTGCGCCAGGAGGCAGGCGGCGGCATTTCGCCTCAGAGCTTCCTTCACCACTTCCCGCGGATGGACGCTCGCGCTGTCGATCGTGCCGCGGAAGAGATCCTGGCACTCGATCACGCGATGTCGGCTGTCGAGGTAGATCACGCAAAAGACTTCGTGCGGCAACGCGGCGAAGTGCAGGACGAGATAGTCCCGAGCCGCGGTGGGCGACGAGAGCGATGCGCCCCGGCGCATTCTGTGCGCTACGCAGACGCGGGCGGCTGAGATGATTTCATCGGCCGTCGCCTTGCGCACGGTACCGAGGTCGTGATCATGGATGAGAAGCGAATTGAGCGTGCTCATGAGCGAGCTCCGTCTTGATCTCGGGCGGGATTGCCCGAGGACGAAGCCCCACGCCGCAGCGCACCGGTCCAGGCCGCGGCTCTGCGCGCGTGCGAGCACGGCCGTCCGCGGCCATGCGAAGGCCTGGACGGGTGCGACCGGCGTGGTAAACTGACAAAACATAGGCAAGCCTGCCCCTCTGCATCATCTTCTCTCGAGTCTCAACGTCTTACTCTCTCGAACGCATGCGTACCGAGCGGGCAATTCGGGTCGTTGCCGAAACGGCAAGAAGATCACGGAACCTTCACAGTTAGTGTGATTCTCGCTCAGCAAAATCAAGAACCAGACTTGCAGCAGCTCAGTCGAGTCAATTGGACGATGGCCGAAACCGACGACGATCTACGATTCTGCGCGAACGCTGGTTAACGACTCGCGGCTGCTGGTCACGGAGAGCGGCTCAACGTTGGCTGCGAGAATCAACTTCTCTCGCAGGCCGCTTGAAGGGAAGGTCATCGCCCGTGTCAACGATCAGGACCGCTTCCTAGTAGTGGTGGCTGGCCAATCGCAGTCCGCCACGGCGACGATCGCTGGAGCGCGCGTGCACGGCGGGCACCATCTCGCTGATGATCAAGCCACGTTCGGCAGTCAGCGCATCGATAATCGGGAACGCCGCGGCCGTGCGCTCCGGTGTGTCGATCACGATTGTAAGCGTGGGCACGTGCCGTGCCACCTGCAGCGGCCGATCCCCATGTGGAGCGTGATCGCCGTGAAAGCCCCAAATCCCGCGAAGGCTTGTCGTCCCGCTTGATCCGGTCGCACGAAGCTGCCGGGTGATCGCACGGTAGACCGGCTGTCCTCCGTGCTGGGCCGCCGCCGAGGTGATGATGCTCAGCTTCTGCCACAACGCCATTCCGTGTTGGTCGGTTCCGGGCAGCTCGTGCGGCCGCTCCAGCAGCTCCCCGTCGCGCTTGCAGATACGCACCCGCTCCAGGCTGATCAGTGGAGTGCGCAGCAGCGCACCCAATTCGGGCAAGACTCGGGTGATGCTGGGGCCTGAGCCAATCGCCATGACCATCATCGGCACCTCGGCGTTGCGGCCGAAAAACTGGGCGCGTTCACGCTGGCCGTGGCGCGTGCCATCGACCCCGAGCAGCACCGTGGCTCCGGCGATGCCTCGACGGTGCAGCAGCTCGCACACGCCAACGTAGGCCGGTACCCGGTAGGTGCGTTCTTGACGCCCGAGGTAAACGGTCAGCTTGGTTGCTTCGTGCAGACTCTCTGGCAGTGAAATCGGCCCGATGTCACCTTGTATCAGTCGCGCCCGCTCTAGCGTCACCAGGCCGACGTTCTCGATGCCGGCGACTTCGTCGAGGATTGATTCGATGCGCGCTCGCGAATCCACGGCAATCGCGACCGCGGGCAGATCCTCCGACAGCGTCAGCGAACTATCGCTGCGCAAATGATGCTTCAGCCCGAACCCCTCCACACCGCGCAGCATGATGCTCGAGGCAATCTCGTTGCGACCGTAGATGTCCAATAGGCGATCCGCGACAAACCGGCCGGCGCTGCGGTGGCGTTCGCCAAAATAGCACGTCAGTTTGAGGCAGTCCTCGTTCACAAATCAGCTCCGATCACCCTCCCGACGGCCGCTGCCGCGACGCCGAGAACGAGACTGAGTACTACGTTCACCGCAGCGGTCCAGGACCGGCGCTCTTCGGCGAGCCGCTCTGATTCAAACATCCATGTCGAGAAAGTCGTATAGGACCCGACCGCAGCGGTGCCAGCGAGGAGCGACGCCCGTCCACTGAGCGCCAAGCCCGTCAAGAGGCCAAGGACGAGCGCGCCGCTGATGTTGATGACCATCGTTCCGTAGGGGAAGTCTCGCTTCCGACGCGACGCCACCACACCGTCGACCACAAAGCGCAGCACTGATCCCGCACCGCCGATGAGCACCACGCCCACCCAGACCAGCACCGTCACGCGCCCACCCAAACCCTTCGCGACACCGCCGTCGCGACATAAATGGCAGCGAACCCGCAGACGATGCTCGCCGCCGCGTAGAGATCCGCCAGAACATACGCGCGTGCATCGATCATTTTCAACAACTCGACCTGCATCGTCGAGAAAGTCGACAACCCGCCGCAAAGGCCGGTACCGAGCAGGGGCCGTCGATAGCTCGACAAAGGCAACCGCTCTTGCAGCCGAGTCACAAAATAGCCTAGCAGGAACGCAGCTACGATGTTGACCACGAACGTGGGCCACGGCCAGCTGGTCGGCGAGTGCGGGAAAGCCACCGCCAACCAGGCTCGAAGCAGCGTCCCGATCGCGCCACCGGCGAAGATTGCGGTAACCTCCCGGATATCCAGGCGAGGCAGCAGCCGGGCGCGGGACGGCGGCGCGGTGCCGTCAGGAACAGTGTCACCGCGGGCATCTAAACTGATGGCCGAATTTGACACAGCGACGGTGTCCTCCACATGAAAAGCCGGGCAAAAGCGGAAGCCATCATCCGTTATCACAGCGATTCGCGAGCCGCCGGTCCCGTCGCCACCAGAACTTCATCTCGGCACACACATCTAACCCGGAA
>JAJZLX010000022.1 GCA_021850555.1 Pseudomonadota bacterium | reverse complement strand
CTGTCCCACGTGACATCCCGTTTTCACGTCGGCCACGATTTCGTAGTGCCTCGCCTCAATGCCACGACCAGCAACGATAACGGGTGGCCCTCCGATCCGGCCCGGCTCATAGCCCACCACGATAAACCGTACGCGGGGCACCGCCATCCAGCCGGGCTTGACCATGGTCTGGGTGTTGAGGAGCGCGTTGAGGTACATAAACTTCATCAGTGGCGTCGGACGCATTATCTGCGGCACATGTTCCCAGGCTGTGACGATCGGACCCGCCTCGGCGACGCCTGGGATGACCGAGATGGCGTGATAGATCGACTCCGGCAAGCGCGAGATCTCAACGAACGGGCCATAGGTCCCGACCCCGGGATGGGCGCCGTTCTTCTGTACCACCCAGAGTTCGGCTCCGGTACTTTCGATCAGCGTCGAGGAATCCAGAATCACCCCCCGGATGATGCCGCCAATGGTGACCACCACCATGATGAGGAGTGAGACCCCCAGCGTAGAGCTGAAGAACTTGAATCCGTGGTAGCGGATGTCGCGAAACGCGAGATTCACCGGTTGCCTCCGCTGCCGGACCCGCCCATTATTCCGGCGGTACACTGGTCTGGCTTGCAGGGCGACACTCGCTCCGCGGATTTGAGGCCCGTGGGCCTGAGCGCCACCCGCTCGTGGATCCGCAGTGCTCCCGCGACCGCCACCAGCGGCAACCGCGGACTCTGCGCAAGAACGCGCACCGCCACTCGATGGACCACGTTGTGCCGGTCAACGGCAAACACGAACGATCGCCCACCAACCCATATAATGGCTTGCCCCGGAATCAAGAGCGCATTCTTCGCCGTGGCAACCCGGATGAACACGTTGGCCCATTGACCGAGCTGGAAATCCGCCGGCGGGATCTTGAACGCGACTTCAGCCACCGTCTCCTCCGTCGCGGCGTCGGCCTCGGGATCGATCCGCAGTACCGTTCCTTTCAAAGGCTGGTTTTGTCTGCCGCGGAGAATGACCGTTGCAATCTCACCTGCCCTGACCTGACCGCTGAAGTCCTGATCGATGTGCGCACGGACATAAATCAGACGTGTATCGGCCACGGTGAACATCGTCTCGCCGGGTACCACGGACGCACCGGGCACGACCCATCGCCGTGTCACGATGCCGCTGAACAGCGCCGGAATCCGCGTCAATGACAGTTGATACCGCAGCACGCCGGCTTGCGCGCGAGCGGCCCGGACTTCACTCTCGGCCACGTTCAGTCGCTCGGTGTACTGCTGGGAGTCCTCCACGCTGGCGGCGCCCGTCTTTACCAGACCCATCTCGCGCACCCATTCCCGGTGCCGCTCGGCCGCCACCGCCTGTGCGGCCGCAAGTCGCGCCTCGGCCGCGAAGAGCCTGTGGCGCCATCCCGTCCGATCCAGCGTCGCGACGACCTCGCCCTTGTGCACGAAATCCCCTTCATCCACCGCGACGCTCTGCACCCTGCCGGTGATCTCGGGGGCGATGTTGACGAGCACATCCGCCGTTACGGTGCCTGTTCCTTCCACCTCGTCCGGGAGGTTGCCGCGCTTGACCTGGACCACTAGGACGGCGGGCGGCCTGAAGAGGATGACACCCACCAGGAGAGCGAGCGCGACTACGATACCCGCGCCGAGGAGCCAGGACCGTCCCGAGCGTTCGGCCCGGAGTCCCTTGGGGGATTCGATCGGCATCGCGCTTACCTCACCTTGCCTTGGAATCCGCCGCCAAGCGCGACGAGGAGCTCCGCGCTATCGAGATACCGCGCGGCTCGCGCCTGGGAGTAGCCGACCCTGGACTGGTCGTAGAGCCGCTGCGTCTTAAGCAGTTGCAACAGGTCCACCTTGCCTGCGGCATAGCGGATGCGCTCCAGAGCCCAGGCGCGGCGCGTGGCCGCGAGCGAGCGCCGCTCGTCCCGCACATACTCGCTGTCGTGATCGAGCGCCTGCAGCGTGTCGGCGACCTGCCGGAATGCCTCCAGCACGGTCTCCCGGTAGACGGCCGAAGCGGCACGGAATTGGTCGACCGCCGCGCGCTTCTCGGCATGCAGCGTGCCGCCATGAAACAGCGGCGCGGTGATCTGGGACAGCGCATTCCAATCGAGGTTGGGGCCGTCAAAGAGCGCAGCGGGAGTCAGGGCGGTCGGCGCCAGGAGGGCCGACAGGGTAAGGGTCGGATAGAGCCTCGCCGTCGCCACCCCGATCGCCGCGCTGGTCGCGCGGAGCTCCGCCTCCGCAGCCTGGATGTCCGGGCGCTGGCGCACCAGTCTCGAGGGCAGGCTCAGAGGCAGCTCGGGCGGCAACGTGAGCTCATCGAGAGTGAAGCGTGGTGGCCGCCACTCACCGGGGGATCTGCCTACGAGCACGGCGAGGGCATCCCTCGAGGCGGCGATGCGCTGCTTCAGAAGCGGCAGCGGTACCTGGTCTCGGGCGAGCTGCGCGCGCGCCAGGGCTACCGCCGTACGGTCCACCCGGCCGGCGGCGTACTGCTGGCGCACCAGAGCGAGAGTCTTCTCATCGTCCGACACCATGGCGTGGAGGGCATGCAGCTGCGCCCGCAGTGATGCGAGGGTGAGCGCCCGGGCCACGACGTTGCCCGTCACGGCAAGCTGCGCAGCCTCGAGCTCATCGGCCTGTCGCTCCGCCAACGCGGACTGCTCCTGCACCTGCCGTGCGGTGAGCCCAAACACATCGGGCACGAACGACACCGTGGGACCCACGGAATACAGGTCGTACGTCGGAACCGTGCGCGGATGCAGCAAACCCGCGGCGAACGCCGGACCCTTCTCACGCTCCGCAGAGGCGAACGCGTCGAGTTGCGGATAGTACGCGCCGCTCGCCGCCCGGACTGCCTCCCGCGCAGCGTTCAGTCTTTCCCGTGCCGCCGCAATAGTAGGACTGCCCGAGAGCGCCGCGCGCACCACCTGGTCGAGCGGTTTGGAATGGAACAATCGCCACCACAATCGCGGAATCGCTCCTGCGCTCACAAGCCGCTGAGTAGGCTCGCCCATCCCGGGACGAAGAGGCTGCGCCGGAGCGAGCCGCAGGTAGGCCGGGTGCTTCGGCGGCGCCGGGGGCCGATAGTTGGGGCCCGCGGCGCAGCCGGACAGGAGCACTGCGCTGGCCGCCAAGGTCCCTGCGAGACCCGCAGGGCGGCAGGCACTCGAGTGCATAGCCCGGTCTGCTCCGGCGCTGTCCCGCTCAGCGCAAGACATCGAGGAATGCGTCATGGCGACAATGCTCACACCTGGAGTGCAGTCCATGTCAAGGTCTTCCTGCAGTCCCTTTGTGGCGTAGACTCCCCGTGGCGGAGCTTCTGGTTTCCGCGAGCTTTCATGCACCACAAGACACTTCAGCCATGACCCAGAGCATTGGCAGCGCCGCCAAGGCGCTCGGCATCACGCCCGATACGTTGCGCTATTACGAGAAACTGTGTCTGATCCCGCCCCCCGTCCGTAATGCGGCCGGACGTCGCATCTATCGGGAGGAGGACTGCGCGCGGCTGCGCTTTCTCAAGCGGGCGCAGGCCCTCGGGTTCAGCCTCGCCGACATACGCCAATTGCTGCGCCTGCGAGACTCTCCCGCGCGCTCAAGTCGCGCGGTGCGCGAGCTGGCCCAGCGCAAACGCGATGCGCTCGGAGTACAGATGCGGGAAGTCAAGCAGATGCACGCGGAGCTGAGCCGCTTGCTCGGCCTTTGCACGGGTTCCGGATCGTGTTGCCCCATCATTGATCGCATGGAGCGTGGCTAGCGACGCGTGCGGCACCGTCCGGGGGGAAGCGGCGAGCAGCGAAGGCGAGCTGCGCAGCTGCGATCGCAATATCTCAGTGCCCAGCGCGGTCTCGCTGCAATATCAGGAAAGGAGCACACGATGCGTAATCGCCTCAAATTTGGTATCACGTGGGCGGCCGTAGCGTTGCTGTCCGTGGCGCTTCCGGGAGCAGCATCCGCGTATGATGCGGCGGCACGCGCGCAGATGCTCGCCCTGCAGCAGACCAATTGGATACCCGAAGGCAGTGCGCACCCGCGCCATGTCATCTATGTGTTCATGGACGCCAATTGTCCGTATTGCCACGCATTGTGGCAGGCACTGAAGCCGTACTACCGATCCGGCCTGCAGGTCCGGGAGGTCCTGGTCGGAGTCATCTCAGCGAGCAGCCCCGGCAAGGCGGCGGCCATCTTCGACGCGGCCGATCCCTCCGCAGCCTTGCGGCTGAATGAGGCGCGCTGGGATCGCGGGGTCGATGCAGGCGGGGGCATCACGCCCGTGGCGCATCCGAACGCGAAGGACCTGCATGAGCTCGCCCGCAACGAGGCGCTCATGCGGGCTTTCGGCTTTGACGGGACGCCCGGTCTGGTGCTCGCCAACGCCCAGGGCAAGGTCTATGCCCTCGGAGGACTTCCCCCGAAGCGCGATCTCGGACAGGTAGTCGCCACCGCCGCCGTTCCCCCGCAAGCGGCGCATCCGAGGGGGGTGCATTGACGACCGAGTGACCGAATCGACACCAGGGGTCGTTCGAGGACCGCATACCTGAGCGGCACCAAGTGCATCACAAGCCTGATCCATGCACCTTTATTCTTGATTCGCCGGAATGAGAACGCGCATCCTTCTTGCCAGTGGGCTCATTCTCCTCGCCACCGGCGCCGTCGCTGCCGTGCTGACGAGGTACGGCATGGAAGCGGTTCTCGCCTGGATCTCGGCCTGGCGCGGGGCCGCAGCGGTTCCTTTTGTCCTCTTCTACGCCTTCATTGCGGTGGTGTTGTTGCCCGATTCGCTGCTCACCATCGCGGCGGGCGCCCTCTTTGGACTGGCCCGGGGGCTCGTGCTGGTGTCGATCGGCAGCATGCTCGGGGCGACCGCCGCCTTCTTCCTCGGCAGGACCCTGGCAAGAGACTGGATCCACCGCCGCACCGAGCGCTGGCCGAAATTTCAAGCCCTCGATCGCGCAATCTCGCGGCACGGTTTCTGGGTGGTGTTCCTCACCCGGCTCTCCCCGATCATCCCCTATGGCCTGCTCAACTATGCTTATGGCATCACTACGGTACGTGTGCGCGATTACCTGCTCGCCTCCTGGGTCGGCATGCTGCCGGGCACCCTGCTTTACGTGTATGCCGGCACAGCGGCCGCCAATCTCACCGAGGTGATCAGTGGCAGAACACCCATCGGCCGGCAAAGGAATATCCTCTTGTGGCTCGGCCTCCTCGCGACGATCGCCGTGATCGGACTCCTGACGTACTTCGCTCGGCGCGAGCTCGCGCGGGAGCTGCGGTCCTGATCTCGCCGTATCGGACGCCGATAGTCAGACGATGCGGTGGCTCAGCGTCCGACCCGCCTTGGATCCGGCCATCCAGCTCGCTCTCGGGTCACCGGCGACCGAAAGGCCAGCGGGCGGCCAGGCCGGGCGGTGCGCGAAAGCGGTCAGCCGGCAGCAGATAGAGGCAGACGCGTCCTGGTGACCAGTCAGCACGGCAGACGTGTCATGACAGCTGAGCGACCATCGACTGGAGCCGTTTGCTCGAGGCGGGAACAGGCGGGCCATTCCCGTGTAACTCGGTACAGGTGAATCGCGACGTTTGAGCGCGAGGCATCATTCAATCTCCCGTTCCGCGCGTGATGACCCAGTGCCATCCCCCGGAGCCTTGCATCTGCCCCTTTGACGCCATCGGGGTCCTTCTGTTACACACGCCGCCAGCGGCGGACTCACCTCAGTCCTCAAGACCCAAACGCGACCGGATGAGTGCGAGGCGCGTATCAAGGTCGATCGCCAGTGCGGAGGTCACCTCGAGCGCTCGGTCTTCAAAGACGTTTCGATCCGGATGCGCGCCTCTCCATTGCGCAATCCTCGCATCCCGCTCGAAGATCAGCCTCTCGATGTCTTCCCGGTAGAGCGTGATCATCGCCGAGATCCAACGGTTGAGCGGCCAGGACGGCTTGGCTAGGTCGACCACGAACCGGTCGAGCATGCCGATGACGTGCGGCGCCGCGCACCAAGTCTCCGCGGTCACCCAGCGATTCGTCGTGAACAGTCGCACCGGACGGCCTTGCCGGTTCATCGAAATCGCAATGAGGTGGAACACCGGGTCGCTGGCCACATCAACTCCAGGCGTTCGCGGTGAAGCCCCAGGACAGATTTCCTGAGGCATTCCCTTTGACCGCAAGAAGGTATGGAAATGCCCGTAATCGTTCCATTCAGCACGCGTCTGGGGGTGGGCGTGAAAGTAGTACTGTGCATGCGTCTGCGGGTCGTAGACGTCATCTTGTGGGTAGTGCTCGAATTCAATGAATTCACTGCCAGCGAGCACTTCCGTGACGAGGGTGCTGCCGCTTCTCTCCAACACGCGGATGCAGTTGACCACCTCTGCTGCAGCTTCGGCCATGCGCTCGAGCTGGGCAACCGTTCCCGCAGATGCTTCGAGCAGGCTTCGTTCATGTAGGACGCTCACGGAATTTCAAACCGCCTGCGCACAAGAGGCGATCCCAAGCAAGCTCCGAGCAGCGTCACGCCAATGACGGCGCTCCCCTGCCAAATGAGCACCATCAGGCTGGAATCGACCCGGTGAAAGAATTGCAAGCCCACCTCCCCCATTGCCGCGCTCGCGAGCGCGCCGAGCGCTGTGGTCCAGATGGGCGCAAGCGGTACTCCGCGGGAAATCATCCGGGTGATGGCGAATCCGGGAACCAGACCCACCACGGCCACCCCGGGCAGACAGCGCCAGTCGGGCTGCAGGACGAGGTCGTCCTGACCCTGCACATGCGAGACCGCGAAACACCCGTGACCGAGAGTTCCGAGCCACACCACCAGCAGCGCCAGCGGCACAATACGCTCCCATTTTCTTCCTCGTCCCGGGACGCCTGCTCCCAATGCGGCGTAGGCCGCCGTGAGAGCCGTTGCGACCGCAGCCGCCTGCTCTATGAGCCACCTCCCATCGTCCAGCCGAGTATGCAGATCGGACCGTAGCCCCATGGTGAGGACGACGAGCATCATCCACGGCGCAGAGATCGCAACCCAGGCGGCGACGCGCAGTGCCGGTGAGCGCAGAGGTCGAACCGGACGCATCCGCGACACTAGGATATCGATCAATTCTTCTGTCGGGAGCGCGGTCAATCCTCGATTTCTCCTGGGCGGTTCGGGACGTCGGGCGGAAATCACCGGACGAAAGTCGCCGTCCCGCCTCTTTCAGGTTCGTTCGACGGCGCCAAAAGGTTTCGCGATCCGGAGGCCGGTCGCAGTATCACGGCACGGCGGTAACCTTTTCACCGGCTCGAGCGAATCCTTAGGTAATCACCCGCTCTCGGAGACCCGCATGAAGACCGTCAGCAAAGCCGCACTCACTCTCGGCGCCGCCCTCGCCATCGGGGGCGCCCTGGCCACCCCGTCGTTCGCCAAAGAGGCGGGCAACGGCGCACCGTGCAAGCCGGCCCCCACGCGCAGCAGCTGCGCGCCCAAGAGCTCCTGCGGTGCCAAAAAGGCCGGGGTGACGCGAAATCCGTGCGCGCCGGCCAAGAATCCCTGTGCCGCCAAACCGCACAACCCGTGTGCCCCCAAGCCCCAAAACCCATGCGCCGCCAAGAATCCGTGTTCTGCGAAACCCCATTGACGGCCGACCCCTGGAAGGTCCTGCCGTCGGAGGGCGGGACCGCATCGCTTGGCGGCGACGCCGTTCCGACCCGTACGTGCGGCACCTGGATGCCCCGTCCCCCGCCGCATCGGACCGAACACGGCGTCGCTGCCAACCTCATGAACGATTTGTTTCCGTCCTAAAGGAAAGTGGAGTCTACGGGTGTGTCAGATCGGACCGATTCGAGGAATGATACGTTCTTTATCGCTGCAAATTCGTCGCGATGTTTCCGCACCCGCCATCGCGTCTCAGGTACGCACTCGCCTGCGCCCGCTCACCGCACTGACACTCATGGCGCTTACGATGAGCCGGGGCGTCGCGGCAAAGGCGGCGAGCGCACCGATGGACCCCGGGGCGTTGCGCACCGTCATCGTCACCGCGCAGGAGCAGCGGGAACCGCTCGCCAAAGTCCCGGAAAGCATCACCGTCTTCTCGGCGCGCACGCTGAGCGCACTCGACATCCATTCCTTTGACGGCTACGCGACCAAGACGCCGAACCTATCGTTCGTATACGGGGCGGGTTCGACTGGGGTCTCGAACGCCCGGACCGTCGCGATCCGGGGCATCACGGGGCAGAATCTCTTCGGCACATCGGGCGCGACGGGCTTTTATATCGACAACACGCCGCTGCCGGAGTCGATCAATCCGCGCATTGTCGACGTGAAGCGGATTGAAGTCCTCAAAGGACCGCAGGGGACGCTCTTTGGTGAAAGCTCCCTCGGCGGCACCGTGCGCATCATCACCCAGGAGCCGGACCTGAGGAGTGACGAACTCGCTTACAGCGCTGAGGCCGGCATCACTTCGGGAGGTGGCAGCGCCGATGGAGGTGCAAGCCTGATCGAGAACCTCGCACTCGTTCCGGGCCGGCTCGCGACCCGTATCGTGCTCTTCGGCAGCCATGATGCCGGATACCTGACCCGCACGTATCCCGCGCCGCCGAGTCCCGCGGTCAGCAACCCCTTTCTTGCGGCGCCGCGCACGAGCGTGGGCGATCAGGGTGCCAAGACCACCTACGGAGGATCCATAACGACCCGCTTGCACATCAATTCGGCCCTCGGGGTGCGCCTGCGTGTCATGGCGCAGGACACGCACGACAAGGGATTTCCGGCGACCTTCGCGCCGCTACCGGCCTTCACGCCCGTCTACACGCTCAATCGAGCCTTCAACATCCAGCCCGGCGCGACCGACGCGTGGGTGCTCCCCTCGCTCGAGATTCATTATCGGCGCGGCAAGGTGCGGATCGTCTCCGCCAGCAGCTACTTCTATCACCACAACCGCGATATCGAGGACTCGACCTACGGTACTCAGCAGATTCTGCAGAGCTATTACGGGGTCACAACGCTCCCCATCCAGCCATTCCTGTGGGATCAGGAGAATTACCAGAATCAGTTCACGGAAGAGCTTCGACTCTCGTTCAAGGGATTTCTCGGCGTGAACGGCACCCTCGGAGCCTTCTATGCGCGCAGCCGCTCGGTGCTGTCCGTTCCGCCAGAGTATGCGCGGGGACTCGTGGCCGCGACCGCCAATAATACCGTCGTGGGTCCGTGGCCGAACGACCTCCTCTGGACCGACTACAACCCGGCGATGCAGCGGGATGTGGCACTTTTCGGCCAAATCTACGTACCGCTTGCGCATAAGCTCACCTTGACCTTGGGCGCTCGACAGTACTGGCTGCATCAGACCTCCGACTTCACTGCCAACGGCTTCAACAACTTCGGCCTCACGCCGAGCGACCCGCAATCGAGCCGCCAGTCCGGCATCAACCCGAAGGTCGCGCTCTCCTATCAGGTTACCCGACGCGCGATGGTCTACGCCTCGGCCTCCGAGGGCTTTCGGGCCGGCGCCGCGCAGACCTATCTGCCGTTCTGCGCGATGCCGAATCTGCCCATCAACGACATCACCCACCTTAAATCCGATACGCTCTGGAGCTACGAAGTCGGCGGGAAGGCGCAGGTCCCGGACACCGCGCTGCTCCTCACCGCGGCAGTCTTTCACATCGACTGGCACAACCTGCAGCAGCAGGTCGCTCTGCCCTGCGAGGCCATCTTCGACATCAACGGCCGGCGCGCACGGATCAATGGCGGGGAGATCGAGCTCGACGGCCACCTCGTTCCGTCGCTTGCACTGCGAGCGGGGGTGGGTTACGAGAGGACCGACGTCACCGAGCCCGGTGCTCTGGCGATTGTCGGGGTGGCGCCGGGCTCGCGCGTCCTCGGCACGCCTGCCTGGACGGCCAGCCTTGCGCTCGTGTACACCCGCCCGATCTCCGCGACGCTTGATGGATTTCTCGAAACGGATGCGAGCTACACCGGGGACAGCCGCGCGCTGCTCAATGGCGGCAATGGCACTTTCGCGATGCGAAGCTCATACGCGCTGGTCAATCTGCGCCTCGGCGTGCGCCGCGGCAGGACATCGGTCTCCATCAACGTGCGCAATGCCACCAATGCAAAGCCCAATCTCGGCGACATCGGCTACATCGGCTACGCACAGTACACCGCCAACGGAACGATCATTCCACAGGTCGCAACGCTGCGACCTGTGACGGTCTTACTTCAATATCGGCATGATTTCTGAGCAGTCAAAGCTCCGATCTATCGGTGTGTCGCATAGAGTCAACTTCATGCGCACAAGCAGCGCCGGACCGAATGATTACCGGTCCATTCCACGGCGGCTCGCCGATACGTCGCCTCAGGTGAATTGGCCCCGTTGATAGCCGCGCCAGTCGTTGCCGTCGTCGACGTCCGCGAGCGTTCGAAGTAGCGCCACGCGCTTGCCCTGCAAATTCGCCCGGGTGTCGGCAAGCGCGTGCTCGCTCGACCATCTTACGTTGCGGAATGGAGCGACGAAACGCAGGCGGCGCCGTAAGCCGATGAGCCAGTAGCCACCATCGCGTGCAGGCCCGAAGACGCCATCGTGGGTACCCAGAGCGCGGAATGCGGCGGCTATGTCCGCGGAGCGGATCCCCGGAATATCGCTGCCAATGATGACCGCCGGGCCCGGCGGCAAGCGGTGCAACACCGAGGTCATCCGCCGCCCGAGATCGCCGCCGCCCTGAGCCAGAATTGGGATTCCGCGTGAGCCGGGACGGAGGTGATCCGGCGTAAACGCCAGCCACGTCCTCCAGCGGGAATCGCGTCCCAGGTCGCGCAACAGCTGCGCCCGCATGGCATATTGGAAGCGGAAGGCGGCGAGCTCACCGACGTCTCGCGCCAGTCGCCGCTTGCCCTGGCCCACACGAGGCGTGCGCGCGAAAATCACGAGATGACGGGCGGAACCGCTCATCGAGCGTAGAGCCTTGCGATCAGCCGCGGCGGCACGCCCAGAAAATACAGCGTGAGACAGCCGAGATTGCGCGCGCTTCGCCGACGCCAACCGTCACGTCGCCACCGCTCGGCTGAGGTCGTTGCAGTTGCAGCCAGAACCGTCAGGCGCCGACGGCCGATGCGACGCATGAGATCGACGTCTTCCATCAGCGGCCAGGCGCGAAAGCCTCCGAGCGAGGCGTACAGATCCCGATGAATGAGCAGTCCCTGATCACCGTAGGCCAGGCCAAAATGCCGCACACGCCAGGCAACCCACCGTTCGAGCCGTCGGGCCGCGGGGCTGGGGTCATCCAGAGCAAAGCGGAACGTCGCGGCGCGCAGGTGATGGGCCGGATTCGTGGTGAACTCACGCACGACGCGGCGCCACTCCTCGCTCAGTGAGGTGTCCGCGTGCAGAAACAGCAGCCAGCTGCCTGCGGCGGCGGCGGCACCTGCGCGGAGCTGGATGCCGCGTCCGGGCTCCGACGTCACGATGCGCGCCCCGAGCTTGCGCCCCATGGCGACCGTTTCGTCAGTCGAGCCGCCATCGACAACGATGGTTTCGCCCACGCCACCGCATGCGGCCATCGTGGCAGGTAGTTGACGCGCCGCATTCAGCGTCGGGATGATGACCGATACGTCAAGCGTCCCTTCGATCGGATCGTGAGCGCGCAGCACGAGGATTCACGGCAGGAAAAGCAGTAGGCGAACCAGGCGCTGGGGCCAGGGACTGAAGAGCTTCGGAGCGTAGAACGCGCTTGCGGCAGCCTTTGAGATCTCGCCCAGCGTCGGATACGGGAAGATGACTCCAGTGAGCGCGCTCAGTCTTAGCCTTCTCGTGATAGCCAGCCCCCAAAGTCCGATGAGCTCACCGGCATGCGGCCCAACGATCCCCGCCCCAAGGATGGTGCCGCGCGGGTCAATCACCACCTTGATGCAGCCTGCACCGTGGCGTTCGGTCCGGGCGCGATCGTTCTCGCCGAGATCGACCCGCACCGCCCGCACTGCCGATCCGAATCGCTCCCGGGCCTGCTGCTCGGTGAGTCCCACCTGCGCCAGTTCAGGATCGCAATACGTCACCCACGGCAGCGCACGGTAGTCGACCTTCGCCGGGAGTCGGAATAGGGCATTGCGGATGACGATCCCGGCCTGATAGCCGGCCGTATGGGTAAACTGGGGTCGCCCGATGACGTCGCCCAGTGCATAGATTCGCCTGTTCGTCGTTCGCAGCCGCGCATCCACGGTGATGCCGCGGGGTGTAAAGGCAATGCCCGCTCGCTCGAGCTCGAGGCCCGCAAGCCGCGGCTTGCGGCCCGCGGCAACCAGAAGATGCGTGCCGCGAGTCTCACCATCCGCTCCGTATCGGACCACGATGCCTGCTCCCTCACGCGCGACTCCCGTGAATTCTGCGTCTTCGTGCAGGGTGATCCCCGCCGCAACGAGTCGCTCGCGCACGACACCGACGAGTTCCGGCTCATCGTTCGGGAGCAGCCGTCCGCGCTGCACCACCGTCACTGCGCTGCCGAGGCGCCGAAAGGCTTGCGCCATCTCTACGCCGATCGGTCCTCCACCGATAATGACCAAGTGCGCCGGACGCTCCTTCAACGAGAAGAGCGTTTCATTCGTCAAGACGGGAACGTCCTCGATCCCCTGGACCGGTGGAATCACGGCCGAAGAGCCCGCGGCGATGACGAAACGTCGCGCTCGCACACGTACGCCTGCGCCACTGACCTCGTCGCGACCGGTGAATGCCGCGAACCCGCGGATGACGCGTACGCCCAACCCCTCAAGGCGTTCCACCGAATCGTGCGGCGCAATCTGCGCGATCACCTCGCGCACGTGCGCCATCACCGCCGGGAAATCGACCTGCGGCGAGGCCGTGCGAATGCCGAACTGCCGTGCGTCTGCGATGGTTTGTGCGGTATGGGCCGCCGCGAGCAGCGCCTTTGAAGGGACGCAGCCGTAATTGAGACAGTCTCCGCCCATTTCGTCCTTTTCAAACAGGATGATGCGCGCGCCGAGCTGTGCGGCGCCCACCGCTACGGACAGTCCGCCCGATCCGGCGCCGATGACGCAAATGTCGCACTCGAGTGCAGGAGTCATGAACGAACCTCCTCCGCAAGTGCCAGCGCGGGCTTGACTGGACCGGCCTCGGTATCTCGCTTCGGCGAAAGGTTGCCGGATGACCTCTGGATCACCGGCGAGCCGTCCGGCGCCTGCCGCAGTTCGAGCACCGGTCCCTGGGCCGCTTCGGCGTCTGCCGCATCGTGCGTGACCATCAACACCGGCAGGCCCGCGCTCTGCGCATGGTCGAACACGAAGCGGCGGAAATCTGCTCTCATCGCCGCGTCAAGCTTGTTGAAGGGCTCATCGAGCAGCAGCACCTCGGGGTCGGCGAGCAGCAGTCGCAGCAGTGCCACACGCGCACGCTGCCCCCCGGAGAGCGTTGCCGGGTTGCGCGGAGCGAATCCCGTAAGACCCACGTCACGGAGTGCTGCATCGATCCGCGCCGCGCGCGCGCGGCGCCCTCGCACCGCCGGCGCGAGACCAAACGCCAGATTCTCACCCACCGTCAGATGGGGAAAGAGCAGGTCGTCCTGGAACAGGATCCCGATGCGTCGACGCTCGGGCGGCAGGTTCGTCACCTCCCGTTCCCCGATCCAGACCCTGCCCGCGACGCGAAAAGCGCTCGCCACGGTGCCACCGAGGACGCTGAGGAGGGTCGACTTGCCCGAACCGCTCGGACCCATCAGCGTGAGGACCTGCCCTGCCCTCACCTCCACGCTGATGGACGGGATCAGCGTCCGGCCCTCGAGGGCGACCGAGACCTGCTCAAGCCGCAGCGGAGCGCTCACGACGGTCCTCCGGACGCCTGTCTGCGCCAACGGTCCCGGCCCGACGCCCCGAGCGCAATCCCGTAGGCCGCAAGCGGTATGAGGGCCTGCAGCAGTCCGAATACGCCAGTGAACCTCCGATCGCCACCGCTTGCAAGCGTCACGGCCTCTGTAGTCAGCGTCACGACTCGGCCAGCACCGGCAAAGATCGTCGGCAAGTACTGATCCACACTTGTCGCCACACCAATCGCCGTGGCGATGAGGACGGGGCGCAACAACAGAGGCAGCTTGATCCTGAGAAACACACGCCACGGTCGGGCTCCTAGGCTGAGCGCGGTGCGCGCGTACCGCTTATCGAGTGCACGCCACGGATCGGCGAGAGAGAGAAAAACGTAGGGCAACACGAACAGTAGGTGCGACCAGATCACGGCAATGAGCGAGCCGTCGAGATGGAACACCGTGAGCAGAATCTGCATTCCGAAGAGGAACGCGATCTGCGGTACGAGCAGCGGAACGTAGAGAACCCACAGCGCTCGCGAGCTTGCCGCGACGCCCCGGCGCTGCTCATTTTCCAGGCACGCCAGCACGAGCAGCAGCGCCACCGCACTCGCAATAAGGGCCACCACCAGCGTCGTCTCCACGGGCCAGAGTATCGTCCCGAGCTCACTGGTCCACGCTCGAGCGCTCCAGTGTGCCGGGAGCAGGTGCGGGAAGCGCCATCCGGCGGCAAATGACCAGACCGCCAGATCTGCCAGAGACAGTACTCCCAACCCCGCAAACCCTGCCATGGCCGCGGTGGCGAGCCAAGCGAGGGGTTCGAGTCGTGTGCGTCGCGCACCTCGGGCAATCCACCTGCGACCGAGATGGGCCACCGCCCTTTCACCGGCACGCCACAGCAGGATGCTCGCCAATACAATGGCGAGCTGCAAGAGCGCCGCCGCGGCGGCCGGGAAGTACATCCCAATGTCCGGGGAGGTGAACCAGCGCAGCGCGAGAACGCTCAGAGTCGGTGGATTGCCGGGGCCTAAGATCAGTGCCATGTCCACGACCGACAGCGAGTAGGCGAGCACCGCGTAAATCGGCAAGCGGACCTGGGCGTAAACCTGCGGGAGAACCAGCTTCAGCCACGCGACCATGCGTCCATAGCCGAGCGCCGCGGCGGCGTCCACCTGAGGCGCCGCCGGCACTTGTCCGAGCGCGGTGACGGTCATCAACAGCAGGTACGGTACCTCTTTCAACAGCAGTCCGAGGGTGAGCGCGGCACCATACGGATCCTGCACCGTGGCGATGTCGGGCGGCTGATGCCAGCCGGTCAGCCAAGGCGAGAGCAGTCGCACGAGCCAGCCGCTCGGGGCAATCAGGAAGGCGACGCCAATAGCCATCGCCGCGTGCGGCGCGGCGAGAATCGGCGCCAGAACGGCGCGGCCCACTCGTCCCGGCTGCCGCCCGTGCACGAGCGCGCAGAATCCGAAGACGATCAGGATCGACACGACCGTCGCGGTGAGCCCCGTCACGAGCGTGAGGCCGATGGCCTCCCCGATTCCGGGTTCGGAGAAGAGCGTCGCCCACGGAGCGAGGCTCACGCTGCGCCCGCCGATCGCCGGCAACCACCCGAAGGCGGGCAGCACCGTGCCGAGAAGCCCCGCCGCGATGGGCGCGAGAAAGAGCGCCACGGTGAGTTGGGGCGCGCGGCGCAGCCAGAACGGCGGATCTGCCGCGTGTCGCCCAGACACGGATCTCGCCTCGAGCGTTGTGCCAGGCATTACGGCGTGTATCGCCGCGCCCAGGCTTCGGCCAACCGGCGGGCCCAGGAGGGGTGCGGCTCGGGGAGCACGTGATGCAGCGCCGAGCTCGGCGGCATCCACGGACTGTTGGTCAGGGACGTGAACAGCGCGCGCTCGGCGGCGGTCAGCTTCGCCAGCTCCAGTACGGTCGGACCACCCCAGTAGCGGACGTTCCCGGCACGGGCCTGGGCGGCCGGCGAGAGCAAAAAATTGGCGACCACCATGGCGCCCGCCTTGTGCGGTGAGTTGTACGGAATCGCGACGAAGCTCGTATTGCCGATCGTGCCATGCGTCAGAACATAGGTTCGCACGCTCTTGGGCAGAAGTCCCGCCTCGACGTCCGCGACGGCCTCAGTGGGGTTGAAGGACGGCATCAGGTCGATCTCGCCGTCCTCCAGCAGCTCGCGCTCGGCCGGTCCGCTCGCGGGGAATTCGCGGCCGTGGCGCCAGAGATACGGCCGCAGCTGATCGTACCAGGCCCAAAGAGGCGCCGTCGCTTTCGCGAAATTGACCTGCGCAACAGGACGTTGCAGTACCGCAGGGCTCGGGGTCAGTGCATAGAGTGCCTGCTCGAGAAACGCCACGCCGAGAAAATTCTGCACTTGAGGAAATGTGAACCGACCGGGATGACGTCGCGCCCACGCGGGGAAGGCGCGGATGTCGCGCGGCACATGCTTGACGTAGGCGGAGTCGTAGATGAAAACGAGTTGGGCTCTGCGCCACGGCGATTCGTAACCATCGACCGGCACGGTAAAGTCATCGACATTCGATCTGTCGCGGGTGTCCACGAGCGCGTAGTTCGGGAGTCGCTGTGTGAACGGTCCATACAGAAGCCCTCGCCGCTTCAGCGCCTGAAAATTCGGGCCATTGATCCAGATGAGATCGACGGTCCCGTCGGCATTCTGCCCGGCCGCCCGCTCGGCAATCACTTGCGTCACTGCTTCGGAAGTGTCCTGGAGCGGTACCTGTCGCAGGGTGATGTCGCAGCAGGCCGCGACCTGCCGTGCAACCCAGGCGATGAAGGCATTCACCTTCCCATCGCCGGCCCACGTGTCAAAATACACCGTCTGGCCGTGTGCCCGCGCCAGGACATCCTTCCACGCCGTTGCAGCCACAGCCGCGGGCGCGGCGGCGATGAATGCAAGGGCGAGCGCAACTGCCGCGGCTCGCACGGACCTGAGGCGCATCATGCGGCGCAGGCCCTCGCGGCCATGCGCCGCCTGCGCGCCGCCTCGATGACCGGTCCCAGCATCGCTTCGTGGAATCGGTCGCAGCCGATGCAGAGGTTCGCGTAGGTCTCGCCTTTGGGTGTGACGGTGCGGGACTCCGCGATGAAACGCTCCTCGCTCCATCCGTAGGCGAGACCCATACGCTCAGGGCGGCCCGCAGAGATGGCCTGGAACGCCGGTTCACGCGCAAGGGACTCCAGAATCGAAATCAGATCGTCCTCCAGCAGGCTGCCGATCGGCAAACGCGTCTTGATGCAGCACGGAAACACGTTGCCGCTTGGATCGATGGACACTTCCGAGCCGCTGTAGCGGTGCTCCAGGAAATTGAGCCCTCCGGACCAGCGGTTGCAGAAGTTGTCGGCGAGAGTCGCTGTCGAGAGGCCGTGCTCCCAGGCCCGCCCCCGGGGCCAGAGGGGGCCGATCCATGCATCCGGGGTGGCACCGAAGAAGTGATAATTGGGTCCCGATGCGCCCGCCGCCGTGGCCTCAGGACTGCCCGGTTCCTCAGCCGCCTTGACACCGTGTGCGTCAAAGAGGCGCATCAGCCGCTCCTTGAAGGCGCTCTGCCGAGCGGCGGTTTTCAGCCCGGAATGAAACGCATCGATACCTGATACCGAGATGGTCGAGACCCCGCGCGCGAGCAGATCCTCGACGATGGCCTCCGTCAGCAAGTCGCCTGTCGTCTGGACGATAAGATCGACGCCCCCCACCCCGGCGTAACGCGCCTGAATACGTTCCATTGCCGGATATAGGACCCGGGTGCGGACCGGATCGATCAGCACTTCGCCCCCCGAGAGGATGATTCGACCCCGCCGCTCCGGTAGCCGTCCGTCCGGGCCCGGATGGTCACGATCGAGGTAGGTTATGCGCTCGGGCAGGTGCTCGATGATGCGCGGGAAATTCGCCACCGCCTCGCAGATGACCGCATCCAGCGCCCCACGGACATACGGGCGGAAGCGCGGCTCATAGCAATGGGGGCACTTGCGATGGCAAGCCCACGACAGGACGTAGTAGATGGATTCCACTGGCTTTTGACGACTCCCACGCGATCGGTTCCAGATTCCGTACGGCTCCAGATCATAAGGACCGGCAATCCCCGGACTATGTTGCGCCCGCACCGGCTTGTGCACGAGCCCGGCCGTCGTTCACGGCCCCCGCTTGACTTTCCGCCGCTCTTGGTGCCGCGGCGAACGCGTCTCGCCGCACGCCGGGGCACTCCGCAGTCGCAGGCCCGGGTGAGCCGCCGCGTAACCTTTTTGCGCGTCAGCGCGAATCTACCTACGGGACGGGGAATATTCCGGATCGCTCAGGTCCACCGGTCCCTCAGGCAAACCTACTCGGAGAGATCGCTATGTCGAAACGAACCGTATCGTTGGCCGTGGCCGGTGCCCTGGCCACCGCCATCACCGCCCTCAGCGGACCTGCGGCCATTGCGGGGGGCATGCAGATGAGCCCTGCAATGCAGAAGATGATGATGGAGAAGCGTGCCCACACCATGAAGGAGCTGA
>JAJZLX010000721.1 GCA_021850555.1 Pseudomonadota bacterium | reverse complement strand
GGTTGCTGTTCACGCTCGGGCTGATCGCCTACGCGCAGCGCACCAGTGTGACGATCGCCGCCGAGCAGATGATGCCGGACCTGCACCTCACCCAGCTGCAGATCGGCTGGATCGAGCAGGCCTTCGTCATCGGCTACGCGCTTTTTCAGCTGCCGGGCGGCCTGATCGGGCAGAGGGTTGGTGCCCGCGTGGCATTTACGGCCTTCGGCCTCGTGGCGTTCGCTGCGATCATGGTGACTCCTGTGGCGCCGGAGTTTCTCGGCGGCGCGGCCTTGTTCGCGGTGCTGGTCGCGGCGCAGTTTTTCCTCGGGGCGGCGCAAGGCGGAGTCTTTCCCGTCTCGAGCGGTGTCTTCGAGACCTGGTTCCCCGTCGACCAGTGGTCGCTCGTGCAGGGCGCGCAGAGC
Organism: Pseudomonadota bacterium; assembly: GCA_021850555.1. The sequence goes on along the minus strand of JAJZLX010000721.1, from coordinate 2,495 downwards.
ATGGGGCTGAATCTCGGCTCGGCGATCACCCCGCCGCTCATTGCCGTGCTCATGGAGAGCGTCGGCTGGCAGCGGGCGCTCGCCTGGTCGAGCGTGCCGGCGGTCCTGGTGGTCGCGCTCTGGGCCTGCTACGCGCGCAACACGCCGCGCGAGCACCCGGCCGTCTCGCCCGCGGAGCTGGCGGAGCTCGGCGAGGTCGCGCACGCGACGGTGGATGCGAAGGTTACCGCGCGACGTCTGCTGCGCATGCTCGGGCATCGCAATACCGCGCTGCTCACCGCGTCGTATCTGTTGATGAACTATGCTTTCTACCTGATCACCAACTGGTGCTTTCTTTATCTCATCCAGCAGCGTCATTTCCCGGTTCTGGAAAGCGGCTGGCTGTCAGTGGCGCCGCCGATCGCAGGCAGCCTCGGCGCCGGCATAGGCGGTCTGCTCACCGCGCGGCTGTGCCGGAAGCTCGGCTCGGTGTGGGGATTTCGGCTGCTGCCTCTGGTGTCGCTGCCCGTTGCGGGCGCTCTGCTGCTCATCGCGACCCGGACGGCGAGCCCGTACCTCGCCGTGGGGGCGCTCACCGCCTCCTTCGGCTGCATCGAGCTCAATGAGGCCTCCTACTGGGCCGCCTCGATGGCCGTGGGTCGCAGTGATTCGATGGCGATCGGGGGAGTGCTCAACACCGGCGGCAACCTCGGCGGCATCATCGGCATTCCCGTGGTCGCCTGGCTCTCGGGCCGGCACGCCTGGGGCGCCGCGTTCGCGATCGGAAGCCTTTGCGCCACGGTGGCCGCCCTGATATGGCTCGGGATCGACGCCGATGAGCTCGTGACCGGGGAGGCGGCGCCCGGCGCGCTCTAGCCGGCTCGCAAGCCCGCGTGAGGCCCGCGATGCGGCCGCGGTTGCGCGACCGCGCAACCGTCTCAACCGCGGGATCGGCGGGCGAGCAGGCTCGGGAACGCGCCCGAGCACAGCGCGCTCGTCCAGTCCTCGCACAGGCAGACGGCCTCCGCGGGCTTGAAGGCGCGGGGGTTCAGGCTCGCCTCGATCCACAGCCCATCGAGCAGCGCCGCGAGCGCGATTCCGGCCGGGCGCAACCGGAAGGCGGGGACGCCCTCGGTCGTACGCAGCTGTCCGAGCAGGGACTCCAACGCCGCCCGATAGGCGACATAGGTGCGATCCTGCACGGCGCGCATCCCGGGGTCGTGCGCGATCATGCTCCAGAAGACCAGCCATGTGTTGAACAGGCCCGGCTCGATGAGCGCCGGCGCGAAAGACGCCTCGAAAAAGCGCCGCAGCCGCTCGCGCGGGGTCGCGCCGACTTCGCGCGCATGCTGCCGGATCGAGCTCAGCAGCGACATTGCGAGCGTCTCGTACGAGGAGGCGACCAACGCCGAGATGCTCGGAAAATGGTGCGTGATCAGGCCCGCCGACACACCCGCCTCGGCGGCGATGCGCCTTGCGGATACGCCGTCGTGCCCGTACTTGCGCAGACACGCCAGCGTTGCCTCGATCAGCGCCTCGCGGCGCACGCTCGGTGAGGCGCGGCGGAATTTCGGCGCTTGCTGTTCTTTGGCCATTCCTGAATCCAGTCTGTCGAGGTCGAGTGCCGCGATACGGTATGCCCGCCGGCGACGCAAGACGAAAGCCTTTGCGCCTCGAGCCACCGTGACCGGAAATCCTTCGGGCGCGAGAAGAACCGGATCCGCCGCGAGATGCTCCCGTGCCCCGGCCGGGCGGGAGAGGTCGCGAGCGCCGGTGATTATAACTGGTTTGGGTCGCGCGGTGAGAGGGTCGGCGCGAGCGCGGCGCGCCGAGTGGACGGCGTGTGCTCGCCGCGGGACGGACCGGGAGCCCGCCTCACCGCGGCGATTCCCCCACGGGCTCGCCGGGACGGATGAGCCCCGGCGAGCCGTCCGGGGCGCTACTGATGGTCGCGCGGAATGGTCTTCTTCCAGGTTCTCGAGATGACCACCTTGCCGTCCCGCAGCAGCGTACGCGTGTACTGATAGAAGAAGTCATGCAGGTCGCTGCGGACCGAGAGGCGGCTGCGCCAGGTGAGCGTGTGCCCACCGACCGTCTGGGCGTACAGCGCTCGGCCGATGTCCTCGGCGTCGGCGGGGTTTGCGTTATCGACCTCGTAGGTGAGCGATTCGCGTCGATGCATCAGGCCCCACGGAAAGCGGGTGTTGCTGGTGCCGTGCCAGAGGACGCGGCTGCGGCCATCCTTGTCGGGCAGCACTTTGTAGGAAGCCGGCCAAAGATAGTCGCTGCCTTTGATGTCCGCCAGCCTCGCGACCGGACGCGGGCTCGTGAGCAACGATGGCGGCGGAGCCCGTCCCTTGAGCGGCACGCGCGGCAAATCGATCCAGGACGCGCGGGGGCCGCCGAGGCGGACGGTCGTGTGCATGCGATAGGGTGTCGGCCAGGCCATCGGCCACATGGCGTTCGAGAGGGCCAGCCGGATGCGATGCCCCTTCGGGAACACATACGAGGCCAGA
>JAJZLX010000552.1 GCA_021850555.1 Pseudomonadota bacterium | reverse complement strand
GAACTCGACATTCAGGTCGGCAGCCAAAAAAGCCCGGTCTTTCTGCTCGACAGACCCGCCTCGCTGCGCGCGCAGATCCTCTCCGTGGGACGCGAATCCGGCCGGCTCTCGGCTCTGATCGAGCGATACGGGGAACTGAAACGCTCAGACCGCACACAGGTGCGCGAGGGGGAAGGCGAGCTCGCCAAACTCGGCGAGAAGCTCGCCGCGACCGGGCAGCTGGCCGAGGTGGGCGAGGCGCTTGCGCGGCTCGCCGATGATCTGAAGAACATCGAGGCGACGCACGCGCAGCTGCGCCGACTGGTCGAGTTGATGGACCGGATCGAGGGGCTGGCCACCCACAGCCGCCGGGCACGGGCCTGCGCCGAGGCGCTCGCGGATCCTCCGGCGCCCGTCGAGCTTGCGGAAACTCACCGGCTTGCCGATCTCATCACCCGCATCGAGCACAACGCGCGCCGGGTGCGGGCACCAGTGCCGATGACGCTGCCGGAGATCCCGCAGCTGCACGATACGGCCGGGATCGCTCTTGCCGGTCAGCGCATCGCGCGGTTCGAGAAGCAGCTCGCAGGCCGCCGGCCGCTGCCCGAGATGCCGGAGGCCCCGACGCTGCATGACCTCTCTGCGCTCGTGCGTATTGCAGGGGCGGTCTCTTCCCGGGCGGTCGAGCTCGAGCGCGCCAGGAAAGCCGTCACGGAAGCCGATGCCGCGGTGCGCGAAGCGCACGCACGCGAAGCGGCAATTGTCGAGGAGACAGGCGGGCTCTGTCCGCTGTGCGGCGGGGAACTGCACGTCTGAGGTATTGAATCGGGAGTGATCATGAGCGCATTGAAAGGCATTTTATTCATCGGTGATCCGCACGTGTACAGCGCACGTCCCGGCCGGCGGCGGGATGATTATCTCTCGAGTGTGCTCGAGAAACTCACCCGCGCGTCCGAGATCTGCTGGGAGCGCTCGCTGCTGCCGGTGATCCTCGGGGACCTGTTCCATCGCGCCAAGGAAAACCACCTGCCGACCCTCGCGCGGCTGTTCGAGACGCTCGGGCACTTCCCGGTTCAGCCCCTGGTGCTCGGCGGCAATCACGATAAAAACGACACGACACTGCAGGAATCCGATGCGCTCTCACTCTTTGCGCAGACCGGTGTGGTCGAGGTGCTCGACGGGGCGTGTCGGGCGTGGCGTACGCTCGAGACCGAGGCCGGTCCGGTGCATCTGTGGGGCGCGCCGTACGGCTCGCAGATCCCGGATGCCATCGAGGCAGGCGGGGCAGGGCAGGTGGTGCTCGTCACGCATCACGATCTCGCATTCCAGGGCGCCTACCCCGGCGCACAGCTGCTGAAGGAGATCCGGGGCTGCGACATGGTGGTCAACGGCCACATGCACTTCACCACCCCTTCGGTGCAGAAGGGGCGCACGTGGTGGCACAACCCCGGCAACATCGAGCCGATCACGATCGACTGCAAAGACCACAAGCCCGCGGTGTGGGCGTGGGAGGCGGGCGCGGCGTGCGAGGCGCTCGAGCGCATCGATTTGCCGCACAACGCCGATTGCTTCGATCTCACCGGTATCGCGGTCGAGGCCTCCGATGCCGCCTCCGCGGCCGCAGCGCTGCCCGAGAGCCAGTTCGCGGAGCTGCTCGCGCAGGACGAATGGCTCGGGGCGAAGGCGGTCGAGAACGACGGCGAGGCGTTCCTCGAGGATCTCGCCGCCGGGCTCGATGAGATCGGAGCGGCTGATCCGGTGCGCAAGATCCTGACGCAGCTCGCCGCCGGCGTGTCGGGCTAAAAACTCGCACCGACCGGGCAGGGGCTATTTCCGTCATAAACGTCGGATTTTTCTGTTTGTTCGCACCCGCCGTTCGCTATAACCTGGTAGGTAGGCGGGTTTTTATTGGAGTCATGCGTGGGCCGGGTCAGACACATCTTTCTTTTGAGCAGCGCACTCATCGCGACGGTCGCGATCGTGAGCCCTGCGTTCGCCTGGAGCCACTATTGGACCCATCGGTCCGACTGGCAACACAATGAGCGGCGCTGGCACGACAAACATTACTGGCATCACGGGGACGGCGGGCCTGTACATCCGCTGTCCAAGGCGCTGCCGAACCCGCGCCTCACCCCGGGGGTGACGAATCCCGCGGTCACCCAGGCAAATATCCACTCGACGATCTGCGTGCGCGGATACGCACAGAGCATCCGCCCGCCGGAGTCGTATACCGAGCGCCTTAAGCGAGAGCAGATCCGGGAGTACGGCTACAAAGACCGCAAACTGTGGCATTACGAGGAGGACCACCTCATCGCGCTCTCGGTGGGCGGCTCACCGACGAACCCGAAAAACCTCTGGCCGCAACCGCACAAAGTGGTCGGAGGCTGGGGCAGCTATGCGAAGGATCGCCTGGAATCACAGCTGCACTGGCTGGTCTGTCACCGCGGTCTTGCACTCGCGAGCGCGCAGCGCGCGCTCGCACACGACTGGATCGCGTCGTATAAAAAGTACCTCGGCCCAGTGCCGAACAACCACCGTCTGCATTGGCACTGAACTGATTATGTTCACCGCAGCATCGGAAACCCTCAGCGTATCGCTTCGGCGAGGCCGGGCTCGACACCCCGACACCGATCCGCTCGTCAGCATCGGCGGTCTCGCCTGGCGGGCCAAGGATCTCGAACTGCTCGATCGGCTGATCGCTGAGCGGCGCAGCGTGCTCATTTGCGGCGGCGGACTGACGGGAAAGAGCGCTGTGGCCGCAGTGCTCACGGGCCGGATCGCCGCGGCGAGGCCGGCCGAACGGGTGCTGTGCGTCCTCGAGCGCTATCCTCAGAGCGTGATCGGCGACTCTCCGGGGATCGTACCGGACCCAGGTGCTCTGAAATTGCTCGCGATGCTGCGCAGAGGCGCGTACCCACCCTGC
>JAJZLX010000419.1 GCA_021850555.1 Pseudomonadota bacterium | reverse complement strand
AGCTCGCGAGCGCCGCCGGGCGCGTGCTCGCCCCGGAAGGCGGTACCGTGCTCATCGGCAAGGACACGCGTGTCTCGGGCTACATGTTCGAGTCCGCGCTCGAGGCCGGTTTCGTCGCCGCGGGCGTCAATGTGATGCTCATCGGTCCGCTGCCGACCCCGGGCATCGCCTACATGACGCGCCGCTTCGAATGCGACCTCGGCGTGGTGATCAGCGCCTCGCACAATCCCTACGACGACAACGGCATCAAGTTCTTCGATGGCAGCGGCGGGAAGCTCTCCGACGAGCTCGAGGGGCGCATCGAGAACGAGCTCGACCATCCGGTGCTCACCCGCTCCTCGCGCAGCCTGGGCCGCGCGATGCGCGTCGATCGCTCGCGCAACCACTACCAGGAGTTCTGCGCCTCGACGCTCCCCGAGGGAGTCGATCTCTCGGGCCTGAAGATCGTGATCGACTGCTCGAACGGCGCCGCCTACAAGGTGGGGCCCCGCATTCTGGCGGACCTCGGCGCCGAGATCGTTCCCATCGGCTGCTCGCCCAATGGCCGCAACATCAATGACGGCTGCGGCTCGCTGCATCCGGAGCTGCTGCAGCTCACCGTGCCGGGAGTGCGGGCGCATGTGGGGCTAGCGCTCGATGGCGACGGCGACCGGGTCGTCATGGTCGATCACCTCGGAAGGGTCGTCGATGGTGACCAGCTCCTGTACGTGATCGCACAGGCCCGCAAACAGGCCGGCGCCCTCAAAGGGCCCGTCGTCGGCACGGTGATGAGCAACCTCGGTCTGGAGGTGGCGCTTCGCGAGAGCGGAATCGACTTCCTGCGCGCGTCCGTCGGAGACCGCTACGTGCTCTCACTGCTGCGCGAGACCAACGGGATGCTGGGCGGGGAAACCTCCGGTCACATCCTCTGCCTGGACAAGACCACCACCGGGGATGGGCTGGTGAGCGCTCTGCAGGTGCTCGCCGTCATGCGCCAGAGCGGCCGCTCGCTGGCGGAGCTGGCCGCTCCGATGCGGAAATTTCCGCAGGTGCTTCTCAATGTGAAGGTCGCCGAGCGGTTTGATCCGGCGAGCGTGCCGGCCGTCCAGAGCGCCGTGCGGCGCATCGAGCAGCGGCTGGGCGCTCAGGGCAGGGTGGTCCTGCGCCCCTCCGGCACCGAGCCGGTGATCCGCGTCATGGTCGAGGGGCGGGACGAGAGCGCGACCAGTGCCGCCGCCGCGGAGCTTGCCGAGGCGGTACGCACGGCCATTTAGCCCCCTGGGGAGCATCGCGCGTTGCACTGTGGGGGGCGCGCCGCTATGATCGCGCCCCCCTCGCGAGTACGCGGGTCAATTGGAGGCTCCCCAGGTCGGGTCATGCGCCGCCCCATCGTTGCCGGAAACTGGAAGATGCACGGGACGCGCGCCGAGAACGCGCGTCTCATCGAAGAGCTGCTCTCCCGGTATCCCGATCAGTCCGCCGCGGAATGCCTGGTGTGTCCGCCCTTCGTGTACCTGCAGGAGGTTGGACGGCTGCTGCGGGACACGCCGATCGGCCTTGGTGCGCAAGACGTATGCGCCGAGGCGCAGGGCGCATTCACGGGTGAGGTTTCCGCCGCGATGCTCAAGGATGTCGGCTGTGAGCATGTGATCGTCGGGCATTCGGAGCGGCGCTGGGTCTATCACGAGAGCGACCAGCTCGTGGCTCGCAAGTTCGCGGCGGCCCAGGCCAAGTCTTTGGCGCCCATTTTGTGCGTCGGCGAGCAGCTCTCCGACCGCGAGGCGGGGCGCACCGAAGAGGTGGTGGCGCGGCAGCTCGATGCGGTGCTTTCGCTGTGCGGAGTGGGCGCGTTGGAATCGGGCGTGATCGCCTATGAGCCGGTGTGGGCCATCGGCACGGGGCACAGCGCCACGCCGGAGCAGGCGCAGCAGGTGCACGCATTCATCCGTGAGCGCATCGCGGCCCGGGATGCTAAAATCGCGCAGGCGGCTCGCATTCTGTATGGCGGCAGCCTCAAGGCGGGCAATGCCGCGGAGCTGTTCGAGCAGCCAGATGTCGATGGCGGGCTCATCGGCGGCGCCTCGCTCAAAGCGGAGGAATTTCTGGCGATCCTGGCCGCTGCCGGGGCGCGGTGATCAATCATGTTGCACGCTGTATTGCTAGTCATTCAGATCATTGCCGGGGTGTGCATCGTCGCCCTCGTACTGCTGCAGCACGGCCAGGGCGCCGATGCCGGGGCGGGCTTCGGCTCGGGCGCTTCCGGCACGGTGTTCGGAGCCCGGGGCGCTACCACCGCGCTCTCGCGCACCACGGCGGTCTTCGCTGTCATTTTCATGCTCAACAGCGCCGCGCTCACCTACCTGAGCACGCGCACGCACGTGCAGCACAAGACAATTCTCAATCTGGCGGCCGAGACTCCGGCTGCCGGCGCGAAGGCGCCGGCGGCGGCGGGCGCGCCGCAGGCGCCGGCGGGCAAGCCGGCAGGTTCCGCCCACGTGCCGCCGAAGTGACGGCGGGGCGTGCTCGGGTAAGATGGTGACGTTGCCGACGTGGTGGAATTGGTAGACACACTAGCTTGAGGGGCTAGCGCCGCGAGGCGTGTCGGTTCGAATCCGACCGTCGGCACCACAACGTCTTCGAGCGCTGATACAATGCGCGACTTTGGGCCGGGGCCGAGCCAAGGATCGGCATCCGGCTTCGCCGTGGTTTTGCGTGCCGGATGAAAGCATGTTGACCAATTACCTGCCGATTCTCATTTTCCTCGCCATCGCGACGGCAATCGCGCTCGTGATGCTCACGCTCGGGTCCGTCATCGGGCGGTTCTTCTCGCGCAACCCGAAGGATAGCGAGAAGCTTTCCCCGTACGAGTGCGGCTTCGAGGCCTTCGAGGACAGCCGCATGAAGTTTGACGTGCGCTACTACCTCG
>JAJZLX010000460.1 GCA_021850555.1 Pseudomonadota bacterium | reverse complement strand
CACCATCGGCTCTTTCTCGAGATCGTACGCTCGACCGTGGGAGTGACCCACGAGCTGCGCAGGATGAACACCTACGGGGTGCTCGGTCGCTACATTCCCGCCTTCGGGCGCATCGTCGGGCGCATGCAGTACGACCTGTTCCACGCCTATACGGTGGACGCGCACACCCTGTTCGTGGTGAGCAACTTGAGGCGCTTCGCCATCCCCCGCTACGACAGCGAGCTGCCCCAGGCCTCGCGCATCATGCAACAGCTGCCGCGGCCCGAAGTCGCCTATCTCGCGGCGCTCTTTCACGATATCGCCAAAGGTCGCGGCGGCGATCATTCCGAGCTCGGCGCGGTCGACGCCGAGGCGTTCTGCCTCGAGCAGGGCCTCTCCCCGTATGACGCGCGCATGGTCGCCTGGCTCGTTCGCAATCACCTCACCTTCTCGCTCACGGCGCAGAAGCAGGACATCAGCGACCCGGAGGTCATCAACACCTTTGCCCGGGCGGTGAGCGACGAGGCGCACCTCGATTATCTCTACGTGCTCACCTGCGCCGACGTGCGCGCAACCAACCCCAAGCTGTGGAACTCCTGGAAGTCCTCGCTGTTCCAGGATTTCTACCAGCGCGTTCGCCGGGCGCTGCGCCGCGGGCTCGAGTCGCCCATCGATGAGGAGCAGCTGGTGCAGGAGACGCAGTCGGCTGCGAGGAAGCTGATCGCCGAGCGTGGCATTCCCACGGCCGACATCGAGCGGCACTGGGCGCGCTTCTCGGCCGCCTACTTTCTGCAGCACTCCCCGGAGGAGCTCGCCTGGCATTCGCGGCTGCTCGCCGAGCGCGATCCCTCGAGCGACGAGCCGTTGGTGGCGCTCGATTCGCGCAGCGTACGCGGCACCACGGCAGTGCTCATTTACACGCGGACCCGACATCATGGCTTCGCGCGCACCACGGCGGTGCTCGATCAGCTCGGCCTCGATGTGGTCGATGCGCGCATCACCCCCACGGGTGACGGATTCAGCCTGGATCTGTACCACGTGCTGGAAGATGATGGCGCCCCCATCTCCGACAGCGACCGGCTGTCGGAAATCGAGCAGGCCCTGTGGCGCTCGATGGGCCGGCCGGAGGCCTCCGTGGCCGTGCACCGGCGCGCGCCCCGGCAGGTGCGCATGTTCCGCACGCCGACTCAGATCGTGCTCAGCGTCGATGAGCGCAACGGCCGATCGGTGCTCGAGCTCACCGCGGGCGACCGTCCGGGCCTGCTGTGCGATGTGGGCAAGGTGCTGACCGCCGAGCGCATTGCGCTGCAGGCGGCCCGGATCATGACCGTCGGGGAGCGGGCCGAGGATGTGTTCTACATCACCGACTTCGAAGGCCGGCCCCTCACCGATGCGGCAGCCGAGCGGCTGCGAGAGAATCTGGGCAAGGCGCTCGAGCAGCGCGCCGCCGCGTAATGGCACACCGCAGATCATCGGAGGCTTCTTTAATGAATCCGCGTCTGGAGCGGCTGCATCAATATCCCTTCGAGCGCCTCGCGCGCCTGACCGCCGGCCTCAGTCCCCCGGCGGGCCTCACCCCCATCGGCATGTCGATCGGCGAGCCTCGCCACGCGCCCCCGGAGGTGGTCCTGAGCGCGCTGCGCGAGAGCCTGCACCGCCTCGACACCTATCCCACCACGATCGGGCTGCCCGAGCTGCGCAGCGCCTGCGCCGAATGGCTGCAAAGACGCTACCGCCTTGCGGCCGGCAGCATCGATCCGGCCACGCAGGTGCTGCCGGTGAACGGCACGAGGGAGGCGCTGTTCGCCTTCGTGCAGGCGGCCGTCGATGACCGGCACGAGCCCGTGGTGGCGATGCCGAATCCGTTCTATCAGATCTACGAGGGAGCGGCGCTGCTTGCGGGCGCGCGGCCGTTCCTCCTGGACACGACCGCCGCCGGACATTACCTGCCCGATCTCGATGCCGTGCCCGAGCAGCTCTGGCGGCACTGTCAGGTGCTGTTTCTGTGCAGCCCGGGCAACCCCACCGGCAAGGTGCTGCCGAGGCAGCTGCTGCTGCGCGCCCTCGAGCTCGCCGAGCGGCACGACTTCATCATCGCCGCCGACGAGTGCTACACGGAGATCTACCTCGATGAGCGCTCGCCCCCGCCGGGACTGCTCGAGGTCTGCCGATCGAGCGGCCGGGAGCGCTTCGAGCGCTGCATCGTCTTTCACAGCCTCTCGAAGCGCTCGAGCGTGCCGGGGCTGCGCGCCGGGTTCGTCTGCGGCGATCCGCAGATCATTGCGCGCTTCCTGCTCTACCGCACCTATCACGGCAGCGCCATGCCGGTGCCGGCGCAGCTCGCGAGCCTCGCCGCGTGGCGCGACGATGCGCATGCCGCGCACAACCGCCGCCTCTACCAGGAGAAATTCGAGCGCGTGCTGCCGATCCTCTCGCCCGTGCTGCCGGTCGAGAAGCCGGACGGGGCGTTCTATCTGTGGACGGATGTGCGCGAAGACGACGAGCGGTTCACGCGGGACCTGTTCGCGGCCCAGGCGGTGACCGTCCTGCCGGGCAGCTACCTGGCGCGGGCCGGCGCGACCGGCAACCCGGGCGCCGGCCGGGTGCGCATCTCCCTGGTGCCTGCCGTGGAGGAGTGCGTTGAGGCCGCGCAGCGCATCCGCCGTTTCATCGAGGAGCGCGCGGCATGAGCGGCCTCGAGACTCTCAAGGAGACCGTCGAGGCCGCCTTCGAGCGCCGCGCCGACCTCAACCCGCGCGATGTGCCGGCCGCCCTGGCGGCGGCCCTCGAGGAGTGCCTCGAGCTGCTCGACTGCGGCCGCGCGCGCGTCGCGCAGCCGCAGGACGGCCGCTGGGTCGTCAACGAGTGGCTGAAGAAGGCGGTGTTGCTCTATTTCCGCACGCACGACAATGTCGTGATGGACGCGGGCTT
>JAJZLX010000360.1 GCA_021850555.1 Pseudomonadota bacterium | reverse complement strand
TGTCTCTAGCGAACGGGCGGGAAAAAAAACTATGCGGCCGTGGGCGAAATATTTTCGACCTGGGGGACGGCCGTGCCGGATTCGCCACCAGGCGCCGTCGGCGCGGCCTGCTCGAGAAGCGCTTCGGCGTACCGGTCGAGAAATGCCTGCATGCCGGTGAGCGTCGCGGCGGCGTCGCGGTGCACGAAGAGCCGCCCGCCGACAACACGCGCGATGGCCCCTACTGGATCGCCCGGATACCCGAGCGCGAAGGATTCACCGGCCCGCCGGGCATTGGCCGCCAATAAAAGACCGAGAGCCAGCGGTACGCGCGCCTCGACATCTTGGCCGTCCGTGCTCAGATGGCGGAACACCACCTCGTCATTCAATAGCATGTCCGAGCTCGGCAGAGAGGCAGGAAATGACGCCGGTTGAGTTTTCACGGGTACATCTCAATGCTTAAGGGCAATGCCTGTGATCTTCGGCAGCAGGGAAGGCGCCGGCAACCCCTGCTGCAGGTGCAGCTTTCCATCCGACCCGAGATAAAAAATCCCGGGCGTGCCTTGGATCCCGGCCTGCATCGCCAAGGATAAATTCACCGCGAGGTCCTGACGCAATGCAGGCGTGAGCTTGATCCCCGGCACACCGCCTCGCTCCCGCGCGACATCGAAGCGACTCTCCATTGCGTAGAGCGTCTTCCTGCCGCCCGCGAGCACGGCCGCCGCGCGTGCAGGAGAGGAATGGAATAGGATTCCCACCGGGATCCAGTGCACATCGAGCCCGGCTCGCTCATAGGGCCGCAGATCGAGCCACAGTTGATGGCAGTATGCGCAGTTCGGGTCCATCACCACCCATATCTGGTGGTGAGGATCGCCGGTGCGCGGGCCTTCCGTCACCGCAGATGCGGCCTGCAGCGCAGGCCACAGCTTGTCGAGATTCGGTGCGCGTTGGTACATTCCCGCGTATTGCCGCGTGAGATTTTGTCCCTTCTCGTTCGATAGGATCCCGGCAATGACCGTCTTGCCGTCCGGTGTCGTAAAGAGCACCGAGTCCTCTCCGTTCGGCGCGCGTGCGACCCAGCCGGTGAGCCCGGATACGGCCGGGAAGTGCCGTACCAGATGGTAACCCGCGGCGACAACAGGCAGCAGCGCCACCGGCGTGGGCATGGCCGACGCCACCCCACACGACCCTACTACGCTGAGCGCAAGCAGAGCGACAAGGGCCCTGACCTTCGAGGCGGTCACGCAACCTCCGCGTGCTGCGCTGGTTGCTCGGCTCTCTCTTTGATCTTGGCACGCACCCCGGCGAGTAGTCCATCGCGCAGCCACGCCGGATAATCCTTGCCCTCCCCGTGGGTGAGGAACGTCTCGATATCACCGAGCGGCGCGTTGTGACGCACCCGCTCCGAAATCGACTTCACGATCAGCTTCTGGCGCGGCGTGATGCTTTTCCATTGCTCATCGGTGCCGAAGGAGGGTCGCGCCTTTGCCGATGCCGTGTGTGCGGTCTGCGCCTGTGCACCGTGCTCGGGCTCGGGATGGCGCGTGTCTTGGGGCTCCTGTGCTGGCTCGCGCTCTTTGCTCGCTTGAGCGCTCGCGGCCTCAGCTCCCCGCTCCGCCTTTCCACTCCGCCCCCGCGCTCGAGTCCTATCGGCGCCCTCGAATGCATGGCGCAGGAGCTGGCGGAGCTTGGGCAACTCGTCGCGCGCGATGAACTTCTCCTGCTCGAGGTTTACCCACGGGGCCTCGAACGAGTAGAGATACCGGCCGATTCCCCACTGTACCGCGGCACGTTTGAGCGCATCGCTAGGCGCCCCCTTGACCGCAATCTCACGGTCTTTATCCGGATCGTGCGCATCGTCCTTCACTTCATCCTGCTGCGCGATATCGGCCTTGCTGATCCATTCTCCGCCTACGCGCAGGCTGAGGATACACATCACGCCGCCGCCCGCCGGCGCCGCAGTGAACTCATTGCGCCAGTTCTCAGGCCCCATCACCTCATCGAGGCGGTCTTGTACCAGACGCGCGGTGAGGTAAGGCAGTGCCTGGCCCCGATTGCGGTTAGATCTCATCCGCGAACCTACGCGCCAGCGGATGAGCTCAACGTCGAACGGGGCGCGCAGCCTCGCGAACATTTCCGACAATTCTTCGGATTCTTGCATGTCTGACCTCTTGCCCCAGGCGCTGCAGATACCCTATGGTATGTAGGTAATGGATAAAAACTCTGATCCAGCTACTTTCTATTTTATACTTTCCGCTGGCACAAGCGAGCGGAGGTTCCCGACGATCAGTACGGAAATTGACCCATGAGCGCAAAACAGACCACAGCAGAGCACAGGCTCACCCTCGTACAGACCGAGACTCTCATGAGACTTGCATCACAAATGTCCATCGAGATAAAACCCGTGGTACGGGGCAAGGAATTCGCGCTCGAACTCTCTGGCGAGGGTTTCTCTGCGCCAGAACCCGTGACGCTGCCGCTCTCGAGCGCATACGCGCGCCTCCTCGCCGAGGTCTGCAGTGGGCTCGCGCCCTGGATCCCGTTCTCCCCCGCGGAGACGTGCGAAACCACGCTATTTGGGCTCGGCGAGGACGCCCTCAATACCGTGATCCGTAAATACCAGTACCGGCTCGCGATGCGATTCACGACGAAATACCCTGCCCCGCGCCGCACTCGCGCCGCCGGTCGCTCTGAGCACAGCCTGTTCTCCTCGAGCACCCCCGCTCCGAGCGCCGCCGATGCCGTTCAAGCGATGGCGGCCGGCTGAGCCAGAAAAAATCCCCGGCCGAAGCCGGGGATGGATGAGGATAAAAACTTCAACGTCGCCTGAGGGTCAGCATCGCCCCTGCAAGCGCCTCGATGTCCGCGCGGATCAGCGCCCGATCGAAGTACTTCAGTAATTCCGAGAGATACCCCTCGTCACCGACGTAGAGC
>JAJZLX010000703.1 GCA_021850555.1 Pseudomonadota bacterium | reverse complement strand
TGGCGAATCCCAGATCGTAGCTCATATCGAGGCTGGTGAGATTCGTGTAGCGCGAGTAGGGCTGGTTGACCTGGGAGAACTCCTGATAGGGCCCGCCGGGCGGCAGCGTGACGTTGGGATCGAGCGGGGAGACCCCGCCCGGAAAGCTCGGATTCACCTGCGGTCCACCGTCACCGCGCAGCCCGCTGTGCAGGATCGCGAGCAGAGCCTTGAAGCTCTCGGTCGGCTGCCAGAGCAGCGCGGCGCGCCCGGTGAAGGTCTTCTCGTAATTCCAGTCCGTGCGATGGCCGTAGATCCCGGAGCTGCCCACGGGATCGGACGGATTGGCGAGCAGCGGCACGCCGCTCACCCCCGGATTGGTGCGCTTGAGCAGCCCGTAGACGTTGATCCAGCCGGGCTGGTCATCGTACTTGGCGGCCACCCGGAACGCCAAGTGATGGCCGATCGGCAGGTTGACGACTCCGGCGAGCGTATAGCCCTTGCCGCTCGAGTGCGCGATGCTGTCCCCGCCCACCTGCGCCCAGCCGGACACCCTGTTGAGCCGCGGCTCGTTCGGGATCAGCCGGATTGCGCCGGCGAGCGCCCCGGCGCCGTAGAGCGTGCCTTGCGGGCCGCGCAGCACTTCGATGCGTTTCAGGTCGATGAGCTGGATGTAGCCCTCGAGCGGGGAGTTGTTGACATAGATGCCCACCGGGCTCTGCTCGAAGGAGCGAAATCCCCTCGGCTCCCCGTTGGCGTTGATGCCGCGGATCGTCGGCTGCACGGCGCCCGCGAAGCGCGCGCCGTAGTCGAACATGCTGACCCCCGGCACGTAATTGGCGAGGGAGGAGAGGTTGGTGACGCCGGCGTTGGCGAGCTGCTGCGGAGTGACGACGGTGATGCTGTACGGAACGGACTGGATGGTCTCGCGCCGGCGACTCGCGGTGACGATGATCTCCCGAAGCACCTGCGCCTGCCCGCCGGCGGCGGCCGAGGGGCTCGACGGGCCGGCCTGATCGGGAGCCTCGGCGGCATGGGCCACGGCCGGCAGATGAGCGGCGCCATAGAGAGCGAGACACACGGCCGCACCGACCGTGGTGAGCGCTCGTCCCCGCGCCGCAGTTGCCGCCACGGCGCCGCCGCGCCTTGAATTCGAGCATTTCATCGCGATCGCCCCCGAGAGTTGCTTGTCTTGACCGACGGGCGCGACCGCGGGCCCCGGTTCGCGACCAGGCGCCATGCGACCGCATGCCTCGTGGCCGCACGATACGCGCGCCGTACTCGGGCCACCTTCGTTGACGCAGGGGATTTGCTAGGAGTTCGACCGCATCAGCGCAATTTGCCGCGGCGCACGTCGATCGGGCGCATGCCGAAGTGACGGCGAAAGGCCGTGGTGAAGGAGGTGGGATGGGCGTAGCCGATCGCCTCGCCGGCCTGCTCGACAGAGACCCCCTGATCGCGGATCAGGGTGAGCGCATGGCGCATCCGGCAGCGCAGGCTGAAATCGAAGATCGTTTCACCGAAGACGGCCTTGAAGCCCTTGGTGAGGATCGACTTCGACATGCCGACCGAGCGGGCGAGCTTGTCGATCGTGGGGGCGGGGGCGAACTGGCGCATCAGGATGGCACGCGCCGAATGCAGACACTTGAGCTCGCGGTCGCTGTACTGCTCCGCCGGCGCCCCGGTGAGCGCGCACAGGCTCGCCACCGCATGACAGACCAGCTCGAGTGCCAGCGCCTCGGTGTATACGAGCGCCAGCGGACCGACCTGCTGATTGTTGATGAGCCGCGTGGCGACCTCGAGCGTCTGCGAGGACAGCGGATGCTGGCAGTAGTTGATCCTCTCCCCGGAGCTCGAGGCGAACGCCTTGAGCGGCTCGGGCACCTCCACCGCCGAGGGCAGGAAGGTCTGCGCAAGAAACTCGGGCCGCATGCTGACGATGATGAACTGCTCGCGGGCGCGCGGCGCCGTCCACTCGCTGATGTCCACGCCCTTCGGCTGCGACCACACCAGCAGCGACGGACGGTTCCATCTCACCGGCTCGGTGCGGCTCACCGCGAGGGTGAGGTCGCCCGAGATCTTGAAATCGAATTGCACGAGCCCGTCCCCGGGCACCAGCTCGACCCGCGGATCCTTGTAGGCGAAGTTGGCGACCACGACGTAGATCTCGTCGCGGATGCGGGTGAATTCCCAATAGCCCTCACCCTCCTCCGGGGCGACGGCCACGCGCGCGCCGATCACCTCCCGCGTCGGGTGGCGCAGGATCCGCTCGACATGGGGGGCGCGCTCGAGGCTTGCGAAGGCATCGGCGAGAGTGTGGCCGGGCCCGGCCAGTATCGCCCGGAACAGCCCCTGGTTGCCGCACCAGCCGTCGCGTCCCTCACCGGGCTTATGGCTTTCCGAGGTCACGATGTACGATTCTCCGCCCGAGCGCGCCGCAACGAATTCCCCCTCGATCGCAATCCTGGCCGAACTCCTAGCAATGGTACACGGGAACCAAGACCCGGGCGCCCGGCGCAGCGCTATCGTCGCAGATGCCCGTGCAATCACCGCAGATGTGACCCAAGGGGAAACGCTCCCATGACCGACGAAGCGGCAGTGCCGCGCAGAGCCCGGCCGAGCGCCCGGGAAGCACGCAAGGCGCAGCGCGCCCTGCGCACGGCGGGCCCGGCGTACATCACCCGCGCCATACCGCCATACGAGTTGCTCTCGCCCGAGGGGCTCGAGGCCGTCGAACGGCATGCCGACCGGCTGCTGGAGGAGATCGGCCTCGAGATCCGCGGCGACGCCGAGGCCATCGGTCTGTGGCGGCAGGCGGGGGCGAGCATCACGGACGAGTGGCGGGTGCACGTGCCGGCAGGACTTGCGCGCGAGATCGTTCGCCGCTCGGCCCCGCGCGAATTCGTCCAGCATGCGCGCAATCCCGACCGCAGCGTGCG
>JAJZLX010000569.1 GCA_021850555.1 Pseudomonadota bacterium | reverse complement strand
GCGTGCTGGTAGCTGGTCGTGATCAGCGGCGCGAACACCGTCGAGCCGATGTCCACCTGGCCGAAGAAGATCAGATCGCCGAGCGCCTCGAGCGCATAGGGTCCCGAGGACGGTGCCGAGGCGGTCACCGTCTCGCCGGCCGCCTGCATGGCCTTGACGGTGGCCATCGCCACGTAGCCGCCCTCGGAGTAGCCGGTGATGAACAGCTTGCCGTTACCGGTGGTCTGCGGCGTGAAGGTATGCGGCAGCGCGGTGCGCGCCGCCGTGAGCGCATCCTCCATATCATCGGCATTCACGGCCGCGTCGAGATAGGGATGGTAGCCGAGGTTCGAGATATCGTAGCCTTCATAGTTCGGCGCCACCACGATGTAGCCCTGGGCGGCGAACACCGCGGCGATCATCGCCGACTCGGCGTTGGCGGCATTGCCGCTGTCGCTGATGTCCGCGATGTTGTACGTCGAGGCGGTGGCCGTGCCGTGCGCGTAGAGCACGATGGGGCGCGGCCCGGAGCATTGCGAGGTGCTGCCGGTCGGCACCATCAGCGCCCCGGACACCTCGGTCGGCGAGCCGGCCGGATCCACCGTCCAGTATTTGAGGTAATAGAAGTCCACGCCACAGGCCGGGGTGCCCGCCAGCTGCAGTAGGTCCTTGCCCGTGGCGCTCGCGCTCAGCTGGCCGGCGAAGGCCGAGGCGCTGAGCGAGGCGACCCGCAGCGGCGGATCGACCGCGAGCGCACCGCGCTGAGTGCTGGTGGAAACGCGTGCCGTCTGGCTGTCATGGCCGCAGCCGGCCAGCCCGCAGGCGGCGAAAACAGCCCAGAACACCCGCCCGGTCTTCTTGAACATTCCCCCTCCCCGAACCCGCCCACAAAGTTAAACAAGCGTTCGTTTGCGAGTTCCGTGGCACAGAGGATACAGGGTCCGATGTGGGTTGTGTACTCCCGCGCATCACGAGCCGGCGCTGCCCCACGCGAGCGCAGACCGAGCGGTCGCCGGCGCGCGCCCGGAACGTTGCCGGTTTACAACGTCTGGGACGCCGAAACCTTCTCGGCGTGTGCTTGGCACGGGCCACCGGAGGCTGCGGGCCGAGCCGCGGCCGCAACGTGACTGCGGCGCGCCTTGCGCAGCCTGGCCCCTTCGTGCACGACCAGCCGGCTCACCCTGCGTGCGGGCGTGCCGTAGCGGCGCAACAGTTGCGCGCGCGAAATCATCACCCGCTCGCAGCCGCGGCGCAGCAGGCCATTGCGCAGGGAAATCGGATTGGTCGCAAACACCAGCAGCGCCACGAGCAGGCTCTCGCCCAGATCGCGCAGCAGATGCGTGCGCGCGCTCGGCATCCTCTGAAAGCCGAATCGCCCGAAGATGCGCGCCATCTGCACCCGCTGGTGCTCACTGGCCAGATGCACCTGCGCACACACCGCCACGACCGGATCGCCGCCGGCCTCCGGGGCCAGATGGCGCGCCAGCTCGCGCAGCGAGACCGCCAGATCCTGCTCGATCTGGCGCGCCCAAGCGATCGAGGGTCCATGCGGACCCATCGGCGGCACGCGCTCATTCCACAGGTGCAGCCTCAGGAGCGGATCACCGGCGCGCACCCGCACCCCGTCGGCGAGCTCCGCCGGTCCATCGGCCCAGCAGCGCTCGGCGCGCAGCAGACACCGCGGGACGGTGCTGTACTCGTAGATGCCCAGCCGATGCCGCAGCCAGCGGTCCAACCCCCAGATCCAGTGCCGTGGGCGCAGGGCACGCAGGGCGCCCCGGGTGGAGCTCTCGAGAGACACAGCGGTTCCCCTTGCTCGTTGCGATCACTCGCACATCGCCCCCGGGGTGCCCGCAGGCACCCGGGACCGCAAGCCCGTTCAGGATAGCCCCGCTGGGGCGGAAAATCACGCCGCCGCGCTCGCGGCTCCGCGCGTCATGGCCCAGTCGAACAGGCGGCTCGCCCAGCCGCCGCCGAGACTGGCCCCGGTGATGTCCTCCAGGCGATACGCCGCTCCGGTCAAGATCGAGTCGGCGGCCGCCAGGCCGCTGCGCACGGCCGGTCCGATACCCTCGGCCATGTCGCGCGTGGCCAGGCCGGCGGCATCGCCGGCAATGAACGCATTGCCCCGGCGGACCACATCCACGCGCCCGCGCAGGTAATAGCTGTAGCCGGCCGGCGCGTAATGGGCTCCACGCGCCAGATCGCGCCCGAGCTTGCGGGTGAGCAGGGCCCAGTGATCGTGGATCGAGCGGCGACTGCGCTTGATGCGCTCGGCCATGCCGCCGACCCCGATGTTCAGCCAGCCGTTCTGCTTCGGCACGTACCAGGCGTAGCCCGGCAGGCCGTGCTCGAAGAACCACAGATGACAGTCCGGATCACGCCAGTCGTATTCGATCTCGTGCTCGAGCGTCACGGTCTGCAGCTCGACCGCGCGGGGATTGACCGCCCGGAACAGGGTCCGATAGACCGGACAGCGCGTGCCGCCGGCGCCGATCAGATAGCGGGCGCGGAACGCGTCGTCGATCACGAAAGCCTCGCCCTCCTGGCGGATCTGCCGCACCGTGTGCTCGATCACGGGCGCCGCACTGCGCTCGAGCAGCCAGGCGTCGAACTCGACGCGCCGAATCGAGTGCTGCACGCACGGCACCGGCAGGTGCAGGCCCTTCACGTGCAGGTGCATGCGCTGGAAGGTCAGGAAGCGGTGCGGATAGGCGCGGATGTCGATCTCGAGGTCGCGCACGACCTCCGGGGTGATCCACCCGGCGCACAGCTTCAGGCGCGGGAAGCGCGCCTGATCGAGCACAACGACGTCGCAGCCCGCGCGCGCGAGGCGCCAGGCGGCGCTCGATCCGGCCGGTCCCCCGCCGACGATGAGCACCTCGCAGTTGCGCACGGGACGCTCAGGGCACGTACAGGTGCGCGCGGGTGCGCGGCACGTCGT
>JAJZLX010000714.1 GCA_021850555.1 Pseudomonadota bacterium | reverse complement strand
ACCGCGACAGAAACCGTTTCGTTCATGGACTTAAGTGAGCGAGGCCCGTCCCCCAAGAGCTCAAGTGTACCCAAGCCGGCTCGGGCGGCAATTCAAAATCTCGCGTGATGCTGGCACACGCGGCGCGCAGGCACCGTGACCCCGCTCCCAGAACAGGACGGCCTGCCCGACCGGTCATCGGCAGCGATGCGAGGAAGTCGCAGGCGCCGAAGCGGAAGCCTACCGGCAGATGGGCGGGAGATATCCTCCGTCGCCGCTGCTCGCCGACAGCGTACCATTGATGGCCGTGGCACTCACGGGCTTGAGCGCCGGAGGGCCTTTGATCGCGCCGGTGGTCGATGCGCCGTCGTTACACACCCAGACGATGTCGCCACCGGGAGACTCGTAGGCCGTCCAAATGACGCTGTCATTGTCGACGTTGGAATTGGCATCGTTGCCGTAGATCACGGTGATCTGCCCCGGGGCGGTCAGTGCGACGGATTGGACGTATCTTCCGGAGATTGCACCGGTAATGCCTGCGGCCGAGTTCGATCCGGCCGCAATGCCGGATACGTCGTACCTCTCGGTGAACGCGGTCTCGACCCCGGTGGCGAGCGAGGTGCCCTCCGTGACCTGCGCCTGGATCGAATAGTCCTCGTACATGGGGACCGCGATCATCGCCAGGATGCCGACGATCGCGATCACGATCATCAGCTCGATCAGCGTAAAGCCCGCTTCTGTGGAGCGCATCTCCGGTCCTCTTCCGGGTGCGCCCAGTGCTTGGGGCGCGGCCGGGTATTGGCCGGAGTGATGTTCTTAAGCTTCAGTTACTCCGGCAAAGGCAATGTCGCAGATTGGAGACGGAAGTGCAAGTAAGGTCACCGTGCCCGAGCCCTTAAAAGAAGCCCCTCCGGAGAGGGGCTTCTGGCTGAATGCTCGATGGGCATCATTCCTTACGGCCTGCAGCTCGCAGGCAGGTAGGTATTGCTGACCGTGGTCGTGCCCGTCGCAGGGGTGGAAGCCGTATCCGACCCGTCGGTAGTCACGGTGCTGGCGGGAACCGTCGCGTTGCCGCACACCCAGATGATGTCGTGGTTCTGGTCCAGGACCGGCTCGATCGCCAGTACGTTAGCGCCCGATTTGTTAATGTAACTGCTGGCGTTGGGGCCGTAATGGACTTCGATGGTGCCATTGCTGACCGTTACGCTGCTGACGTATTTTCCGGTCACGGCGCTGACGCCCTGGGACGACATGCTCTTGAGACTGGTGGGCCAATTTCCCGAATCGGAATAATACTGCTCGATATCGGTCTTCAGGCCGCTCGCGAGCGAGAGCCCCTCGGTCACCTGCGCGCGGATGGTGTAGTTCTGGTAGGCCGGGATGGCGATTGCCGCCAGGATGCCGATGATCGCGATGACGATCATCAACTCGATCAGGGTAAAACCCTTTTGCACCGATTTCATGTCGAACTCCTCGAGGAAATGTGGAGATTGCCAAGAGGCGCAAAGGGCGCCTGCTGACTCTTACGGAGCAAGAGCCGTGCCAGCGTCTTGCCTACGTGCTAACCCATTGATTTAATATTAGATGTTTCCATAGTCGCAGACAGGGATTTTACTAAATGCGAGGCCGATTGACTCGCAATGGTCTTCTCATGGGTCTCAAAATGACAGAAATTGTCACCCGCCTGACTTTGGCCAGACCGACTGTCCACTCTCCAGCGACCAGGATCACAGCCAAGCCATAGTCTCGGCCGGTCTCTCAAGGCCGGGCAGTCGGCGCGGCCTCGCAGCTCGATGGACGGCGCAAGACGCCGTTCTCAAGTTGTTCACCCCATGCCTGACGCCGTCGCAATGATGCGTTATGTTCAGGTGACCCAAACCACCGCGCCATCACCATGATTCTCGACTGGTTCAATGCCCGTGAGGCCGTCGCGCTCGGCACGTCACTGGCCGATTCTTTCACACCGGACGGGTCAGCCGCCGCCTCACGTCGCGCCGGATCCGCTAAGGCGCGGCCTGATGTGGAAACGCTCCTGCAGCGGGCCGCCCGCGAGGCCGGGCCGCTCAAGCTCAACTTGTTCAAGCGGGCGAAGCTCCTCGAGTCCTTCAAGTCGAAGCTGCTGGCGCGTGGGGTCGCCGAAGGGACCGCCGGCGAGCTCACGCATCTGTTGTTGCTGCAGCTGTCCGGCGGCGGCAAGGGCCTGGCTGCGCCTTCCCTGGCTCCCGCCCCGGCGGGGTCCTCGAAGCGCGTGGTCGCCTTGCTGGCTGAAGCCGATGCTCGGTACGAGGAGGGCCGGTACGCCGAGGCCGCCGAACGGCTGCGGGAGGTGACCGTCCTCGACCCCCGTCATGCTCTTGCGCATGCCAACCTCGGCGCGACGCTCTGCCATCTGAGCCGCTATCGCGAAGCAGAGCAGGCGTTGCGCCGCGCCATCGAGCTCAAGGCCTCCTGCCCCGGGGCGCATTTCACTCTGGGCTCTTTGCTGCGCGCCAAGGGACAGGTCCGGGCGGCCGAGACCGCGCTGCGCCGGGCGGTCAAGGAGGACCCGCGGGATCCTCGAGCACTGGTCGAGCTCGGCCTCACACTCGGCATGCTGGGGCAGCTGGAGAATGCCCGGGACTGTATCGAGAAGGCGTTGCGCCTGAAGCCGCGCGAAGCGGGTGCGCTCGGCGTGCTCGGCTGGCTGGAAATGCTGGAGGGCCGCTTCGAGGAAGCCGAACGACATTTTCGAGCCGCGCTCGAAGTCGATCCCGGGCGGACGATGGCCCTGGCCTCGCTCGCGTCGCTGCGCCGGATGACGGCGGCGGACCAGGACTGGCTCGACAGGACCGAGCAGACTCTGAAGGGCGGTGTGCCTGCGGTGGAAGAGGCGAGGCTGCGCTTCGCCCTGGGCAAGTACTTCGATGATCTCGGCAAGTATTCCCGTGCATTCGAGCAGTACAAGCGTGGCAACGAGCTGCACAAAGGGCTGGCGGCGAAATACGACCGGCAGGCGCGCACGCAGCTGATCGACGATATCGTCCGCGTCTACTCGCAGGAGCGCCTCGTCCAGGTTGCCGAGGGCGCAAGCGACTCGGAAAAGCCGGTCTTCGTCGTCGGCATGATGCGCTCGGGGACCTCCCTGGTGGAGCAGATCATCGCCAGTCATCCGAGCGCGATCGGCGCGGGTGAGCTGGAGTTCTGGACGGACGCGACGGACAAGCACGGCGAGACGCTCCGGCGTGCGCCGCCGGATGCGGTGTTGGCCCGCAGGCTCGCCGATTCCTATCTCAAGGTCCTGGGCCGGCATTCCTCCGAGGCGCTGCGCGTGGTCGACAAGGCCACCTTCAATTGCGATTTCCTGGGCCTCATACACCGCGTGTTTCCGAAGGCGCGCATTCTTTACCTGCGGCGCGACCCGCTCGACACCTGTCTCTCCTGCTACTTCCAGGATTTCGCCAACATGGCGAGCTTCACCCTGGATCTGTCGGACTTGGCACACTACTACCGCGAGCACCACCGCCTGGTCGAGCACTGGCGCTCGGTGCTGCCCCGGGACATCTTCCTGGAAGTGCCCTACGCGGAGCTGGTGGCTGACCAGGAGGGCTGGACCCGCCGGATCATCGAATTCCTCGGCCTGCCCTGGGATCCGAAGGTTCTGGAATTCCAAAACACCCGGCGGCCCGTGCTGACGGCGAGCGCCTGGCAGGTGCGCCAGAAAGTCTACGGGAGCTCGGTCGGGCGCTGGAGACACTACGAGAAATTCATCGGCCCGCTGCTGAAGTTGCGTGACCTCTCGCCCTGATCCGCAGCGCCCTTGCCGGTTTTCGGGACTTGGCTGCGCGGCCGCCGATCCCGATCGTGTACAGGAGGTCCTGCAGCGGTCCCTTTCGGCCGTCACGCGAGAATGACGCCGCCCGAGGATGACTGAGCGAGCCTCTCGGTATATAAAAAGAACCGCAATTCCAGAGTCGCCCGTTGAACTCGAGGCAGCGCGGCCGCGCGAGAAACTGCCGAGCCAGTCACGCCCGGGTGCTCTGCCGCTCGGACAGAATTAATCTATCTTGGTCCAGTCTTCGGGAACACATTACGGTGCGCGCCGAGGGACCGGGTCCTTGGCTTCGCGTGCGATACCGCGCTTGGAGGGCCGATGGTTGCGGTTGTCACTGCTGCGGGAGTGGATGCCGAGGCTCTCCCAATGCCTCAGCTCGAGCTGACGATTCTGATGCCGTGCCTCAATGAGGCCGAGACCGTCTCAGCGTGCGTGAGGAAGGCGCGGGCCTTTCTCGATCGCACGGGCGTCGTGGGGGAGGTGCTGGTTGCCGATAATGGGTCCACCGACGGCTCGCGCGAGCTCGCGCGCAACGCCGGCGCGCGAGTGGTGCGCATCGCTGCCAAAGGATACGGCAACGCGCTGATGGGCGGGATCGCGGCGGCCCACGGGCGGTTCGTGATCATGGCGGATGCCGATGACAGCTATGATTTCTCGCAGCTGGACGGCTTCCTCGAGTCGCTGCGCACCGGCAACACGCTGGTGATCGGCCACCGGTTTCGGGGTGGAATCCGCCCCGGCGCCATGCCGTGGCTGCACCGCTATCTCGGCAATCCGATTCTGAGCTTCCTTGGGCGGCTGTTCTTCTCCTGCCGGATCGGCGACTTTCATTGCGGCCTGCGCGGGATCGAGCGTGCCGCGGCGCTGCGGCTGGGCCTGAGCGCTCCGGGCATGGAATTCGCCAGCGAGATGATCGTCAAGGCCGCGCTCGCCCGCTGGAGGATCGCGGAGGTACCCACGACCCTTTCTCCGGCCGGCCGGTCGCGGCCGCCCCATCTCAGAAGCTGGCGTGACGGATGGCGGCACCTGCGCTTTCTGCTCATCATGAGTCCGCGCTGGCTCCTGCTGTACCCGGGGATGGTGCTGATCACCGCCGGTCTCGCGGTGGAGCTGGCGATCCTGCGGGGACCCGTTGTCATTCACGGCGTTGGATTCGACATCCAGACGATGCTGTACGCAGCCGGTGCGACGATCCTCGGCCTGCAGCTCGTCCTGTTCTCGTTGATCGGGCGCACGGTCGGGGTGTTGAAGGGTCTGCTGCCGGTGACCCCCAGGCTGAGGGCGTTCCTGCGAGCATTCACGGTCGAGCGCGGGGTCCTCCTTGGGGTGTCGCTCGGCCTCGCGGGCCTATGCCTGGCCGCGTATTCCGTCGATGCATGGGTGCGCGCCCGGTTGGGCGTGATGGATCCGGTGACCGCGATGCGAGTGGTGATCGGCTCTGTCACGATGATGCTCGCCGGCGGTGAGATCCTGTTCGCGTCCTTCCTCCTCGGCCTGATCGATGTGCGCCCGGGTGAAGGAATCGGGATGTGACCGCTGCCGACGGACCGCTCGCGCTGCCGCGGACGCGGCCCTCTTTTCTCGATGTGCTGAAGCGGTTGGCGGCATCGCCGCGATTCCTCGTCTATGTGTCCTGCACCTTTCTTGTCGTGCTCACGAGCTATTGGCTCGGCAAGGCCATGGGGTGGGACGCCATGGATTACCATGTCTACGCAGGATTCAGTGCGCTGCATGACCGCTTCGGCCGGGACTACTTCGCGGCAGGACCGCAGGGATACTTCAATCCCTACGCCTACGTGCCGTTCTATCTGCTGCTGCGCTCGCCGCTCACTGCGCTCGAGGATGCATCGATTCTTGCGGTGCTGCAGGGCGGGATCCTGTGGCTGACCTACGAGCTCGCGATCCGCGTCGTGCCGCCGGACACGCCGAAGATCCGCGTGGCGGTCGGGGCTCTGGCAACCGTATTCGCGTTCGCCAACCCCGTGCTCATCAATCAATTCGGCTCGAGCCTCTCGGATGTCACGACGGGCGAAATCGCGCTCGCCGGCTGGCTGGTCCTGCTCGGCGCCGTGTGCACGCCCGGGGCCACGCGGGTCGCGGGGGCCGCGCTGCTGCTCGGGGCCGCCAGCGCCCTCAAGCCGACCAATGCCGTGCACGCGGTATCGGCGGCGATCATGCTGCTGTTCATCCCGGGGACGTGGGGAAGCAAATTTCGCTCCGCCGCGCTGTTCGCCGTCGCTCTTGCTGTGGGTTTCGTGCTCATCAACGCGCCCTGGTCGATCCACCTCGAGCGACACTTCGGCAACCCGGTGTTCCCTCTGCTGAATGGTCTGTTCTGCTCGCCCGAGTACTCGAGAGCGTCGATGCTGGACCGTCGCTTCATTCCCGCATCGCTTGGCGCCGCGCTGCTGCGCCCGTTTGCGATGATCGCGCCGGTTTCCATGGTGGATTTCGAGCTCGCGGCGCCGGATCTGCGCTATGCCGTTTTGCTGGTGTTGGCGCTGTTTCTATCGCTGCGGATCGTCTGGCAGCGGATGCGCAAGGGCGCGAATCCCGTGCCGTCAGAGCCGCATCGTCTCGCGACCCGCGCGCTGGCTGCGCTCGGGTGCGCATTTCTCGTGGACTGGGTGCTCTGGCTGACCGCTTCGGGCAACGGCCGCTACTTCATTCCCGCCGCATGCGTCGCCGCGGTCCTGGACATCGCGCTCATCTTTCGGCTGTTTGCCGGCCGCCCTGCGGTGCGCAATTACGTGCTCGGTGCGATTTTCCTCGCGCAGTTCTTCCAGCTGTACGCGGGAACCGATTTTCGCAGCCATCTCCCCTGGGTGAAGGGACCCTGGTACAGTGTCTCGGTGCCGGCCCGTCTCGCTTCCCGGGCGGACCTTTACTTCATGGTCGGTACGCAAACCAACTCCTACATCATTCCGGACCTGCCCGCGCAATCCGGCTTCGTCAACCTGGACGGCGCGTACGTGCTCGGGCCTCATGGGCCGAACGGCCGCCGCATCGAATCGCTGATTCGCCGGTACGCGCCGGATCTGCGGGTCCTGTGGGCCGGTCAGTTGATCCACGGCGGCCGGGAGGCTGCTCCGTGGGATCTCGAGAGAGTTGACGACGCGCTCAGGCCCTTCGGGCTGAAGGCGGATGCCGGCCGCTGCTCGACGATCATCACGCATGGGATCGACAGCAAGTTCACCTTTGCGATCACTGCTCTCGGGCGGCCCCGGTCCGCGCCCCAGTCTGCGGATACCGGCTATCTTGCGACCTGCCAGGCGAGCCGGGAAGGGCCGCTTCGCGCCGCACCGCTGCCGGGGCAGCGTGCCGCCGACCGCGCATTCGATCACCTGGAAAATGCGTGCCCGGCGCTGTTTCAGCCTGCGCGTCCGAACGACATGGTTTTGGGCGATGCGAGCCGGGGTTATGTCTTCGTGCGCTACTACCCGGGAACCGGCATCCAGGCGTGGACCGGCCGTGGCTCGCTCTGGTTCCAGAAATTGATCGGCGGAAGGGAGGAGGATGCCGGACCGGTGAGGCTGTGGGAGAGCTCGCCGCCCAAGGTGGCCTGCGGGCTGCAGGGACCGGGGTTCCTCAGGCGGTTGCCGCCGTGACCGCCGTGCCCGAGGCGGTTGAGGAGTACGCCTTCAGCCGTGTCCGGATCATCGTGCCCGTGCGCAACGGCGGAGCCCGGTGGCGTGCGGCGGCGCAGGCCCTCTGCGCGGCGCTACCGGATCCTTCCCTGGTGGCGGTCGTCGACTCCCGGTCGACGGATGGCAGCGATCGCACGGCGTCGGACAGCGGGTTCGAGCTCGTGCGGATCGACCCCGGGACGTTCAATCATGGCAGGACCCGCCAATGGGCGGTCGAGCGATTGTGTGCGGGCAGGGAGTTCGCGGTCTTCTTGACCCACGACGCGGTACTCGAGGGACGGGAGTCGCTTCCTGCGCTCCTTACCGCCTTTTCGGATCCGCAAGTGGGCGCCGCCTACGGGCGCCAGCTCCCTCACCTCGGCGCCGGGCCCTTCGAGGCTCACATGATCCTGTTCAACTACGGGACCATGAGCGAGACTCGCTCGCTTGCGGATGCGTCCCGGCTGGGGATCAAGGCGGCGTATATTTCCAACTCGTTTGCGGCCTACCGGCTCTCCGCTCTGCGGGCGTGCGGCGGCTTTCCGAGCCATCTCATCCTCGGCGAGGATACGGGCGCGGCGATCCGCATGCTCCTGACGGGATGGAGAATCAGATATTGCGCGGAAGCGCGTGTTCGCCACTCGCACGCGTACACCCTGGTGCAGGAGACACAGCGGTATTTCGATTTCGGCGTGCTGCATGCGCAGCTACCGGAGCTGGTGCGCATTTTCGGCGGCGCAGAAGGCGAGGGGGCGAGATTTGTCGCCTCGGAGCTGCGCTATGTCGCTGGGAACGCGCCGCTGTTGCTTCCCCTCGTCCCCGTGCGCAACGCCGTCAAATATGCGGGCTACCGGCTGGGGCGGGAATACAGGCGGCTGCCGAACGGCCTGTGCCGGCGGTTGAGCATGACCAAGGTCTTCTGGGACGGGCCGAAATCGAAGAGCGACAGCGCTCAGATCCGACGGAATACGCCGTAAATCGCGTAATAGCGGAAATGACGGTCGAGCAGCCGGGAGCGAAGCGGCTGATGGAATATCCTCGCCGGCTGAAATCCGGCACTGCGGATCGTGTCGATCAACGCATCCTCCGGATAGTGGCGCTTGTGATCCGCGTCGCTGTCGAAACCGCGTTCCCCGGGAACCCCCACGACCAGGCCGCCCCGGACCGTGAGCACTCGACGGATCTCCGCGAGCAGCGGCTCGGGATGCTCCAGATGCTCGAGCACATTGTCGAGGACCGTGCCGTCGAATTCGCCGTCGGCGAACGGCAGCCGGTCCGGCTGCATGAGCCGCACCGGCAGTCCCCGGCTTTGGCAGAACGCCACGGCCTTCGGATTCACGTCCACCCCGATCGTGTGCGGGCGATGTCGCACAAAGTCGCCGATGCCGCAACCGATGTCGAGCACCGAGCCGGTCAGATGCCTGCGGATCCTCGGGTACAGCCACAGGTCACGATACCAGAGGCCGGCGAGCTTGCGCCGCTTGAGCTGCTCGAAGTACTCCTCGTGGTCGGTCATGAGCCTGGCGCAATGGCTGCCTTGGCATCAGGGCCGCCTCGGCCCCGCTCCCGCGCGGCAGACCCGTTGCGGCGGAACAAACATGCAGACTCCATGAAGACTCTGCGGCCGACCCGGCTGTCGGGCGTCGCGGCGCAACGGCGCGGCTCGGGCACAACGCGGCTCAGAGGCTCTGCAGCCGGTTGCCAGCGCCCGGGCGGTACGTCACGAGCCGCTGCGCGAGGAAGCTGACCGGCGCATTGATCGCCGCCAGGAGGATCGCCGCCGCGATGTACCAGATGTGCATTCCGTCCACGAGGACTTTCAAGGCGGCCGTGTTCACGCAAAGGAGCGTTGCGTTGACGAGCATGTAGCGCGCGGCGCCTGCGTGGCTTACGGACCCGACGCAGAAGGTGAAGCGCGCATTCAGCAGGTAGCCGGCGATGTTGCCGGCGATGAACGACGCGACGTAGGCGAGCAGATAGTTCAGGCCCGCGAGCCCGTGCAGTCCGCTCAGCACCGCGAGGCTCAGGCCGAGGCAGGTCAGGCCGACGGCGCAGAATCGCAGCAGCCGTGCGAGCCGCTTGCCCATGAGTCCCCGTTTCCTGACCGCCGCTGCGAGCGTCATGTGTCGTTTCGCCGACTAGAGAGCGATCCGCTTGAAGATTCTCTCGGGAATCATTCGTATCACCCACATGACAGGGCGCCAGAAGCCCGGCAAATATACCACATCGCGCCTGTTCTCGATGGCGCTCAGAATGCCCGCGGCGACCCGCTGCGGGCTCGCCCACAGAGGTCCCTTGGCGAAGGCGGCCGTCATGGGAGTATCGACGAATCCCGGCTTGATCGTGAGCACCTGTACGCCCGCCGGGCTCAGCTGTTGTCTCAGCCCTGACAAATACGCGCTCACCAACGCCTTGGCGCTTCCGTAGACATAGTTGCTGCGCCTGCCGCGGTCTCCCGCGACGGAAGAAATGACGGCCAACGTCCCGCGGCTCTGCATCGAGAGACGGGGCGCGATCCTCGTACACAACGCGACGACCGACAGCGCGTTGGTGGACAATTCCTGCATCGTCAGCTCCACCGACCCCTCGCACGCATGCTGATCACTCAACGTGCCGTGGGCAATGAGCACGATGTCGAGACCGCCGGCGGCCCGCGTGGCGCGATCCAGCATGGCCTCGTGAGCCGCGAAGTCATTCACGTCCAGTGCTTCATACCCGACTGCAGAGGCGCCGCGGGTCTTCAGGTCGGAGGCGATCGCCGCCACGCGCTGCGCGTTGCGGCCGACGAGATAAAGCGCCGCCCCCCTTTGGGCGAGGCCGCGGGCGGTTGCCTCGGCTATCGCCGAGGTCGCGCCGATGATGAGCGCCCTTTTCATGCATCCGCCATGACCCGGCGCCAGAAGCTCGATGAGCACCGGGGGTGGGTAAAGCGCAGGAATTCCCGGTGCCGAGGATATCCGGCGCGGAACAGCTCTGCGGGCATCCTCGCGTCCTTCGCCGGATAAAGACGCCCGCCCGAATCCGCGACGATCGCATCCAGACGCTCGAGAAGCCGCGCGAGCGGCGCGCCCCGGTTCGGGAAATCCAGGGCGAGGGTGATGCCGGGCTCGGGGAAGGACAGCAGCCCAGGTGAGGCTCGATCGCCGAAACACTTGAGGACCGCGAGAAACGACCCCTCACCGGCGGCCGCGGTTGCGCCGAGCAGCCTTCGGACCGCTTCCTTGGCGCCGCTCCCGGGTATGACGCACTGATACTGATGGAACCCGCGCGGTCCGTACAGCCGATTCCAATGGCGTATGCCATCGAGCGGGAAGAAGAATCTCTGGAAATGCTGCACCGTTCGGCTACGGAGCCCTCCCCGGTGGTAGTGCGTCGCATTGAAGAGGCGCAACGTAGCCGAATTGACCAATGAAACGGGCGGCGCAAAGGGCACGGTGAATCCGGCCCCGCCTGCGGGGCGCTGTGCGCTCGCGGCGCCGTCCGCATGGTTCGCTCGCTGCAATATGCCTCGACCGAGGCGCCTGCCCCGTGCGAGGCAGTCAATCCAGGCGACCGTGTACTCGAAGTCCTTCGCCGATTCGATGCTCACCTCGAGCAACTCGTCCAGGTCGGCGCAGCGGATCGATTCGACGTCCAGCCACGGTCCGGCCACCCGTCGCAGGCGCATCTGTGCCCACGTGATGACACCCGTGAGACCCAGGCCGCCGATCGTGGCGGCAAACCAGCCGGGTGTCTCTTCCGCCGAGCAAGACATGCGCTGCCCGTCCGGGCGCAGAAGCTCGAATCGAGTCACATGGCAGCCGAACGTTCCCGCGCGATGGTGGTTCTTCCCATGCACATCGTTTGCAATGGCACCCCCCACGGTGACGTATTGCGTCCCCGGCAAAACGCACGGAAACCACCCGGCCGGCGCCACGACACGTAGAATATCCGCAAGCAGAACCCCGGCTTCGCAAGCCAATGTACCCCGATCCGCATCGAAGCGGATGAAGCGGTCAAGACACCTCGTCTCGAGGAGCGAGCCGCCCAAATTCAGGCAGCTGTCGCCATAACTGCGGCCGTTTCCGAACGGCAGGATGCTGGTTTGCGCCGGTATGTCAGGGAAGTCATCGAAGCGGCTCGCGAGTCGATAGATGCGGTGCTCGCCCTGGGCGACGTTTCCCCAGGAAGAGACAATCCGGGGCGATCCATGTGTCACGATTTCACCGCGCCAAAATCAGCAGTGCGGCGGCTAGCAAGGCGACGACGCGGCTGACTCGGTCACGCATCGCGAAGATGACCGGATCATCGTCTAGTTGGCCATGGTGCGCAACGAGCCAGAGGTGGGTTATCCAATAGAGCAGAAGCACGCAGAGCAGCCAAAGGAATCCCGGTCTTTGGTACAGCAAGGCTGCCTGCGGGCTGTTGAAATACAACGCCAGTACCAGCGCTGAAGCGTAACCGGCGCTCACCCCGAGCTGTCCCACCATTTGGCGATCAGCGGTCAAGTAGCCCCGTCCGCGCGACGCGCTCTCGCCGTGGGTCGCGAGGCGCAGCAGTTCCGCGTGCCTTTTAGCCATGGCAAGGCTGAGAAACAGGAATACCGAGAATGCGAGCAACCAGAATGACGGCGCGAGTCCTGTTGCCGCATTGCCGGCGAGTACGCGCAACGCATAAAGTCCCGCCAGGGTGAACGTGTCGAGGGGTGCGCTGCGCTTCAGCAAGAGGGAGTAGGCTACGGTGCCGAACAGATACAGCAACAGAACCTGCGAAAATTCCACAGGCAGCGTGGACGCGATCAGTGAACCGGCGAGGAGCAATCCGAGCGTCACTACCACCGCGGACGGTATTGAGATCAACCCGGCGGCGATGGGCCGGCGGCATTTCGTCGGATGGTGACGATCGTGAGATAGATCAAACAAATCGTTGACGATGTAGGTCGCGGATGCGACGCAGCCGAAGGCAACGGACGCCGCTGCCGTCGCTGCAAGCATTTCCGGGTCGCCGACTTTGCGGGCCGCGACGAGAGGCACGAAGATGAGCAGATTCTTCAGCCACTGATGGAGCCGAAGCTGGCGAAGCCACGTTCGCCAATCCGCGCGCTGCGGTCGCTCCAGCACCTCGAGCACGGCCTCCCCATCGGCCAGCTGGGCAGCCTGCGGGTCGGCGGTCGATAAGGATGCCGCGACGACCTCGGTGCCGCCCCGATTCCCCGCTCTTTCCGCATCGACTCCCGGCGGGCGGTCCCGGTCGAGGCCGTTGGCGGATCGGCATGCCGTTCTTGCGGTCATCGAAATGACCACTCCCTGTGTCCGATGTAGCTCGTGATGGCCGGCGTCCCGACGCCGATGACGTGCGCCAGGGTTTGCGAGTGCTGCCGTATCCCAAGAGTCGGAAAAACGTGGTCCGCCAGCGCGATACTGACAAACCAGGTCTGAAGCAGCGCGACTGCGTTCACGAGAGTGAAGTAAGTCGCCGAGCGACCTACGCCGTTACGCCCGCCCGGGAACACGTAAATACGCGCCAGCAGAAATGCCGCTGACATACCGGTGAGGTAGGCGAGGATGATGGAAGAGGAATAACCAACCCACACTCCATAGACGACTCTGCTGAGCACATTAATGACTGCGGCGAGGCCGCCGACGAGCAGAAAGCGCGCGAATTGCCGGGAAACAGCCATGGCTACTCGACCGTAATCCGGGCAATCTTGCGCGCCAAGCCGATGCTTTCCGATATCCCTCGGTCCTCCGGATAATAGAACGAGGTGTCAGCGACGAATAATCCGCGGATAGGCAGCCGTATGGGCGGCAAGCGGTCGGCAAACCCGGGTGTGCACACGGGTTGGGCGAAGCGGTACCGGCTTACGCGGATGTCGAGGATATCCTGCGCGCGCAGGTTCGCATTGATGCGCTTAAGGTAACGCTGGACCTTGCTTTTGAAAATCGAGTCGGGGTCGCGATATTTCGGGTGTTCGCCCGGCATGTAGAACGGGACGTACACGATGTGCTGCTCGAGCGGGCGCAGGTTGGAGTATTCGACGAGCCCTGGAATATCCATATCCGGATCATTGACGTTCAGCCAGAAATTTTCCGTTAAGGAGCACGCAAGTTTCGCGATGACACAGACCACCGCGATATTCTTCATGGAGCGGTAGATATCCAGCAGCCCGGCAGGCAGGTCTGGGATGATCCGAGGCACGTAGGGCATCGGAACCGTGCTGATGACCCTCTGGAAGGGAGAAAATCCCTCCCCGGTCTCCAACCCGGCGACCGCCCCGCTCTCGATTCTCACCCGGCTCACCGGGCGGGAAAGGTGTATCTCGCCGCCCCGGCGCAGGATCTCCGTGCTCATGGCGGTCAGCACCACGTCCGATCCTCCGTCGAGAAAACCGAGCTTCTCCCTGAACGGGCTGTACCGGGATCGACCCACCCGGCGGATCCTGCTCCAGATCCATGCCGCGGACAGCTCGTGGGCAAGCTCGTAGAACTTCAACTCAAACAGATTGCGCCAGAGGACCTCATATGCGCGCTGTCCGACCCATCGGCGGATCCAGCGTGTCGCCTCGAGCTTATCGAGTGGACGCCAATCTTCTCTCTTCGTCGCGAGGTAGGCATGTATGCCGTAGCGAAGCTTGTCGATCAGCCCCAAGCCGCGGAACGCCAAGAGCGCGCGGGGCGTGCCCCACGGCTGGACCCGGCCGTCGAAGTAGTAGCCCATCCTGCTCGCGACCCAGTGCAACTTTTCCTCGAGCCCGAGCTCGCGAAGAAGAATGAACAGATCCTCATCCGAGGTGCAATGAAAGTGGTAGTAGCGCTCGATCTGCAATCCGCCGAAGTCGAACGAAGCCGCCATCCCGCCGATCCTGGTGTCGGCCTCAAATACCACCGGCACATGCCCGTCGAGCGCGAGCTGATAGGCGGCGCCGAGCCCCATTGGCCCGGCACCGATCACGGCCACTCTTTGTCCGCCCATGGTCTTCAAAAATCGAGCACGATCGCGCCATAGCGCGGATCGCGGAAAGTCCG
Organism: Pseudomonadota bacterium; assembly: GCA_021850555.1. Next base: position 4,170 of record JAJZLX010000714.1, on the reverse strand, counting down.
GTCAATTGCGATGGTGAACGGCGTCGCCCTTACATCGAATCGGGTTTGCCAGTCAATGACATCGAACACATCTCCGGCGACAAGAGCCGCGAGCTGCTCCGTGGTAAAAGGCGGATTGCGGTCGAATACCCCCCAAAGCCTCAGAAGCAGGCTGAACAGGCCGTAGGGGATCCTGACGATCGCGCACCGGGCTCCGACGACCCTCCTGATTTCCCGGATCATGTCTATGTAATCGATACGTTCCAATCCGGTGATATCGAATGTCTGGCGGGGGCGCGAGCTCAGACAGCTGACGATGATTTCGCAAAAGTCCCCCACGTACAGCGGCTGGCGCAGATATCGCCCGTCGCCGGGTATCGGGAACACCGGCACACGGCGCATGAAGCGCGCTAGCCACCCCAAATGCTTCCGATCGAACCAGCCGAACATCAGAGTCGGCCGCAGTACGACATGAGGTATGCCGCTCTCCGCGACCAGGCGCTCTTGTTCTCTCTTCGTGGTCGCATACAGGTCATCGGCCACGGAATTGACCACCGAAGAGCTCACGTGAACCGTGTAGGGCACCTGGAACCTGCGGATTGCGCCGAGGACGTTGCGGGTGGAATCGATGTTGTTGCGAACGAACGGCTCGCTGTTCGTCGCGCCGATCTGGGCCTGCAACATCACGACACTTTCCGCCCCCTCGAAGTGCCGTTCCCAGTCCCCGGGCTCGGCAAGATCTGCGCACAACACGGACACGTGCGGGTGTAGCCGCTTCAGAACCGCAAGATTAGCCGCGGACTTGTCCATGACGAGCACGTTGCCGCAGCCGCGGCCCTCCAGGCAGCAGACCAGATTCTGGCCCACCAGGCCGGCGCCGCCGCAGATCACTATTTTCGAGGTCTGCCGCACGAGATTGGCCGCCTTGCCTGCAAATCAGCGCCGGCGCCCGCCGCAGGAAGGCAGGTAGCCGGCGCTCGAGAGCGGCGGTCGATGCTGCTCGGCCTCGCGCAGGAACCGGATTTGAAAATGTCGTGCGTAGTCCGGAGACTGCGCGCCGTCGCTCGAGAGCGGGCTGGTGGAAAGAGGCGCACTGGTGGTGACTTTGATTGCGGCAATCCTGCACAGGGCGGACGTCTTTCCTGAAAACAGGAGGTTGGCTTGGGATTGGGATCCGAGGAAATATTTGACGAAGAGTCCATCCCGGCCCACGGCATAGATGAATCGGTAGGGTCCTTTGATCCGGTCATTGCTCAATTTGAAGTAAAGCCAGACGAGGCTGGGCTTGTACAGAATACTCGTAATGCGCCCGATCACGGTGGCGCGCACGTCGATGTCTGCATAGCTCGCTTGCCGCGGAACTGTGATCCACCTGCCCAGAGCGCCTTCCTTCGGACGGTCCGTCGCAAGCATCGGCGGTCGCGCGCACGCGACGTGAGTCAATACCGAGTAGCGCCCGCCGGGATATTCCGTGCGGTAACAGGTGAGGATGGCCCGGAATGTGGCGGGCTCGTCAAATGCGGAATACCGGCGGTCTATGGTGTGATACGAGTATATGATCTTATCGGCGCTGCCGCCGTCCCATATCTGATGCGCGTTCATCCGATCGAGATAAGGGGTATAAGCGGAATAGGATTGAAGCACCGGGCTTGCCACCAGGCGCATGCGATACCCCTGGGCCATCATGAGCGACCAGGGAATCACATCCACTGATTCGTGCCCTACGGCGCTCAACACCCCATGGGTGAGCTTGTATTCCCTTTGCATCGCCGTGGTTTGACCGCGTTGCACGGCGGCCCTGCACGCTTGGGAAGAAATCAAGCCGAGATAATCCTTATAGTTGTCCAGTACATGAACATAGGATACCGATCCGAGCGGATATCCCTGCATCGAGAACCAGAGCGCGAGTCCATAGGCTCCGTAGACCGAAAGTCGCAGCGGCCAGATATTTTCCTTCGACAGCAGAACGGTGCCGGCGCTCGCAATGAGCAATGCGACGCCGTAGAAGACCATGGGATGGCGGAAGTAGCCCCAATCTTGACGTGTAAAGCCCTCCTTCCATGCCCAAAACGCGATGACTGCAAGCAGGAGGCACTGCGCCACGCCGACGTTCCTTCGGCGGACTAGCAACCCTATGAGCGCCGCCGCGAGCAGCGACAAGATTATCAATGCGGAGGCTATCTGAAGCGGCATGCCCGGGATTGACATGGCCGGCGTGTAGCCGCTCGCTATCGCCCAGGTTCCGCGCAAATAGGCGGGTAGATGCGCGAGCGATTGCGATGAGACCAGCCACAACGCGCAGAACGCGATGAAGAAGCTCAGTAACGGGACGAACGCTCGATGCGAGGCGCCGCTGCGGCGACGCGCGCGCCACCATAATGCCGGATAAACCAGCAAAACAAACAGGGATATGATGAGCGCGGTCGATTTGATCAAAGAACCCAGCGCGAGAAGAGAGCCGGAAAGAATGCATTCGGTGATGACGCCGGTGGCACTTTCTTCCACCATGGCGAGCGCCAGCAGCAGTACGCCGAGGAATGTGGACTGCGCGGCCAGATGGACGAAGGAGCTTCCCACGATCCAGCCAATCGCGACCGGCAGAGTCGTTCGCGCGAATGGTCTGCCGTCAGGGACGAGTCTGCGGAGAACGCAGGCGAATCCGAGTCCGAAAATGAACCAGGAGGCAAGACGCGCCGTTGCGGTCAAGCCCCACAGCGCGTGATCGGAATAAAAGTACGCGCGGGACAGGAAGCCTAGCGGGCCGTATGTGAATAATACGGCTTTGCCCCACTGCAGGTGATGTTGTAAAGAATAGCCCAGCATCCATGCCCAGGAGGTGTCGAGTTTGTCCCAGGCCGGACAGAACGATCGCACGAGCCGAGGCATGGTGACCGCCAGCATGAGAGCGAATACGCCGAAGTGGATCGTCCACCCGAGCTCTTGCGAGGGTCGTCTGACGTAGTCCTTGGACCGCTTCGGCTCCCACATGCCCCTGTTCCTCTGGCTGGCGCGATCAGTGTTGAGCGCTCTTTTGGCGAAGGATCGGGAGTAATCCAGCATGGCCGGCGTGTGTCAAGGTAGGCGTCGTCGGTTCAGGGAGGTCGGCTGGAGCGGCGAAGAGGCGCGATAGGGCATCCGTCCGGACGGGCGCAGGAACAGGGCGGTGGCCGGTTGGCGAGATGTGTTTCGCTACCCGAAACGTGCGGATTTCCTCACACCGGGAGGCGCGGGACTGCCGGCAGGCGGTTCTGAGGGTCGATCGTCCCGCGCTCGTCTTCCCCGGAGTACGGATGCCGGCAGAGGTCCGTGAGAGTGCGCATCAAGCCCTCGAGGCGCTTCGGAACGCGAGCGCGCAGCCAGCCAGGATGTATCGGCAGCTGCGGGCCGGCCCGCGGGCATTGCCGAGATTCGACTCGCTCATGATGACAGTGCCTTTCACATTTACATCACCCTGGGATCTTTCCGGGGTGTCATGGCGCTCGACACCGGCATCGAGAAATCCATTGCAGGCAGCAACATCCGGAAATGACAACGCGAGCGGCTCGAAGAGCGGCGCGAGAAAGCACACGCGTACTGCGCCGCGCACGCTCTGGAGCTGAAGGCCGCGTACGTCAGGCAGGGTGGCTGCAGCGGCAAGGGATGGCAAAGGAGCGAGGGCAATGAGCGCGGGTGACGCGGCTCGCACGGGAAACTGCAGAAGCGACCCGCTGGAGCATACCCCAGCGCTTCGTGGCGGCGGCAGCTTCCGGCGCGATCGCGGTTACCCGATCCGGAGGAAACGCGGATCAAAATCGATCTGGTGAGACTCATGCGGGAATCCGTCGCTGCGAGCGGGCTCAGGCAGGCCGACACCGTCGAGCAAGTCAGGCGGTACGCTCCCTGGGTCGGCCTGAGTCAGGCGAATGTTTCCCGCATCCTGCGAGGCAACGCGAAGGGCCATTCGCAATCCCGCCTGATCGTGATCATCGCCGCTTTCGGCAATGATGTCTCCATCGTCGTCGAGCCCGCCAAGGGTCGCGGCCGAATTTGCATTCGCGAGACCCGCCCGGCAGCGCAGTCCGGCGTCTACTCGATCCCGAGCTTCTTGATGCGGTAGCGCAGCGCGCGGAAGCTCATGCCGAGGAGCTTGGCGGCGGCGGTCTTGTTGTAGCGGGTCTTCTCGAGCGCCTGCAGGATGGCGCCGCGCTCGAT
>JAJZLX010000179.1:2241-2939 GCA_021850555.1 Pseudomonadota bacterium | reverse complement strand
AGGTGCACCCAGAGCGGCTCGCGCAGTGCGGACTCGAGACGGACCCGAACCGAGAACTCGATCCGCCGATCGAGCCGCGCATGCAAATGGGTATCCAACCGATCCCACACCTGTGCCCACACCTGGGAAGGACCCCGCACCTCGATCGGTCCGCGGAACGAGGGCCGGGAATCCCGGTGCGGCAAATGCACCGGTTGCCGGAGCGCCTTGGCGCTGACTTGCTCACGCAGTTGTGCGCGCAACTCCTCCTCCAGCCTGGGTTCTTTGGGCAGCGAACGCTTGACTCGCCTCGCGACCCCCTCGCGCAGAATCCGTGCCGCCCGAACGCATTGCTCCGGAGAGGCGAAAAAGAGCACCGCCGGGGTGGGACGGCCCACCGCCGCATACAACGCTCGGATGGCACCGACGGCACGCTCTCGATCGAGGGGCTGCACGGACCGGCCGCGCTCGAGCCAGACAGCGACCTCGGCATTCAGTTGCGCGGTCTGCTCGTCCGTGAGGACCGTGATTCCGGCCATGTCAGTCGGCCACCGCAATCGACTCTTCCGCATCGATCCATTCCCGCTGCCGGATCATGCGGTACGTCCCTGGGGGAATTCCGATCCGCTCGTGCTCTTCGTGCACGAGGGTCGCCGGCTCACGCACCTCGAGGAAGACCTCCTGATTGGCCGAACGGAACATCCTCACCCCGGATTCGT
>JAJZLX010000179.1:0-2231 GCA_021850555.1 Pseudomonadota bacterium | reverse complement strand
CATGACCGGTGCGCTCCCCGTAGGCCAGCACGAGCCGCCCCGCGGCGTCTCGCGGCACATCATGCGCATCGGCCGGAATCCCCTGCACCGCAATCAGCATCACATCGCCCTGACGGATCATCCACGGCATTCTCTTGTCCATCACGCTCTCCACGGCTCTTGCCCTCTTTGGTACGCGCGACGTCCGCTGCGAGATTGCGGCCCATGGATCGCACGGTATCCACCCCCGCGGCGGCGTCACGGGCACACGATAGCGATTCGGTGCGACAGAATCTGTCGCACTCGGCGCATACACTGCTACCATGATCCGGGGGCGTACTCTTTCGGAAAAGCGCATGGGCGATGCCATCCTTCGCAACCTGACGCTGCTGCGGGCCATTCCCCGCCATCCGCGCAAGCGCGACGTCGCGAGCCTGCACCGTGATCTCGCGGCTGCGGGATACGGGATTACGCGCCGGCAGGTCCAGCGCGATCTCGAGCGGCTCTCTGGGATCTTCGCGATCCGACCCGATGTGGAAGAACGGGGCCATGCCCGCGGGTGGTCCTGGGATCGCAACGCCGCGCTGCTCGATCTGCCCGGCATGGATCCGAGGACCGCGTTGATGCTGAAACTGGTGCAGCAGTTCGTGCCACAACTGCTGCCGCACACCGTGAGCGATACGCTCCAGCCCTACTTCCGGAAGGCCGAGGAGACATTGAGAAGCGGCGCCGACACAGGGTTCGGCCGATGGACCGATTGCGTACGGGTCGTGCCACGTGAGATGCCCCTCCTCGCCCCAAAGCTCGACCCCGCAGTGGCTCGCGTGGTGTACGACGCCCTACTCCAGGGCAAGCGCTTCCGCGCCCGCTACGCAAGCCGTAGTGCCGACGGGAAGGAACGTGCAGATATCGAGATCAATCCGCTTGGACTCGTGGTACGCGGCAACCTCATCTACCTCGTGTGCAGGTTCTGGACCTACACGGACGTGCGCCAGATTCCGCTCCACCGGATCCGAAGTGCCACGGCACTCGAGACAACCGCGTCCCGCCCGGAGGGATTCGATCTCGATGAGTACATCCGCAGCGGCGTATTTCAGTATCTGAACGGGGAAGCCACCGGCAAATCCATCGCGCTCAAAGTGATCTTCGACCGTGGGGTCGCGGCACACCTGGCGGAAACCCCGCTCAGCACCGACCAGAGAATCGAACCGCTCAATGACGATGAGGTCCTCGTCACCGCCACCGTTCAGGATACCCAGCAGCTCGAGTGGTGGCTGCGCGCCTTCGGCGATGCCGCCGAAGTCCTCGCACCGAGAGCACTCCGAAACCGCCTGAAAACTACCCTCGCCCGTGCCACCAAGCGTTACCGGACGCGAGCCCGGAGGCCCTAGATGCGCATCCTCTCCAAATCGAAATTGATGGACTTCCGGCAGTGCCCGAAGAAACTCTGGCTGAGCGTCCACAAGCCGCAGCTTGCCGAGAGCTCTGATGATGCCCCGGGACGCATCAAGATGGGCGTCCAGGTCGGCGAGGTCGCGCGCCGGCTGTACGATCCCGCCGGCAACGCATTACGCATCGACATCGAGACCGATGGATACGACGGCGCCTTTGCGCACACCCAAGCCCTTCTGCGCGATGATCGTCCGATTTTCGAAGGCGGTTTTCAGGCATCGGGTGCCGTGGCATTTGCAGACATCCTGCTCCCAGTGAAATCGCGGACACGCCGGTCGTGGCGGATGATAGAGGTCAAGTCCGCCGCGAGTGTTAAGGATTACCACCTGGAGGATGCCGCCATTCAGACGTGTATCGCCCGCTCCAGTGGCCTCCCACTGGCCGGCGTTTCCATCGCACACATCGACAGCCAGTGGACCTATCCGGGAAACGGTGACTACCGGGGACTCTTGATCGAGAGTGACGTCACCGACGAGGTCCGTCTGCGGCATGAAGAGGTCTGCGGCTGGATCGCAGATGCCCACTCACTCGTCCAGAAGCGACGGGAACCGGCCATCGGGACCGGCCCGCATTGCAATCAGCCCTTTCCCTGCCCATTCTTCGAACATTGCCGCGCTCAGGAACCGCATGCGAAGCAGCCTCTCGCCTGGCTCCCGGGTGTGCGCACCAAAGCGCTGAAATCCTACATCGAGGAACATCCCGCGGGCGAGCTGCGTGACGTCCCAGACGAATTGCTCAATGACCTTCAGAAGCGAGTGAAGACCGCCACCCTCACCGGGCGGCCGTTCTTTGACTCAGCC
>JAJZLX010000709.1 GCA_021850555.1 Pseudomonadota bacterium | reverse complement strand
GATGCCGTCGGCCTTGTGGCTGTCCTCGTAATCGGCCAGCCAATCTCGCAGCAGGTCCTGGAAGGACACGAGCAGATCGTAGCCGCAGCGCGAGCAGGTGCGAATGATCGAGCCCAACATCGAATGGAAAAACGGATTGATCGACGAGTCATCCGTGGTGGGATCCTCGAAGAACAACAGCGCCAGCGTTCCGGTGTGCTTGCGGCGCAGATTCGATGCGTTCTTGTCGACGTGGTAGTTGAGCTGGCGGGCCACCTCGAGAATCCGCTCGCGGGTGGCGGGGGAAACCATCGGGTCGCCACGCAGCGCTCGCGATACGGTCGACTGCGAAACACCGGCCAGGTGGGCGATGTCGAGTGAATTGGCCGGATGGCGTCTGTCGGGCATGCGCAACACACCCGTCTCGGCGGGCGTGCCAAGCGAAACCAGCTCAACTCTTTGTACAGCGCACACGGCAATTGATGCGGCCCGTGGGCCGCCCCCTGCTATCCGACGCGATGGGTCAGCGCCAAGTCTAAGGCAAGAGTACACGCAGCCAAAAGATCAAATCGTTGCGTTTCAGCAACGTGGGGCTGCGCATTGCTCAGAACCGGTGATGGGAATCAGGGAATTTCAGCAAAGATAACGCCATAGCTCGGCAATTCGACCTCGTGACCCTCGATCCGCCCGCTTGCCAGCCCATGACCTTCGAGTATTTGGGGCTGTCCGGCTATCGGCAGATGCGCGCGCCGCGGTTCGGCCGAGAGATTGAACATCGCCAGCACGCTCACGTCGTCCAGCGTGCGCTGAAAAGCGAGGATGGGCTCGGGCATGTTGAGGAAGCGGATCTCTCCCGCGCGCAGTGCCGGCTGCTCGCGGCGCCAGCGCAGGAAGCGGCGAAACCGGTTGAGCGGTGAATCCGGGTCGACCTCCTGCCGCGACACCGCCAGCGGCAGATGCTCGCTCGCAACCGGCAGCCAGGGAGTGCCGGTGCTGAAGCCTCCGCCGGGGCTGTCGCGCCAGGGCATGGGCGTGCGGCAGCCGTCCCGGCCCTTGAAGTTGGGCCAGAACGCGATGCCGAACGGATCGCGCAGCGCCTCGTAGGGCACCTGCACCTCGGGCAGGCCCAGCTCCTCGCCCTGGTAGATGCACACCGACCCGCGCAGCGAGCAGACCATGGCGCTCAGCAGCGTCGCCAGCCGCGGCGAGGCGTTTGCGCCACCCCAGCGCGTCATCACCCTTGTCACGTCGTGATTGGAGAGTGTCCAGCAGGGCCAGCCGTGCGGCATCTGCTGCTCCAGCGCTCTGACCGTCTCGCGGATGTGCACGGCGCCGTTCTGTTCGGTCAGCAGCTCGAACGAGTAGGCCATGTGCAGCCGGTTCTCGCTCACATATTGCGCCATGGTCGCGAGCGAGTCCTCCGCGGAAATCTCTCCCAGCGAGACGACGCCCGGGTAGTCGTCGATCAGCCGCCGGACGCGCTCCAGAAAAAGAAGGTTTTCGGGCTGGGTATTGTTGTGCCAATGATACTGATACGCGTAGGGATTGTCGGGGCTGAAGCCCCGGCCGATGCGCTGCTGCGCGGGCTTCGGCGGATTGTCGCGCAGCAGCCGATCGTGGAAGCAGAAATTGATCGCATCGAGCCGCAGGCCATCGATGCCCCGGTCGAGCCAGAACCGCAGGTTCTCCAGCACCGCCGCCTGGACCTGCGGATTGTGGAAGTTCAGATCGGGCTGCGCGTCGAGGAAATTGTGCAGGTAATACTGTCGCCGGCGCGGCTCCCAGCGCCACGCCGGCCCGCCGAACACCGCCTGCCAATTGTTCGGCGGCGAGCCATCCGCGCGCGCATCGGCCCAGACGTACCAGTCGGCGCGCGGATTGTCGCGGTCCGCCCGGCTCTCGAGAAACCACGGATGCTCGGCGGAGGTGTGGCTGATCACCTGATCGATCATCACCTTCAGCCCGAGCCGATGCGCCTCCTGCACCACGTGGTCGAAGTCCGCCAGCGTGCCGAAGACCGGATCGACCGCCCGATAGTCCGACACGTCGTAGCCGAAGTCCGCCATCGGCGAGCGGTAAAACGGCGAGATCCAGAGGCAATCGACGCCGAGGCTGGCCACGTAGTCGAGCCGCTCGGCGATGCCCGGCAGATCGCCGACGCCGTCGCCGTTGCTGTCCCGGAAGCTGCGCAGGTAGATCTCATAGATCACCGCCCCCCGCCACCATCTGTCGTCGGTCATGATTATTGTCCGCTTGTCCTCTACCCTACTCTGACACAGCTCGGTGCCGCAGCAGCGCCGTCCCGCCCTGTCGCATACGTATTCAGGCTCGATCCTGCATACGTATTCATGTCGCGCCGACCCGCCTGACGCCCCGGTCGCGGCCTCGGGCGGTGCGCTGAAACTCATGAATACGTATGCGGGAGCTTGCTTTCGTTCTGACTGTTACGAATCATTCACCACAGGTTCGCCGGAGCCGGCGGCGGCGTGCAACGGTGCATCGCCGCGCCAGGCTTGGCGCCGGACCGAAACCCGGATGGATCGCAACCAGTATATATCGCCCGAGGGGGGTTCTCGTGATCACCAGACGCAAGCGCACAGTTCTCGAATTAGCGGTGGCCACCGCCTGCTTTGGCGCCGCGGCCGTGACCGCCGTGATGCCAGTCACCGCCGTTGCCGCGCCGCAGAACGCGAGCGCGCAGACGACCGTGCCCCAGAAAAAAACCGCGGCACACAAGATTGCCAATGAAGACCTGCTCAAGCCGGTGACGATCAACGGTTTCGTCAGCAGCATCCAGAACTCGATCGCCATCCAGAAGAACTCCAACTCCATCGTCGAGGCGATCTCCGCCGAGAGTATCGGCAGGCTGCCGGCCTCGAACATCGCCTCGGCCCTTCAGCAACTGCCCGGCGTCTCCGTGCAGATGGTCGCCGGCGAGCCGCAGTCGGTGAACTTCCACG
>JAJZLX010000384.1 GCA_021850555.1 Pseudomonadota bacterium | reverse complement strand
GCGGCTGTATTCCTCCAGGCCGCGCTTCAGCAGAATCGCGATGGTCGACTTCCCGCCCGAGGGCGGCCCGAGCAGCAGCAGCAGCCGGCGCCCGACGTCCGAGCCCCCGGCGGCCGCCTTGAAATACTCGACCACCCGGGCAAGCGGCTCGTCGATACCGAACAGCTCGCGCTTGAACAGCTCGATGGCGCGCCCATCGCGTGATGGCTCCTGCGGGCCTGCACGGCCGCCGGGATCCAAGGTCTCCCCCTCGCGCTGTTCGGCGGCGCTGGAACCCTCGGCCAGTTGCCCGTGCCAGCGCAGCATGTCCCAGATGTACTCGTGGCTGGTGCGCGCCAGGGCCGCCGGGGCGGCCGGCAGAATGTCCGCAAGAAACTGTCCGAAAGTACCTTCCCAGTGCTGCGCGCGATGCAAGCGGCTGAAAGAGCTCAGGGATTCGATGAACGCGGTGTGGTCGATGCAGGCGCCGTGCGGCGTCTGGTCGGGATAACTGGCACGTGATCGCATCGCCCTTACCTCCCGTTTGACAACGGCAGTGGCGGCCGTGAGTGCTGCGCCTTCGTCCGTCGGGAAGCGGAGTGAACGCCTCGCATGGCGCGATCGCTATCAAACTCGCGATTCCGCTGCCCGGCATTCAGTAAGACGGCCGCAAAATCGATTCGTTCCGGAGTCACGGCACGCCGTGCGGCATCGCAAGACACCGCATCCCGCCGTGGTGCGCCGGCGCCCGCGGCACGAGCTGCCGCTTCGACGCCGCGCACACTTTCTCCCAGTGCCCCATCATCGACCGCCCGCGCGGCGCTGTCGAGATTCCCGCGGTGCGCCCGATTGGGCTAAAGTGGACCTTTAAAGTGGATCATAATGAGCGGCGGCCCTTCCCACGAGGGCCGCGCTCTGCGCCGGCCGCGCCGCCGCGCCATGGGCGCGGCCGCGTGCGTCGCGCGGCGCTCCGAGTTCCACCGTCTTGCGGCCCTCGCTTGACGGTTGCGCACCGGCCCGCCCCGTGCGGACCCGCCCTCGCCCAGCCGATTCCCCCGGTGCGGCCCACCCGCTCGAATTCTGTGAACGGCGACACTGCACGCCGGACCCACTGCGGGTCTGATGCGTTCAGCACGCCACGCATTCTGGCGCGCCGCGCTGTCCTGCGGTCGAGGACCGGACTCGGACCGGGGGGCCGTGCGCCGGTGGCGGCATCCTCAAGAATCTGGAGACTGGTTGTGGCCCATCCCGCACCGAGTGAGTCTCGTGACTCCGCCGGCGAAGGCGCCGCGCCGAGCGTCACGCCAAGCGGCGCGCCGCGTCCGGCCGATCTGGCCGCGCTGACCACGCGCGACGATTTCCTGCTCGAGCTCGGGGAAATCCTCGGGGGACGCGCCAGCGTCCACCCGGCGGACTCCCTCGACGTGGCGATCGAGCATCTGGAGGGTGCCCGTGGCCGTCAGATTCTGGCGATCGATGCGCGCGAAACCGGTGATGTTCGCGCCAACGTCGAGCGGGCTGCCGGGCGTGTCGGCGCCGCCAGGATCCTCGTTTTCACCGAGACCGGCACGGAGAAGACCGTGGCGGCTGCGGTCAAGGGCACACGGGTTTTTGCGGTTCTGACGCTGCCGATGCAGACGGGGAAAACGAGCGCGGTCATCGACGCGGCGCTCTCGGACCTCGACGCAGGCGATTCGTCCCCGCGAGCGCCTCGACCCGCGCCGCGCCGCGTGGCGCCCGAGCACCGCGGCTCACAGACCCCCACAACGGGCAGCGCCCGTCCCGAGGGAGCCGCCGGCGGCCACGGCAAACTGATCGCCGCGACGCTCGGCGTGCTCGTCGTGGCTTTGGGCACCGGTGCACTCTGGTGGCTGACGCGCACTCATCTGGCCGGCGTGGCGCCTTCCCGGACCGAGAGGACCGCGGCGGTGAAATACGCCGCGCTGGCGCGGCCCAAGGTCGACACCTCGATCGTGCGCGGGCGCGTCTCCGACCTGCTCATCAAGGCCAGCCGGGCGATGTTCGAGCGGCACTTCACCGCGCCGAAAGGGGCCAACGCACTGGTCTATTACCGCTCGGTGCTGGCCGTCGATCCCACCAATGCCGAAGCCCGCAACGGCCTGCAGCGGGTTGCCAACGTGCTGGTTTCGCGCTTCGGCGTCGATCTCTCGCGCCACCGATATGCCGGGGCGTCGCTGGCGCTCGCCACGTTGCAGCTGGCGGAGCCCGGCAATACCCATATTGGCCCCTTCCGCATCCAGCTCGCGTCCGCGCGGGTGGAGCAGGCGCTCTCGAGCAAGGGCACGCTCGCCGCGGCACCGGCCCTCATCGCCCAGGCCTTCCGCTGGGGCGTGCCGGCCCCGCAGATCAAAGCCTGGCAGGCCCAGCTGGCCACGCTGCGGCACGAGGACCGGGTCAAACTCCTGGCGCAACGCCTCGACAGGCGCATCAGTGCCGGCCGGCTCATCGGTCCGCACAGCGCCGAGTCTGCGCTCGCGAAGCTGCGCGTGCTCGCGCCCCGAGCGGCGCGCACCGGCACCGCCGCGCAGGCGCTCATTGGCGCGCTGATCGGCCAGGCCCGGCAGGCTGGCCTGGCCGGACACGCCGCCGAGCAGAGGCAGTGGCTGAGCGCGGCCCGCTGGGCCGGTGCAACGTCGCAGCAGATCGACTCGGTGCAGCAACAGGTCGCCCGCGTCGAAACGCACTCCGCCGAAGCGCGGCTGAACCGGCTGCTCGCGCAAGCCCGCGCCCGGCTCGCCAGCGGCGCGCTCATCGACCCTGCGCACGACAGCGCCGCGTATTACTTGAGTGTGATCGATGCGTCTCACCCCGATCCGGCGCAGCGCGCCGGCGCGAATGTGCTGCGCGATCGGTTGGCGACCGCGCTCGTGGCACAGGCACAATCCGCCGCCCGCGCCGGGCAGCGCGCGACCGCGCAGGCGGATCTGGCCGCGGCGCGCCGCTG
>JAJZLX010000646.1 GCA_021850555.1 Pseudomonadota bacterium | reverse complement strand
AAGAGGTACAGGACCGCCTCTCGAACCGCCCGATCTCGCTTTAATTCAAGCGGCCTTCCATACACGTGCCGCTGCAAGAGGACTTCGAGAAGAAATACGGAGTTACTCCGGGCAAGCATTTTCGAGACATCGCCTTGCCTCAGGGCTCCCGCAATTCGGGTAAACGCCTGGGGTAGTGAGTTCGCACCGATGTGATAGAGGAAGCTCAAGTAATTGTCGAGCACAATCGCGGTGCGCGGCAACTCCTCGAAAAGGGCATCGACGCGATACGCCTCTCCCTCTAGGGTCTTCCAATGCCGGGCACTGTCTTTCCAGCCCCGTGTCATGAAGAGCGCCGCCAGAAGCTTATCCCCGGTCGGATGCTCGCGATCGAGCCACTTTAGCCAGCTCGCGCGCTTGACCGCGGTCGCGAACAGCTCCCACAAGTACCAGTACTGTGCCGGATTCGAGCGCCGGTCTTCCTCGATTGTCAGCCCGTGCACGATGGAATCGATCTCATCGGCATGCCGATCCACCGCCGCGATAATCGGCCGAAGGACCCGCTCGGCCCGCTCGGGCGGAGCGCGTAAGGCGAATTCCTCGATGCGCTTTTTCGTTGCGAACTCGCTCTCAAAGTCCCGCCGCCTCTCCCGCCCCCGATTCTTTTGCTTCTCATCCCATTGCTCGACGAGCGCAATACTTGCACGCTCGAAAGCGGACACGGTTACAGGGTCGGCCGGTTCGAAGCTGAGGATGGTCAGGATGCGCGCGTACGCATCGGCGCCGGCTCGGGCATCAAGATCCACCGTGGCGTAGGCCACCTCTGGAATGCCCTCGGGCTGCTGAAAGGCGGTTCGCACTTCAGCGGCGATGTCCTTGAAGAGTGTCGCAGCCTCCCCGGGGGTCCACGCTCGGCGCTCACGGTGCTCCCATCGCTCCTCGATGCGCTCAGCATGCAGGGCGATGGCGTTCGCACATCGCAGTGCGAGCGAGCGGTCGGCCTGCCACACCTGAGCATCCACACTCCGAGCGGCAAACCAGTTCACTCCCTGATTCGGGTGCGTGAGCGCGGCCGCGAGCGCTTCGCGGACCTTCGTTCGTTCGGCATCGGAGGAAGCCTTGATGAGTAGCCCGGCCACCACGCCCGCGCAACGCTGATCCGCGGCCATATTATGACGCTGGATGCGCTCGATATCCGTCCAGCCATCGGCCGTTCTCAAGATCTCTGAGCAGACGATATCGATGCACCAGCTGCGCTCCTCGGCCGTGAGCTCGCTCCAGTGATCGCGGACGCACACGGCGGCGACGCATCCGGGACCATTGCGCGTGCCCATCTCATCATCCGCGTCGCGATCGGCACCGCGCGCCTGGGTCAAGCGCTCTCGCCAAAGCGATTGTTGCTCTGGCGTTGCCTCGCCCTTTAAGACGCGGATCGCCCACATCCAGGGGGTGAGCGACTTGTTCATCGTCGCCTGCGAGGCAGTCCCCTCATCCACCAGGGCCTGCACAGCAGCCCCCAAGGGCTTCAGCTCCAAGGGCACATAGGTCTTCGCGGGCTCGCCCGAGGATTCGCCTTGGGCAGCGTGAACCGTGACGGGCGTGCCCAAAGTGTACTCACGCAGATCCATCCGCTTCAGGGCCAACTCCCAGAGCAGATCTTCGCGCGATCGCGCCTCGGCTTCGGGCAACGCAGCGGTGTGCTGATCCAGGAGTGCCTGGACGCGCGCGCGAAGCGGCCCGAGCTGCAGACTGGAGATCGCGAACTCGAGGTCGCGCCCACGGTGCGGCAAGGCATTCGATTGCTTGCGCTCATCGTCGTAGAACTTCTTGTCCGCTTGCAGCTGAGGAAACATGTTGCTCAGCGCCGATGTCCCCGATTCCTGCTCTAGGCGCGCTTGATCAAGACGTATGCAGCGGGGGGCCGAGAGCAGGACAAGCAGCGCCTCGCCTGCGAGATCCGGGTGAGCAACGGCGACGCTTGAGACCACGGCCGACAGCGAACCCGAATGGCTCTGTCTCAGGATAGCGAGGAGGAGCATATCGAGTTGCTCCGGCTGATGGGTTGCCACTTCAAGGAGCCATGTCTCGAGAGCCATGAGCATTGACTGCAAGACATAGGGGCTGATCGAGAGACCTCGATAGGCTGTCCAAAGCCGAGCATTAGCCCACTGCTTGTGAATCGTGCCGTCGGCAAACGTGAGCTCTATCTCCCAGGCGGGCTCCAAGGAGTTCTGTAGCCTAGGATGAACGTACCAATCGATGCTGTGATTGAAGACTTGATGGTAGAACTTGAGCGCAATGTCGGGATGGCTCCGCAACAGCGGCAACCAGGGTCCCCGGAATGCGCTCGCCGGAGAGAAATCCCAGCCGTAGCCATCACGGATACCGAACAAAATGTCGATGTCGGTTGATAAGTGTTGATACGTATCCCGATGCAGTTCCTCCTCAGTGGAGAGGAGACAGTCGCTCGCGATCGAGACCATGAGCTGCGGCAGATCACGGACCGCTGGCATGCCCTCCATGCCGGTGAGAAGAAGTTCCTGCAACTCCTCCGCAACGCGATCTCGCTCACGCACGTCCTCAGTCGACGTCCCCCTAAGGGTCGCTTCAAACCGCGCCGGATCGGCGTTGGGGATCTTCGCGATGATTTTGAGCAGCCTCTCGCGTGCGTCCGACTGCCAACCCTCAAAGCTCGGCAGTAGCGCATACGCAATGCCGGCGACGAAGGGCGCGCCGGGCGCCTCGGGCGCCCACCACGCCACCCCACGCACGGCGTCCTCGATCAAGCCGAGCAAAAGCGGATGATCCGCCTCACCGAAGCACTGCCAATTGTCGTGAACGATTTTGAGCACCGCGGGCCACGCGGCGCCTTCGGGCACATTGAATGTCGAGCCGTGTTCTCGTAGCCCCCGCGCCCAGTTCGCCATCGCCACACACGCCACACGAAGCAGACGGATCACGCGCTTCAGAAGCGCGCAATCATTTGCGACGAGCGCCGACGCGTGTCGTACCAGTAGCTGTGAGACCAAAGGGGCTCGCAGGATCGATACCAGAGTGTCGTCTCGGAACTGAGCGCCCTGGTGCACATCGGTGGCCGCGGCCAAGAAGAGCCGATCGGCCGCGGCGGGCTCGCGCTCCAGAAGCTCCGTGACCCACCTACGATAGGAGCGGCGAATGGCTGGATGTGTCCCGATGGCTGCGGCAAGGTCGGCGAAGGAGGAAGCCTCGGCGAGGTGCTGCTCCTCGAACCACTCGAGGATCGCCCAATCCTCGAGCACATCATGGGCGGTGGCGATCAGCGAGGGTTCCCCATCGGGGCAGACGATGAGCGAGTCGGCTTTCAAACTCGCCACCACCGCGGGATCGAGATCCGCGAGCGGAATATATTCCGAGAGCGCACGAGCGCGCCGGATTGCAATTTCCTCGAGCACCTGTTCGCGCCGCCGCCCAAGACCTGGCGCGCCCTCGGCGCGCACCACTTGCCGCCAGAAGTAGCGACGGAACTCACGCTCACTTTCCGGGAGCGGCCGTTCAGGGGGCCACGGAATATCGAGCGCCTTGTCCAGGGAATAGGGGTTGCGCAGGATGCTGCGCAGCGGCGGATGACTCAAAGGGCGCGAGAGCTGCGGGAGACCTGCGGCAATCGCATCGAGTTCCGCATCACTGAGCGGCGGCACGAGCACAACCGCCTGTGTGAGACCCGATTTCCGCAAGAAGCTTTCGCGCACCTGCTCGGTGGAGTAATCCCGGCAGGTGATCACCAGCTGCAGATCCGGATCTTCGACGGCACGCGTTATGACGTCGCTGAAGGCATCCCGGGTGGATCTCTCCAGGAGCCGCTCCATGCTCTCAATCAAGATGATTTTGCGATCCTGGGCTGCGAGCACGGCCGCCAGAGCAACGGCGTTGCCCGGCACCTGCGCAGCGTGAAGCATGTCGTCGATATGTGCCCTGGCGAACTCCTCGGCGCGGAACGCAAAGGCGAAGTGATCTTCACCCAGCCGGGTCAAAACCTCCTTGCCGACCGCCGATTTCCCATTGCCTGCGGGGCCCGCGATGACGACCACCTGCGAGCACTCCAGTTGATCCAGGACCTGTTCGACAAGCGCCGGGCGCGGCAAGTGAAAAGTCGGGCCGATGCTGGAGCGAATCTTCCGAAGCGTAGGCTCGGAATGATCCCTCAGGGCCTTTAAGATCTTGTTCTCGGTTGTGCCAAGCAGGCCGTGCGCGCGCTTCAAATCCTCTGGCAGGTCCTCGCGAGAGAACGTGCGCGCCTCCTTCATCGAGGACTCGGCGAGCCGTTGCAGGGCGCTCCATGAGGCGGACGCCACCGTCTCACCGCTATGCTCGGATGCCGTATAAGCGAGGAGGCCTCTCATGTGCGCCTCCGTCTGCCGAGTCGCCGTATCGAGATCCAGGCTCAGAAGGTGGAGCACCTTGAAGAAGAGCCAGAGTTCTGTCGGGTCGACCGTACGATCCTCGTGCCCGCCGACGATCGTTGCGATCGCGTCCGCGTAGTGCACCGCCTTCTTGGATATGAACCCGGGGGTCGCCAGTCGATGAGCGAAGTCAGCGCCATCGCGTGATGCGCGTGCGCAGTCGAGGAGCCGCCCGAAGTCCGCTAGGAGCGCATTACTACTTCGTTGCACGATGAGGACGAAACGATCGTGATCGGCGGAAAACTGGTCCGGGTTCTTGAAATCCTGCCAGAAGTCGAGAATTGCCTTCTGACATTGCTCGTCCGCCGCACTCACGCTGAAGGCGCGCTTCACCTGACCGGCTAGCTTAGAGCGGATACCACCGGCACCCTCGCAGGTGATCAGGACGTCATCGGTCTTCCAGCCTAGGTGTTCGGTCTGGAAACTCACCTCGATCACAGTGGCATCAATCAGAATGGGTGGAATCCACTTGAGCAACAGCTGCGTGAGCCAATAGGCGTCGACATCGCGCTCGAAGAAAGTCCCGGCGCCACCGGTCGAGAGCGAACTGGAAACGGAGTCCGTACTCATCCCGGACCGGACCGCTACCCTAGACACGGGCAACGACGCGCGCGGACTGGGTCCGAGATAGCCTCGGCTCCATAGCCGATCGCCTCCGGCCGCTCCAGGTTCCCGGCGACGATTTCCTGCCAAGTCTGGCGAAACACCTGCGCCTGGTCTGCAACCCGCAGAGGGAGTTCGATCTTTTCGGACATGGATCCTCCCTATCGAAGACGGGGTGCCCTTAGCACCAGCTCTTGATCGAGGTGGACGTTGATTCTTGCCGATCACTCATCTTCGCGCCCCTGTGTTGTCGGCGCATCGCTCAGTAAATTCGCGGCCTTGGACTGCCCCACGGCCCCTGTCTGGTAGTAGCGCAGCGCGGTCGCAACGTTCTTGTGGCCGGTGAGCTGCATGACCTCTCCCAGGGGAACCAGCTGGTTGCCTGCCTCGGTAACGAACCCCGAGCGCAGCGAGTGTGCGCCGAAATCCCCTTCGAGGCCTGCGATCTTCGCGCGCTGTTTGACCATGCGGTAGATCGCCTGGGCGCTCAACCCCTCGGTCGCCTTGCCGCGCACGACCCGGCGGAAGATCGGGCCGTCGCGCACCCCAGAGGCGTTGAGCCAGGCGGTGAGCGCTTCGGCCGCGACCCCCATGATGGGCTTCCCCGGCTCTGAGGCCGCGCCATGGCCGCTCTGGTCGGTCTTCGAGTGCGCCAGGCGGTAGACGTAGCCCGCCTCGCCGACGCGCTCGAGGTGCTCCATGCGCGCATTGGCCACTTCCGATCGCCGCCGCCCGCCGGACGCCCATGCAAAGGTGAGGATCGCCCGATCGCGCATACCGCGCAGATCCTCTTTGCATGTCGCGAGTAGCCGCTCGAGCGGGGAGCGGGTGAGGGCGGCCATCCGACGCTGGGGCACTTGCCTCAGCGCGTAGCCGCGGCGGACACGGCGCAGAAACTCCCGCACACCGGAGTCCTCGAAGGGGTTCTTCGCTTTCTTCATCGCGTGGGCTTTGGAGAGCACCGAGAGGCGGTGCAGCACAGTGGCGAGCGAGAGCGGGCCGCGCTTGTGCTTGTAGCCACCTGCAATGAGCGCCGCATCGATCGCCGGCGGCAGGTCGTGCACGAGCTCGATGGGCCGCGTGCTGTGTGCGCTGCGCTCGGCAGCGCGCTCGAGGTGGTCGACCACGAATTGCATCACCACCGCGGGGGCGATCGGAAGCGTGAACGTCTGCCAGTAGCGCAGCCGATACCAGGCCGCGCAGTACTTGAGCGCGCTCTGGTACGAGCGACGCGTATTGGCCGACTCGCCCTGGCGCAGAAACGCGCGAACGGCCGATTCGGTGTCGGCTGAGAGCCTCGAGGGGTCGAGCGCCGGGACGCTCGTGTGCAGGCGCAACGGCGCCGGCCCGGGCAGTGCGGTCGTTTTTCGAGGCGGCGCCCGCCGCCGCGGGAGTTGTGCCTTTGACTTCATAGTGCGAATATACTACATATTCATATGACCTAGGACGATAACTACCACTTATCGTACGTCGTGGCGAAAGCTAGGGCAGGGCGGTTTTGAGCGTCCTTTGGCACCAAAGTGGAACCGACCGGGACGGCGCCATCGATGATCTCCCGCTTTGATAGTCCCGAGTCCAGCGTCGTCGTACGATCGATGAGAGCTATATGAGCACCCCATCCGCCGGACCACCGGCCACAGAATCCCCCGCGGCGCGACGATCCGCGCCGATCACGCGCGAAGCAGTGTTTGCAGCCGCTTGGGCGCTCACTAAGGCGGGTAGCCGACCGACGATCGAGCGCATTCGGTTGTACCTCGGCAACGGTACGCCCCGCGGATCCCCAAACACCGTGAACACCTACCTCACGCAATGGTGGGAAGAACTCGCGGTGCGTGTCGCCGGGGAATCGGTCGAAGCTATACACGGGCTGCCACCGAGCGTTTCGGGAACCCTCGAAACACTCTGGAATCAGGCGCTCGTGGCGGCCAGGGAGAAATGGCTCGATGAGCTCGCCGATCGAGAGCGGACCATTGTCGAGCGTGCCAGGACGCTCGAGGAACAGACCAGGGAACTCACCGCGCGCGAGCAAGCTCTCACCGCTCGGGCCAGTGCTCTCGAGGCGGCTCTCACGCTCGCACGCGAGCAGCTCACCGCGGCGAACCAACGCGCTGAAACGCTCGAGGCTACAGAAGTGCTCCGCACCGCGGAACTCAAGGCCCTGCAGGAGCACTGCCGCTCGAGCGACGCCGAGGTCCGCGACCTGCAGAGACAGATAGAGGCCGAGCGCACCGAGCTTGCGCGTCGCTTCGACGCAGAACGGGCCGATCTCGTAAGTAGGTCAGACGCCGCCGCGACAAGGCTGCTCCGTGCATTGGATCAGGCGCGCGAGCTCGCCCGGGAGCGCGCTCAAGAAGCGAAGCGCGCCACCGCCGAGGCGAAAGCCGCGATCCAGCACCGCGACCGACTGCAGCGTGAACTCGCGAAGGAGAGAGCGAAGCGCCCCGCCCGGCCGGCCACGCATGCTGCGCCGCGGCCCCGAAGACGCGCAAAACGAACCGTGAAACCGCACTAGTCCGCCCCTCAGGGCCTGGTGCATCCCAGATTCTGCGATCTCCACCGCGGATTGCGCGGGGCCTCCATGCCACGATGCCGTCCTGGAACACCGCAGCCCAGGGGTTACCCCATGGTCGAGGAAACAAGGCTACCGCGCCGGGTAGGCGCTGCGCTCACGCGCGGCGCAGTGGTGCTCGCGTGCTTCCTCGCACTCAGCGGATTTGGTTCCTGGTTCGGCCGGCCGCTCGTGAATGGCTACTACGTCTCGCGCGGCAGCAACACCTCCGTGGTCATGGCCCACCTCGTCGAGGTGCCACGCGGGCACCTGAGCGGCGCGCTCGTCGCCACTACCGTCGATCAGGGGGCATCGAGACTGCAGGTCAGACGCGTCACGGTCCAGGGCAGCATCGCGGGCGGCAACGTCACGTTAAAGACGCCTGGGCTCTTTGGCGCCTTCAGCACCCTGTACATCGGCACACTGGACGGCGGGCGGTTGAGCCTGAGCCGCCAGGGGCATTCCGCATTCACCCTCTACCTCGCCTCGGCGCGCGCCTATCAGGCGCGTCTCGCCACACTGGGCGGCCTTCAGGCCAACCTCGACACATTGCGAAGGGCCCAACACCTCCTGAAGAACGCCATTGGGTACGTCAAGCAACTCAATGTCGCCATTGAGCAGTATCTCCCGTGGGGCCGCGCACGCATCGCGCGCCAGGCCAATGTGCGCACGTACTGGCAGCGCAAGGCGAAATACTACGACACCTGTCTCGCAACGATTCGCCCGCTCGCGGCCGATGGCGTACCGGTGTGGCGATGGCAGGGATGTGCAATCACCGTGAGCAACGACGCGTACTTTCGCGAGCAGGCGGTCGCAGCAATTACGTCCTTACAGCGCACAGCACGCGAGAAACGTGCCGCTATCGCCCAGATGCTCACCGAGGCGCCGGTCAGGGTAAAAACTGCCCTCAACACCATGATCGACGCGTGTCGCTACACTGCGCACCCAAGGTCTTGCGTGACAGCCTGCACGCGGGCAGAGAAGGGGGCACTCGTGCCGCCGGCGCTACTTTCAGCCTATCGCGCATTACTGCCCCGGGTGACTCAGGCGATCCGCAACGATGCGCAGACCGCCGAGACCAGCAACACGCACCTGAAGACGGTAGCCGCCAAGATTGCCCGCATCTATCGCTCCCCGCAGAGTTACCGAAGAACCTGACGGGCGCGAGAGTGTGCACAAGAAAAATCCGCCGAGGGAGTGCCCCCGGCGGAATGATTGTCTCAGGCCATCAGCGAGAGCTGCCGCGGTCCGAGTTCTTCCGAACCGCAGCTGCGCAAATCGAGCGCGTTGTCCTCCCCAAGCAGCGCCGCCGCTCGCTCGGCGAACACGCCAGAGAGCTCCCGTCGCACCTTGAACTGCCCATCCACGACCCCGTTCACCCGCGCCCAGTGATTCCACGCGAACGATCGGCCGAGGCCGACGGTCGTGTTCGAGCTCGGGAAGCGTTCGGCGTTGCGCACCAGGTCCTCCCAGTCGGCGCCAAACTCCACCACATCGAAGCGGCTGTGCCGGCCGGTGAGCGCCGTACGCTCGATGTGCAGCGCTCGTTCGAACAGATCCGGGTGATACGCTGCGAGCCAGAAGAGCTCCCAGTGCTTGCTCGCCGGGCAGAAGAAGCACGCCGATTTGATCGGGACGTACTCCGCCCCGAGCGCCGTAGCGATTGCCGTCACACACTCGGGCCGCTTGAACCCGATCGTCTGTAGAGGATAGGCGTAATCGAAGTGCTCATCCGCCCGAGAGAGGTTCTTCGAGCGACGCACGTCGGCTTTGCCGGCGTCGTACCCGATCAGCTTCAGGATCCTCTCGCCCGTGGCCTGCGTAGACATCCACACCGGATGCGGGTCACAGGCATTCGGTCCGCTCTTGGCCCCCATGAGGAACTGGTCCTGCGGGCCTTGCTTCCATTTCAAGCTGCAGCTCTTCATTCCAAAGGCGAGCGACGGCAGCGTCTCGTTCGAAAGGCAGTTGCCCTCGAGGTCGCTGTAGCCTGTCTCCGGCTTAGTCTTCTTGCGACAGACACTTACCGGGGGCCAGCCCCAGCTCACGAGCAGCTGGCTCATCCGCTCGACATGCGCGATCGTCTCGGGCTTCTCGCCCCCAGTGTCCGCGAATGTGATCGCCTCAGGGCGGATCCCCGCGGCGCGCAGCACCACGATGAGTGCGGTGGAGTCGACTCCACCCCCGAAACAGAGCACGATCTTGCGCCGGCTCAGTTCTTGGCGCAGCGCCATCACTTGTGAGGCGCTGAGGCCTGCATCCAGCATGCCGGTGACGTGCGGGGGATCTCCTGTACGCGCCGGCGAGTTCAATCCCATCGAAACCTCCGCGCCCTATCGGCGCATTAGTGACCTACTTGGTCTATAGGAACCTCGGGAAGGAAAACGCCTGGTGCCATACCGCCAAAAAAGGAGACTCGGCCCATACGAGGTGGCGCCCCATGGGGAGGGAGACAAGGCGGAGCCCAGACGCATCTCCGGCATAAATGCCGGAGGCTCACAGCGCGTCGGGATAAAAATCAGCCGAGGAAGGTGTCCCGGCGGCCTCAGTGCCGTCCAATGCCGGGCGCGGCCGCTTGACGCGCGCTACGATGCGTTTCCGCGCGCGAGCGCCTGGGTAACTGGCATTTTTTCGAGCGTGAGCGGCATTTCGGGACGGGGAGTTTGCCGAATTTCACGCCCTTGGCCGAGAGCGTAAGCGGCGGTGGCGTTGCGTGCAACGCTTCGATCATCGACGGATCGTGCACGACTGGTGCTGAATCTGTAGGAATGAATGCAGCATTCGATCCTGACAGGCAGCGCCTGAGATCGCGGCGCGCGCGGCGGGCACACCAGCGACGAGTACGACAAGAGACAGTACAAGAGTCTTACGCACGATCAGTTCCTCCGGGTCGTGTAGCCAGCGCTCGCAGAAAACATTTCGTACGGCGCCGCCCCATCTTTCGATCTCCTCGGCGATCAGAACCGCACGCCGATCTGCACCGGGATCACCGTGACCGGAACGAACGCGTTGAACCGCACGTAGCGCGTCTCGATGAACATCACCGGCCCGCCATCGATGCGAAAGTCCACCCCGGCCCCGACGTTCCAGGAGACGGCGGTCGTCGAGCTCTCGCCCATGAGCAAAGACGTGGGGGCCACCGTGCGACTGCACACCCCGAAGGGACTCTGCGCACACTTGTAGGTTTGGATCCCACCGGGTTGCACGAGCGCCACGCTGAGGTGCGCCACGCCCACGCCGGCGAGCAGAAACCCGGTCGCGCTGCTGCCGAGCGGCATTCGGAATTCGCCATCGACATCCGCTTCGGTCAACCCGCCGGATCCGGTATCCGGACCGAACGTGCCGCCCTTCGTCGACGCAACGAGCGCATCGGAGATGTCGAAGTGGTCGTACTCGAAGTCCGTGCGCACGGCAAACCAGCGCTCATCGCGCGGCCGCCACGTGAACCCGCCGCCCGCCGACCAGCCGCTACGCAGGTAGGATTTGATCGATCCGGCAAGAAAGTTCCCCCCGACGTTAACGTGCCAGTGAAATGCTGTGTGTTTGACCGGTTTTTTGGTACTCGCGGCATGCGCTACCGCGCACCCGCCAATCAGCGCCGCGGCAATCAGCGCGGAGACGAACGAATTCTTTTTGAAACGATTCAGACCCATGGCGCCCTCGTGTGTTTGTTTGATCGGCCATATTTCAATTTTATCCGCCCCATGCAATTTTCGCTGGTGAGAAATCCGACGAAATGTCGGAAATTGGCCTGCTGCCAGCGACCGCGATCTGGATTTCTTCGGTAATTCAGCCGCCGACACCGTCGACGTCAACGGTGAACGGTTCGAGTGCCGCCATGACGGCTCGGTGCACATCCCAGCCCTGCGGCGCATCGCTTTGATATGCTCCAGGGTAAACCGGTATCGCCGGCGCTACTCCTTCCAGAAGCTCCCGGTCGCTGTGCCGGCCGACCACGATGCACGCGTGTCGATCGCGGGTGCACATCACGCAGAGCCGTCCGGCCTCGAGATGAAACTCATCCGGGCGGGCGAGACCTGCCAGCGGATGCCAGGCGAGGGTCAGATCAAACTCGAGTCCCTGGAGCTGATTGGCGGTGTTTACGGTCACATCGGAGAGTCCGGCGGCATCGCAGAGCGCGCGCAGCAGCAGCTTCTGGTCCGTGTGCGCCACGGCAATCGCGACACGTCGCATCTCGAGCGCCGCACCCTCTGGATGGCGTTCGCACGCAAGCGTGCAGCCGCGCTCGCCGACGCGCACCAGCAGCGCGACAATCGTGCGGGCGATCTCGGGATCGGCCGAGCGGGTACAGGCGCCGGGAAGCTCGGCGAGTGCCCAGCCACACCGCGCCGCGGTATCGAGCACCGCATCGAGCGCCGCGTTTCTCGATGAGACGGATGAGGCCCGCCCGAGCTTCATTTGCCTCACGCCCTCAGGCACCGCGGCGTCGAACCGGTGGGAAGCAGGATAAAAATGCCGCATGACCGGGACCGCGCGCGCATCGCACCGGCGCGTGAGGGGAAATCGGTACACCCGGGTGCGCGGGTGATGCGCGAGCAGCACCCCGACGGCCGTCTCGAGTGGATCTGTGGCAAGCCCGCGCCACTGCAGGCCCTCGGCCACCGTGCTGAAGGGGTGGATTTGCCCGCAGTCCCCGACGAGCAGGTGCCGCGGCGCGAGATCGGCCACGGCGAAATACTGGGTGGAGTCGACCTGGAAGCTTTCATCCATGATGAGCGCATCCCGTGCGCCGAGTGCGCGCGCCTGGCTCGAGCGCGGATGATGTGCGTCGGCGAGTTTGCGGGCGGTGCCAACCACAACGTCCGTCTCATCGGCCTCGTGCGATTCAGTAACGATCTTGACGTTCTCAAGCGCCACGGACCCGGGCACCTCGATGCTGCGGGCCGGGAGATAAGCAACCGTGCGGGTCGGGTCGCTCTCGGCGATCGCGCGCACCAGGCCGAACACCTGCTCGTTGGTCGGTGCGCAGACGGCCACGCGAACGCCCCGGCGCCGGCACTCGACAACGGTGTCGACCACGAGCCTGCTCTTGCCCGCCCCCGCCACGGCGCTCACCACGACTGCCCGTTCGGATTCGAGCGCGAAGAACTCTTCCTGCGCGGCCGCGGCCACCGCCCGGGCATGCTCGACAACCGCGGTATCGAGTTCAGCCCGCACCGTTTACCCTGCGTTCTTCGACGAGCCTCTCGGCGTACTCTAGAGAAGCGCCGGACAGATGAGCAATGAAGGAGGCGCCGGTATCCGCATGCAGTTTGACCCACCGTCGCGCGGTCCGCTCCGCGGTTGCCACCGCAGGCAAGAGCTGGCCCTTGCGCTCTGTCGCGCAGTTCTCGCAGATCGAGGCACGTACGCTGTAGGCCCACCAGCGCCGATCACGGCCGTAGTAGCGACAAACTTTGCAATGGCGCAAGTAGCTGGTGTGCGCTGGCCGCAACCTCATCAGGTCGCCGAAGGTCCGAATTTTACCCACGGTTCATTCCATAGAGTTCGGGCACTTTGTACCTTGGATCGAGCGCCGCTCGCCGCCCGTCCTCGTTCAACGTGTACCGCTCGACGCCCTTGCCGGATTCGCCGGTGTCGCGGATGAGCGCCTCGCGCAACAGCTCGGTCACCACGGCCCGAGAGGTCCGCTCGAGCCCTACCCAGCACTGGCGCCCCTCGCACACGAGCTCGGCGTCATCGAGCCGCTCGGCCTGTTCCGCCTCGAGCATTCGAGCGAGCACCAGCTGCGCCGCAACGCTCAGGTGCGAGGGGGAGTCCGGGTTCATCCGCGACTTGCCCGCGGAAGGTCGAACCAGAGCGACATTAGGTACGCCACGCCCACGATCTTGTGCACGTGCTGGGGTCGAGCAATCCCCGGGTCCCAGCTCGCCATAATCGCCCGCAGGTGGCGCCAGGCCGCATCAGCATTGATACCGCGGCGCGCCTTCCCGGTCGACCACTTTCATGATCGTCTGCACCCGGCGCGAGACGTTCTTCTGCGAGTCGGCCGTCACAGTCCCGCTCCCGTGCCCTGGCGCCTTTCCCGCAGCAGCCATCAAGACGCATTTGCGAGCAACGAAACGTCGCTGCCGCTCTCCAGATCGCATCGCGTCTGGACGGCTGCGCCAGCGCGCGCACGAGCGACGGTCTCGCGGAGGCCTTCCCTGATGAGCTCGTATCCGGGTTCGCCCTTGTGCCGCAGCTCGATGTAGTCGTAGACGGTGGTCGGGGCGATATCGTACTTGGCCGCAAGGACCTTCGGAGAGAATTGCTGCGCTTCCGCGGCGAGCGCCTGCCCGTAGAGATACTCCTCCCGCAATCGCTGACCCTCTTCCTCCGTCAGTCTCCGTCTCCTACCTGATCGTCCGTTCAACTTCTCACCCTCTGCCGGTCTGCGCCGGTCTTTCGTTGCTAGGATATCAACGTCCATATTTATATTTTATCCCGGACAGGATAAAACGTCAACACGTCTCCATTGACAAAGAGCGCGGAAGGTGGATTCCCCGTTGTATCGAAGTAAAACGAGCAAAACTGTGAATGACTCGAAGTAATTTGGTGTTTATCCAAAAAAAACCGGCCGACTTACATCGGCCGGAAGCCCAAACCGGGCAGTACAGGCGCGGCGCGCGGAGGGTCCGCGCTGCCGCCCCAAGGCGCCACCGGGGGTGGTGGAATCACGCCCTACTCGTCTATAGGAAAAATGCGCGGGAAAAATCTGAGAAAATATTTTTTTCAAGCCGCCGGACGGTGGGTCCAGGGCGTGTGGGCGGGCAAGGAAAGCTTGAGGTACAGGTGATCATCGAGATGAAGCGGCGAGAATACCGCTCGCGCGCCGAGGCCAGGGCAACCCGCCGGATCTTTGCGGGAGGGCTGCACGAGAGTCACCTTCGAGCCGGTCCCGCTTGCCTCGATATGCTCAATTGACCACCCTCGCCCGACTGGCGCGCCGCTCCACCAGAGCTCGAGCCCTGGGGGCATCCCGCATTGTTCTTCGGTGCGCAGCACCACTGTGGCCCCATCCGTCTTGCTCACCGCGCAGGCGAGCACCTCGCCTTCGATTGCCTCCCCGCTGAGCACTCGCGGGAGCATCTTCAGTGGGTCGTCGATCGCCTCTTCGACTTCCAGGAGTGCAGCAGACCGCTCGAGCTCATCGCATCTGAGCGCCGCGGCGCGCGCGTTCTCGAGAAAGCGGATCCCGCGTGGATCGGCCACCGCCCGCTCGATTCCTTCGAGGTGCAGTCCGTAGGCGATCCGGTCCCGCTCGATCCGGCGGGTGAGATGCTCGGCGGGCGGGATCTCCCGTTCGCGCCGCACGGTCTTGAGCAGCAGCATCCAGACTGGCTCGGTGAGCCCGAGATAAAAATCGCGCAACTCCTTGATCGCACCGGCCTCCCCACCGGATTCAACAGGACCGGCCTTGCGCGCCCCCTCGAGCGCCGCGAAGAGCCGCGCCGCTGTCTGGGCATCCTCAGGCTTCGGCTGGGGGCCGGCAGAGAATCGCTCGGCCGCAACGGCCGCATCGAATCCCCGCATACGCGCAGGCGGAGCGATCCACGCATCGAGTGCGAAGAGAGATTCGCGCTCGAGCGGACTCATCGCGCTCACATAGTGCGCATTCAGGAATTCGGTGCACGAGAGCACGATCTGCTGCCCCGGCAGGTCGGCATGGCGGGCGAGCCAAAGAAGGTGCGCGGCAAAGCGGCGCAGCAGAGCGGCAAGATCGACACTCGGGTGCTGCATGCCCGCTAGGCGCCGCCCGATACGCCAGAGTAGCCGCAGCGTCGCGCTGTTCGCGATAACCACCTGGGGCAACCATACCGGCACCTCGAGCTTGCGCCCCTGGTAGTTGATCGCGCTGCTCGCGGCCCCGTAGGACTCGAATAAATCGCAGAAGCGCTGCGCCGCGGCGGCGAACTCACGAGTCTCGATGTCCAGCTCGCGCGAGCCGCTGATGAGAAACAGTTCCGGTGGCGCATGAGCCTGTCCGAACGCGATCGCGGCGGGGGCAAATGGGTCAAATCCGTTCTGCCAAGACACGAGAAAGAGCGGATCGCTCCCGATCGCACGGTGTCGAACGCAGGCGCTGCGCACCGCCCGCCCCTTTTTATACGCCGCGGACGAAAGCAACGCCTGCAGGCTCACGACCCGGCTCCTTTGAGCACTCTGCGATAGAGCCGACGGGCCCGCACCAGCTCGCGGGCACTCTCCCGCTCGTGCTCGAGGGGATCGGCACCGGCGGTAAGCTCGAGCACCCGCTCGAATGTCTCGATGCCACTCACTTCTCGGGCCGCACGATCACCGAGAATCGCCAGGCGACCAGCATTGTACGCACGCTCACGACACAGCTTTGCAGCGGCGCAGTGCTCAAGACACTCAGGGCAATAGTGCGTGCCGGCCTGGTCCATCAGGTGCGAAAGCGTATCGATCCGCTCGGTAGCGCCAACGCCAGCGACTGGGAACGAGCGCCCCTCGATCCGCTTCACCACGGCCTCATCGAGATGCGCAAGCGAGAGCAGCCGCTCGGCACGGCGGGTGTGAAAGCCGAGGTTCTGTCGTAATAGGACGGCCCGTCCGAGGCGCGTGTTCTTCGGCAGGACGATAAACCCAGTATCCGAGACCGTCTCGGGGGGCAGGTGGTCCTCGACCAGCTGCGCGCGCACGAGCGCCGCATAGAGTCCGGCCTGGGCGCACGCGGCGCCGAGCTTCACTGGATCGCATCGCCCGTCGATCAGCGGAAAGGACTTCGCCTCGATGATGTGCAATGCGCCGTTCGAAGCCGCGGCGAGCCCGTCGGCCTCGAAGTAAGCGATGCCCCCACCGATGCGCGCGCGAATTACCGCCCCATCGATCAGAGTCGGAGCATCCCAGGCCTTGCGTGCGATCTTGCCGAGCTCCAGACGTGTCGCCTCCGCGCGCACTTCGAGCCCAGAGCGACCGGCGGGCGCCGGGATATCCCGTAGGCGCGCGATGCGCACATCAGCGCCGAACGCGCTCATAACCGCATCCTGCTCGTACAGCAGATTCAGCAGTTCGGCGTAATCGTCCCTCTTCAGGATCTCCTCGAACAGCCGGCCGCGCTTGATCGCCAGGGGATCGGCGCCGGTGTCGGGCTCGTAGCGCGTGCCGCCGAAGAGCTGCTCGAGGTTCACCCGTCCCGCAAGGGCGAGATTCGAGAAGGAGCAGTCCGTGTGCTCGGCGGCCGCGGCAAGCACGCTCACGGTAAGCGAGTGCCGAGGAGCGCCCGTAGCCCAGGGCGTCTCTTCAATCTCATTAGAGCTCAAACAGCGACTCCTGTACCGTAAGCGCCGGGTGCGTGCCCGTCGTGTCGATCAACCCCGCCGCCTCGTTGCACACACGTGCGTAGATGTCGCAGTGACAACGCTTTGGCGCGCACCAGCATCCAATCACTTTGCCGGTCATCTCGCGCTTGACCCGCTCGATGAGATCGGGGTTCGAGAGAAACCATTCCGCGTGCTTCTCGATCGCCTCGTCGCGGGACGCGACCCGGTATCGCGCGCACGTACCCAGATCGTGGCTGAAGGGGTTACCGAACGGGCCGGGCCGACCGCCATAGACATTGTAGGGATGGCGCCTGCAGTGCACGACGCGGGTGTAAGGGGCTACGTGCTTGATCGGAGCGGCAAGCTGCTCGGCGAGCTCAGCGGTGGCTTTTTTATCCGCGCCAGGGAAAGCGAGCACGATGTCGATCCCGTCGACCGTGTAGCTGGAGTCGCTGGTAATCCCCTCGACACCGCACCACGCCGCCGCGAGCGCCGCGGCCCCGATATGGCCTGCTGGCGCCGTCTCGTGGATGACCGCCGAGGGCTTGAGCTTGTCTAGTTCAAACAGCACCTGCGTACGATCGGCGTAATCTGACCCACCGCACACCAGCACCCGCGGGCCGGCCGGGTAATGTGTCACTGAGCAGTCCAACTCTCCTCCTTCCAGTGTGCCAGACCCTACGCTCAATTTTATCTCTGCCTGCTGAATGCCGCCTGACAGGTTGCCGAAGCGCATTCGGAAACGCGGCGGGCGAAAGAGAGCGCCCGGGAAAGCCCGGGCGCGTTGATACTCAGTATTCCTCCGCCCACACTCGCCCGGGCTCCACCTCACCGCGCCAGTTCTTGGCCGGCCAGATCACCACGTGCGCATCGTTGAACGGAAGCTCTGCCGTGCAGGTACGAAGGGTGGCTGTGCGCGCGATCTCGTCGATCTCTACCGTGGCCGGGTAGTTGATGTCCGCATCGTTCCGGTAGTACTCGAGCGCCTCGGCAAAGTTGTCGAACGTTACGCGGCTCATCCTCGCACCTGCCAAAGCTGAAGGACGACGGCACGCGGACCGACGAGCCACCGCACCTCGATCAGGGTCTGCGCGGAATCCAGCGCCTGGACTTCGCCTTCGAGGACCTCACCATTTTCAGCCCGTGCTTTGAACTTGAACATTTCGGGTATCTCCCGAATAGGGACCTGCTTCCCTATAGCGACCACCCTGCCAAAAAAATGGGACTCGCAGCTCGAGCCCCCTTCCGTCCCCACGCATGTGGGGAAAACTTCACCGCCGAGGACGCGACCGAGCGCAATGACCTTCCGTCCCCACGCATGTGGGGAAAACGGCGTTTCTGATCTACAAAGTGAGCCGCCTGCTCCTTCCGTCCCCACGCATGTGGGGAAAACGCCCTCCCACATCCTCGCCGCGTCGCGATGCGCCCTTCCGTCCCCACGCATGTGGGGAAAACGAGCGGCGGATGCTGGCTGATGTGGCTCACGTGCCTTCCGTCCCCACGCATGTGGGGAAAACCCTTCCTTTAACCCACGAAGCAGCCCATGGACGGGCTGCGACCCGCCGGCCCTGAGTCATGGGCAGCGCCAGAACGGGCCAGCTTCGACTCACGCGTTGCCCGATCCGCGAACGGACGTGCCGGCGTGATCTTCATGCCGTCGCCGCCGTGTAGGCGTAACCGTCCGCCCGTTGGAGCAGACGAAACTCTCGCGCCGGGCGGTCGTGCATGTCCAGCACGAACCAGCCGCGACTGCGGATGCTGATGCGTCCAACGTGGGTGCCAGCCGATTTTCCGGCGAGACATTTCAGCTCGGCCAGATCGCCGGTCTGGAACCCGGAAACGCGCTTTTGCGCACGCGGT
>JAJZLX010000327.1:1673-18726 GCA_021850555.1 Pseudomonadota bacterium | reverse complement strand
CAGGCTGCCGCGCACGGGCACGTGGAACCACAGAACCGCGACCAGAATCGTCGCCGAGGCCTCGATCGTGCCAATCAGCAGGCCCGGAATGCCCTTCCCGAGCAGGATCTCGACCTGCCGGAACGGCGTCACGAGCAATTGATCGAATGTTCCGAGTTCGCGCTCGCGCGCGACCGAAAGGCCCACCACCAGCAGCGTCACCACCTGAGTGAGCAGAGCGACGATACCGGGCACGATGAACCAACGGGAACTCAGCTGCGGATTGTAGCGGGTGCGCACATCCAGCACCGCCGGGACCGCTCCTCCCCCATGGGCTCGCTGCCAGTCCAGGCTGAAACCCGTGATGATCGAGTTCGCGTATCCCAATATGATGAGCGCGGTGTTCGAGTCCCGCCCATCGACGATGAGCTGCACCGGCGCGGGCCGATGCGTCAGGAGATCGCCGGTGAAGTGGCGGTCGATCGCAAGCACGAGCCCCACTTCGCGCGCATCGATCAGCGGTGTGATCCGGCGCGCGCTCTTGAGCGAGGCGAGCCCCCGGAACACGTGCGCCCCGAGGAATCGCGCCACCAGCTCGCGCGAGGCAGCGCTTCCATCCTGGTTGTAGACGGCGATGGGGACCCGATTGAGATCGAAGGTCGCGGCGTAGCCGAACACGATCAGTTGAACGAGCGGCGGAACGACCAGAACCAACCGGCTCCTGGGGTCTTTCAGGACCGCCAGCAGCTCTTTCACGATGAGCGCAATGATGGCCCGCCACATACGTGTCAATCCAGGCGCTTGCGCGCGCGCAGCCTGGCCGCGCCCAGGAATACCACCGCCATGACGCACAGCGCCACCGCGTTCGGGGCGATCACCGACCAGAGGTTGCCGGCGAGAAACTCGCTCTGCAGGATCGCCACGAAGTAGCGCGCGGCGACGATGTGCGTGAGCAAGCGGATTCCCCACGGCATGCTGCCGATGTCGAATACGAACCCCGAGAGGATGAACGCGGGCAGGAACGTCGCGATCACGGCGATCTGACCGGCGACGAACTGATTTCGGGCGACGCTCGAGATGAGCAGGCCCATGCCCAGGGCAGCCAGCAGGAACAGTGCGGATGCCCCGGTCAGCACCAGGAGCGAGCCGCGAAACGGGACTCCGAACAAGGTCACGGCCAGTACCAGTGTCGCCAGCATGCCGCCCATGCCCAACACGAAATTCGGCACGAGCTTGGCGAGCAGAATCTCCTGGATTGTCGCCCGCGTGGCCATCAGCGCCTCGAGCGTGCCGCGTTCCCACTCTCGAGCAATGACCAGCGAGGTCAGCAGCGCCCCGGTGAGCGTCATGACGAGCGCGATCAGCCCCGGAACCAGGTAATCCCGACTGCTGACCGCCGGGTTGAAGCGCACCCGCGGCTCAACCTCGATCGGCAGCCCTCGAGCCGATCCCAGCGACCGACCGCGCGCCACCAGCCACTTCGCCCAGACCTGCTGGAGATAACCCTCGATGAGTCGAGCGGTATTCGCGTCGACACCGTTGACGAACACGCCAATCGGAGCACCACCGGATGAGAGCACCCGCCGCGTGAAGTTCTCGCGCAGCCAAACGATGCCGCTCACCTGACGGGAGTGCAAAGCGCGATCGGCGGCCTGGATGCTCAGGAAAGACTCCGGAGTGAAATAGGACGTGCCGCGCAATTGCGCGACGAAGCTCTCCGTGAGCGCATCCGGCCGCTCGACCACGACCGCCAGAGGAACGTTGTGCGGATCGAGCGTGACGCCGTATCCGAACAGTACCAGCAGCATCGCTGGCAGGAGGAACGCGATCGCGAGTGCGGACGGGTCACGCATGATCTGTAGCGCCTCCTTGCGCAACAGTCCGGCAAGCCTCTCGAGCGAGGCGCTCATGCGGCGCTCGGCTGGGGCACCGCCTGGAGCAAGGCGATGAAGGCATCTTCCAGGGTCGGCTCGGGCCGCGCCGCGCTCCGGGCGCGGTCTTTGATGCTCTCCGGATCACCCCTAGCAAGCACCCTGCCCTGCGCCAGGATCGCGAGCCGATCGCAGTATTCGGCTTCCTCCATGAAATGCGTGGTCACCAGCACCGTGACGCCCGACTCGGCGAGCGCGTTGATCCGCCACCAGAATTCACGCCGCGCGAGCGGATCGATGCCCGAGGTCGGCTCATCGAGAAACAGGATATCGGGCTCGTGCATCAAGGCACAGGCGAGCCCCAGACGTTGCTTGAACCCGAGCGGCAGCTCACGGCTGACGTCCTGCGCGCGCGGCGCGAGCTCGAACTCCTCGATCGCCCAGGAGATTCGGGCGCGGCGGCGCGGACCCTCGAGACGATAAGCGCTGGCGAAGAAGCGCAGGTTTTCCAGGACCGACAGATCACCGTAAAGGGAGAATTTCTGCGCCATGTAGCCGATGCGCCCGCGGGCGGAGGCTGCCGCGCGCCGCAAATCGAAGCCCGCCACGCGCAGTGTGCCCGCGGAAGCCGGCAACAACCCACAGAGCATCCGGAACGTGGTCGACTTGCCGGCGCCGTTTGCACCGAGCAGTCCGAAGATCTCGCCACGGCGTACCGTGAATGAAACGCCATCCACCGCCACGAAGTTTCCGAACCGGCGCGTGAGCTCCTCGGCGATGATGACCGCATCCTGGCCCGAGGCACGAGTTGCGCGGGCCGTCGTCGCGCCCGCGCTGCGCATCGCCCGTTCCGCTCCGCCGCGGGGTTGGACCGGCGGCCGCGAGCCCGACGATGCACGGATCGATTTCAGCAGTGTCACGAAACTGTCCTCGAACCGCGGCGGAACCGAAAGGATGTGCAGCGGTCCAGACTTCGGCGGCAGCGCCACACTCGTCAGCTGCACGCCGGACTCGGTCACCACCCGCACAAACGCACCCTGAATGGTGGCATCGATCACACCGGGGACACGGGCGATCCGCTCCTGCAGCTGGCGCTTGCCGAGCCCGGAGACCGACACATGGAAGCTTCGCCCGTATGCCGCGGCGGTGAAACTGGCCGGATCGGCGGCACCCACGAGCCGTCCCTGGTGCAACAGGAGCACGCGCTGACACCGCTCGGCTTCATCGAGGTAGGCCGTGCTCAGGATCACGGTCAAGCGCTCGGCGTGAACCAGGTGCGCGAGGATTTCCCAAAGCTCCCGCCGGGACACCGGATCGACCCCGACCGTGGGCTCATCGAGCAGCAGCAGCATCGGCACGCGCACGAGGGTGCAGGCCAGGCCAAGTTTCTGCTTCATGCCGCCCGAGAGCCGTCCCGCCAGCCGATTCATGAACGGCCCGAGGCCGGTCATGTGCAACAGCTCGCGGTCGCGCGCGTCGCGCTCGGCCGGCGCGACATTCTGCAACTTCCCATAGAGATCCAGGTTCTCGCGAACGGTGAGATCCTCGTAGAGACCGAAGCGCTGCGGCATGTAGCCGATGCGCCTGCGCACTCCGTCCGGATCCCGTGCGACGTCGACGCCGAACACTTCGAGACGACCGCGCTGCAGGCGCAGAAGTCCGGCCACCAAGCGCAGCAACGTGGTCTTTCCCGCACCGTCGGGGCCGATCACGCCGGTCACTGCGCCGCGCGCGCTGCGGGTCGAGATATCCTCGAGGGCCCGCAGCGCCCGCCCGCCCGCGGTGAAGGTATGTGAGACGTTCTCGAGTCGAAGCGCCGGCGGCGGCTCACTCTCGGATGACATGCCGTCCTCCGCACGATCGCGCCGAGCCGCGACCGCCGCCGCCGACTGCGGCGGCGTGACGCGACAGATCGATGAGCACCGTCGCGGGCATTCCCAGGCGGAGCCCCCCGGGGGAGCCGCACGCGTAGATACGCACCTGATACACAAGCTGCGTGCGCATCTGCGGCGTCTCGACCGTCCTCGGCGTGAATTCCGCCGTCGGGGAGATGTAGCCGACCCAACCGGTATAACGCCGTCCCGGAAAGCTGTCCGTCATGATCTGTGCCGGCATGCCCGGCGCAATCCTGCCGAGATCCCTCTCGGGTACGTAGGCGCGCACCCACAGCGGCGAAGTGAGCGCAATGGTGTAGACGGGCGTGCCCGGCGAGGCCATGTCGCCCGGCTCGAGAATGCGCTCCTCCACCACGCCCTTCGCCGGTGCGCGCAGCCGAGTGTCCGCCAGCTCCCGCGCGGCGAGCTGCGCGGTGGCGACCGCAGCGGCATAGGCGTTGCGCGCCGCGATAATATCCTCGCGCCTTGGTCCCTCAACAGCCAGCGAGTAGGTTTGCAGCGCCGCCCGATAGTTGGCGCGGGCGGCGCGCACCTGCGCGCGCGCATCGTCGCGATCCTGGATGGAGGCGATGCCTTGAGGAATGAGCATAAGGGTCCGCGCGTAGTTGCTCTGAGCATTGCGATAGATCGCGCGCAATCCCTCCATCGTCGCTCTTGCCTGTGCGATCTGCTGTGGCCGTGAGCCATGGGTCAACCGCAGAAGGACGGCCCGAAGATTCGCGGCCGCATGGGTCGCGGCCGCGAGGCGCGCCGCATACCGCGAATCGTCCATCTGCGCGATGAGCTCGCCCTTTCGCACCCGGTCGCCCTCCACGACCAGCATCCGCGCGATCGGCCCATTGTCGTTGAATGCCGGCCGCACCTCCCAGATGTCCACATTGCCGTAAAGCGTCAGGACATTCCCCGCCGGCCTGGGGCGCAGCCACCCGTACAGCAGGACTGCGGCCAGACCCAGGCAAGCCACGGTGGTCAGTACGAGGTAGCGACGATTGGGCTTCATCGGGGCGGCTCACCCTGGCGGCGTTTGCCCGTGCCGGAGTGCGCGGCGGAGGCTCGAGAGTCCATTGCCGCGCTGTTCCACCAGCCGCCGCCCAGCGCGACCAGCAGCCGCGCGCTGTCGATATAGCGGCGCGCCCTGGCCGCGGCGAAGCCGAGCCGGGCTTGCTGGTAACTGCGTTCGGCGTCGAGGAGCTGCAGTACGTTGCCGCGCCCCGCGGCATAGCTTGCCCGCTGCAGCCGAACCGATGTTCGGGCGACCGCGAGCGTGCGCCGCTCGGCAGCCGCGAGCGCGGCATCGTTGCCGAGCGCGTGCAGCGTATCGGTGACCTGACCGAACGCGGTGAGCACCGTCTGTCGATACAGGGCGAGGGATGCTTTGAGCGCCTCGAGCGAGGCGCGCCGCTCGGCTCGCAGCGCGCCGCCATGAAAGACAGGTGCGGTGAGGCCGGCCATCAGCGCCCACACGCCGCTCGAACCGCCAAAGAGCGCCTCTGGGGTCAGTGCGGCCGTGGCGATCGACGCCGACAGTTCCAGGCGCGGATACATGCGCGCCGTCGCGATACCCACCTCGGCGCTGCGCAGGTGTACCTGCTCTTCGGCGGCCAGGATGTCCGGACGCTGCCGGACCAGCCGCGAGGGGAGGCTGAGCGGGAGCCTCCCGGGCAGATGGAAGTCTGCCAGAGTGAATTCAGGCGGCGCCCACTGCCCCGGAATCTCACCGGCCAGTATCGCCAACGCATCGGCGGCGATCACCTGCGCCTGGCGCAACGGAGGCAGGCGTGCCTCATCGGTGTCGAGCCGTGTCAGTGCGGTGAGCACATCGGTGCGCGGCGCCCGCCCGACGCTGAATTTCCACCGTACGAGCCTCAGGTTGCGCTCGTCATCCCCGATGATTCCCCTGATCGCGTCGATTTCCACGCGCAGCTCGGCCAGAGTCAACGCCTGCTCGACCGCGTTGCCCGTGATCGCGAGGTATGCCGCCGCGAGTTGGTCGCGCTCGAACTCGGCGCCGGCCCGCCGCGCTTGCACCTCGCGCCGGGTCAGGCCGAAGACCTCGGGCGCGTAGCTGACGGTCGGGCCCAAGGCGTACAAGTCGAAAGTCGGCAGTCGATGTTTACCCGGCAGGATCCCGAGCAGCCCCAGCGCAAACGCCGGGCCTTGCTGGCGCTCGAGCGTCGCGCCGAAGTCCAACTGCGGGTAGTACGCGCCGCGGGCAGCCAGCAAGACCTGCTGCGCCTGAGCAAGCGTCGCGTGCGCGGCGGCGAGAGTCGGATTGTCCGCGATCGCTCGGCACAGCACGCGCTCGAGCGGCGCGGAATGAAACAGCTCCCACCATTGCGCCGGGATCGCCCCGTCGATGATCAGCCGCTGCGTGCGCTCGCCGTGGCCGGTAAGCACGCCGGATTGTCGTTCGAGGGCCGTATAGGCGCTCGCCATCGGGGCAATCGGCCGGGTGAAATGCGGTCCGACGGCGCACGCCGTCAGGGCCAGCGCCGAGGCCCCCAACAAAGCGCCGCGGCGAACGGCGGCGATCCGGCGGATCCAGGATGATGACACGTGGTCCGGCCGCCTGCGGCCGCTGCGGGAGAACTCCGACATGACTCCAACTCATCCCATGTACGGCGGGACGGCTCCCAACAGCCGACTTCGTAACATGCTCTCGCCAAACCCACGACCGGGGAATAGGTACAGTTCACAGGCCGCGCCGTGCGCAAGCTGCCGGGATCCTCGCTCCCTGGGCGCACAGCCGAATGAGCATCCGGCGCCGCGGCAGGTGAGACCGTATGGCGCGCTTGCCGGGGAGCGCTCCGAGGTCGGTGCAGTGGGGATTTCTACGGATGGTGCCGGCCCGATCCGCAGGGGAAATTCCTTACTTTGCGCAGTGCAGCTTCCCACAAGATCATGTCTGATCACCTGGGCGAACAGACGGGAAATTGTGCGCGGCGCGGGCGTTCGGCCGCGACGCTCGCGGCGCTCGCCGCGTGCCTGTGCTCCCTTGCCCTGATGGCCGGGTGTGCGGCGCTCAGCCGCAGGCCCGCACCGCCCGCCCAATACTCGAGCGTGCGCATTCCCGGCTTCCCGGCGCAGATCCGCTGGCCCGGAGAGATGAGCGTACGGCAATTCCACCGCTGGGCGGTCACCCACCTCTCCGGTGTCGAGCGATCGGCTGACGGCGGCCCGGTGAATATTCTGGTCTTGTCCGGCGGGGGTGGCGCCGGGGCATTCGGCGCCGGCGTGCTCTGCGGGTGGTCACAGCTCGCAACGCGGCCCCAATTTCAGATCGTCACCGGCGTCAGCGTCGGGGCGCTCATCGCTCCATTCGCGTTTCTTGGGCCTCAATGGGACAACAAGCTTTCGGGCGCCTTCCGGAGTCCGGACGCACCGCCCTTGCTCGAGCGCAGAATGTTCGGCTGGTTCGGCGCGCTGTTTGGCTGGAGCCTGTTTCGCGGCGCTCCGCTGCGGCAATTGGTGGACCGGTATGCGACGCCCGGATTGTTGCGTGCCGTCGCGGCGCAGTCGGCGCGTGGACGGCTGCTGCTGGTCGCCACGACCGACCTCGATACCGGCGAGGTCGTCGTCTGGAACATGGGGGCGATTGCGGCCCGGGGTGGCGCGCGCGCTTTGTGGCTCTTTCGCAAGGTGCTGATCGCCTCGGCCAGCATACCGGGCGATTTCCCGCCGGTGCTGCTGCCCGTGCAAGCCGGCGGCAAGCTCTTCGATGAGATGCAGGTCGACGGCTCGGCGAGCTCCTCGTTCCTGTTCGCTCCGGGGGTGGTCACAATCCTTCCCGGGCGCATCAAACTCCTGGACGGTGCCAACGTCTATCTCGTCATCAACGGCCACCTGCGGGAGCGCCGTGTGACCACACGGAACAGCACGGCCGCTATTCTCATGCGCAGCGCCGACACCGTCCTGGTGAGCGACTCCCGATCCCGGGTGAAGCTGGTCGATGCGTTTGCACAGCGGCAAGGCGCGAACTTGCAGGTCGCCGAAATCCCGGCGAGCTACCCGCTCGACGGGCTCACGACAGATTTGAAGCCGGCGGCCATGAGAGCCGTGTTCGCCTACGGGGAGCGCTGCGCCCGCGAGCACAGAGTCTGGAGCACTGCGCTTGCGGTCCTCAATCGGATCGGCCGCTCCCACCGTGCCGCGCCCGGACGCCCGCCGCAGTGCCCCGTGTCCGCCGGTGCCCGCTGACGCGCCGGCGCACGGAGCCGGCACGAGTCAGCGTCGCGCCTCGAGCTGCGGATAATGGCGGAAGATCCCCGCTTCGCTGAAGGATAGACGCCGGTCCGACTGAAGATAGGCTTGGATCCGCGGGCGCTGTTCGACCGCCCGGCGCAGCGCGTCCAAGCGCCGATATCTCGGCGCGGCGCGGCGCATCGTGGCCGGGAACGCGTAACCAAGGCCGAGCAGAACCTGGAACAGTGACAGATCGGCGTAGGTCACTCGGGCACCCGCGAGCCATCCCCGGTCCCCCGGGTTGCGCGCCAGCACCCGCTCGAAGTAGTCCAGGTACTTCGGCAGACGATTGTCCAGGAAGTCCCGGGCGCGTCGCCGCGCTTGCGGCTTCTGCTCCTCGTAGAACAAACCGGAGCCAATCGGATGATGGGTATCATGCACCTCATCGACGAGATCCCCGATCGTCAGCTGCAGCTGGTGAATCCACAGCCGCCGCCGCTCTGCCCTCGGCGCGAGGCCATGCCGAGTTCCGAGAAAGTACAGGATGTTCGCGGTCTGCGCCAAGACCCGCCGGCCGGCCTTGAGGATCGGTGGGGCAAACGGCAACTCGCCACCGTCCCGTCCCGCAAGCATCCGCAGCAGTCGAGCAACACCCCGGCCTCTGCCCGTGCAGCGTGCCACGTCCTCGTACTCACACCCAGCCTCCTCGAGTGCGAGCCGTATGAATTCACCTCGTCCCTGGATCGTCGGCCAGTAATAGAGCTCATAGCGCATCGAATCGCCTCCCGGAGCACCCGTGCCGGCGCGGGGTATGCATCATGCTCTCCTGCGGGCGCGCTCGAGCGTCCACATCACCCGCGTGTGCCGGCCCGCAGCGCCCGATCCAGATCGGCCCACAGATCCTCGAGCGCCTCGATTCCCACGCTCAGGCGCAGCAGCGAGGGCGGCAGGTGCTGCTGTCCGGCCACCCCCGCCCGCCGCTCGATGGTGGACTCGACCGCCCCGAGGCTGGTGGCATGTTGGATGAGCCGCAGGCCGGCGCACACCGCATCGGCGGCGCAGGCATCACCGCGCACGTCGAAGGAGATGATCGTGCCGAAACCCTCGAGCAGACGGCGCGCGGCCTCGTGCGTCGGGTGACTCTTCAGGCCCGGATAGCGAGTCAGCGCAACACTCGGATGGCACGCAAGGCGCTCGGCCAGTGTCATCGCGTTACGCTGCGCCCGCTCCAGCCGCAATGCCAGCGTGCGGGCCCCGCGAACCGCCAGAAACGTCTCCAGTGTGCCCGGAGTGGCGCCCGCGAGCTCGCGGGCCCGCCGTAGTGCCGCCACCAGACCCGGCTCGCGCGCCGTGGCCACTCCACCGAGCAGGTCCGAGTGCCCACCGATGAACTTGGTGACCGATTGCACCGCCACGTCGGCGCCGAGTGCAAGCGGCCGCTGATTCAGCGGGGTCGCGAACGTGTTGTCCACGCCCAGGATCGCTCCACGCTTGCGCGCTGCCGCACAAATGACATCGAGGTCGGGAACCGCCAGCAGCGGGTTCGACATCGACTCGAGCCAGATCAGGTCCGCCGTGCCGCATGCCTCGACCCAACCGGCCGTGTCGGTCACCGCAAGGTGACGCACGGTCCAGCGGCCATGGCGCACGCCGGCCTGGACGAGTCCTCCGACACCCTGGTACCCATCGTCCGGCAAGACGACGCTCGAGCCGGCGGGAAGTTGCTCGAATATCGCAGCGATCGCCGCCATTCCCGAAGCAAACGCGACGGAAGTGCCGCCTTCCAGGCCGCCGACGATCTCCTCGAGCGCCTCCCAGCCGGGCGTGGCGTCGCCACGCGAGTACGTCCGGCGCTCCCCCAGGATGAAATTCGATGCCGGCCAGGGAGGGACGTTGAGCGGCGCACCCGGACGCCGGTCCCGTCCCGCCGTGACCAGCCATGATTCCACTGAAGCTGCGCCGCCCATGTCACGTCCTGCATCATCCCGCGATGTCATCGATCAATGGTAGCGCATCCTGTCCACCGCCCTGCCCCCCGCAACGATGAGGCATCTCGGTCCGGACATCCCGGACATCGTCTCTGCCTGGCGTCAGATATTCCGGTTTGTTTGTCCAATTTGACATAATCACGTTTTATCTTTCATTTTCATGACGTTGCGCACTTTTCCACGCTTTCGGCTCATTACTCTTGCGTGGACCGGACCGACCGGGCTGCCATCGGCCGCACCGCCGTTTCCGGCTTGCTGCTCGAGAGCCGCCCTATTTCATTTCCGCCAAGCCCGACAACGTGCTCAATTCCACCCACGCCGCCGTCGAGTTCGATGCATCGCCACGACCTGTGGCGCGATACGGCACCGACGAACTGATCGAGGCACTGCCCGATCTCGTCCTGCTCCTCGGGCGGGACGGCATCCTCCTTGCCCACGGAGGCGGGCGGGCGACGCCCGCCCTCAAACCGCGTCCGAACGCACTCGGCAAAGCGCTCGATGTGACCTGGCCTGCGCGCATTGTCACCCTGATCAAGCAACTCACGCGCAAGGCGATCGCTCAGCGCGAGACGATGGTCACACGCTTCAGCAGTTGCGGCGTCGAATACACCGCGCAGGTGTCGCCGCAGGGACCGGAGCGGGTCCTGTGCGTCCTGCGGCTAGTGGGCGCTGTGGCCGCGAATGATCTTCCCGAGCCCGATGCTTGCTCGCCACCCCAGCTCGATCGGCGTGGCTTTCTGCAAAGATTCAAGGAATCGCTGTCGTGGGCGACCCTGCGCGAGACACCGCTCGCGCTCGCCATCATCCATGTCGATGGCCTCGCGGACATTGCCCAGGTGCTCGCCTCCGAGGTCTGCGAGCAGCTGATGAGCGCAGCAATCCGCAGACTCCCACCGCCGCGGGAGGATCCGGCGTCCACGGCCAACGGGCCGCGGTGGTATCTCGGCCAGCTGAACGAGGGTCTGCTCGCCGTCGTGATCGAAAGCGCCGATCGGGATCCGATCGAGAGCTGCGTCGGCTCGATCTGTACGAGCCTGCGCGAGCCTGTGCGCATCGGTGATGCGCAATTTCACCTGACACCCTGCGCCGGTGTTGCGATTCTCGGCCAGGACGCCTCCACACCGCAGCTGCTGT
Source organism: Pseudomonadota bacterium (assembly GCA_021850555.1). The sequence continues at coordinate 7,677 of JAJZLX010000327.1, read as the reverse complement.
TGGAGCAGGCGCGCACCGCGGCGCTCGAGGCGCGCCGCGCGGGTGCCGCCCAGGGCATCCGCTACTTCACCGACACGATGAAACTGCGCGCTCTGGCCCGCATCGATCTGACGCGCGAGCTGCGCAACGCAATCGTCAATGGGGACATCCGCCTGCGCTATGTCGGCCGCCACGAGCTCCAGAGCGGCCGTCTGGTTGCCTGTGTGGGTTATCTGCGCTGGACCCATCCGCTGCGCGGTGAGATCCGCCCCGCGGAATTCCTGCGGATCGCCGCGGCGACCGGCCTCGCCACCACGCTCTCGCGCGCCGTGTTTGCGCAACTGCGCAGCGACTTCGCCGTATTGGCCGAGCGCTGCGGGCCGGAGGTCTGTATCTCCTTCGGCGCGCTGCGCCACCACGTGCTCGATGAGGTGTTTCTCAGCGACGTCTCCCGACTCCTCAGCGATGGCGGGGTTCCGGCGCATCGGCTCGAGCTTCGAATCGCCGAGAAGGTCTTCGTGACGCGCGACCCCGCCCACGCCGAGGCGCTCAAGCGCCTCGGCGTCCGGCTGGTCATCGACGAAGTGGGTCGCGGCATTGGCTCGCTCGATGCGCTGGCACGCGCCCCGATCTCGGGTCTGCAGCTCGACCGCGCCTGGGTCACGGCACTGCGCACCGATTCGGTTGCCGGCAGAGTGTGCCGGGCCGGCATCGGGATGGCGAGCGCGCTCGGAGTGGTCCCTATTGCCACCGGGGTCGACGATGCCGAGACTCGTGACGCGCTGGTCAATTGGGGCTGCGTGTACGGCAGCGGCGAGCTGTATCACGACGACCAATTGAACATGACGCCGACATTTGACGCGGCCGTCATGTGAACCACAGTGCATCTTCCGGCCGACTCCTCGCGACTCCTCTGCCTGTGAGGCGCCTACCAGCCGGCGGCGCCTGCGCGCCGGTGCAGGCTGGAGGAGTCCGCACCGCCGTACCGGTCCGGTGACGGGCGATCCCGTGGGCACCGGGACGAACATCCCTGCCGGCGGGCGGCGCGCAGAATAACGAGGGGCCGATCCCATCGCGACCGCCGTACCGGCCAACGCGCCGGCATGATCAGCGCGGATGCGCTTCGACGGCCGAGCCGTCCCGGTCAGGCAAGCCGGCAAGCGTCCGGTATTCCGGCACCCGGTCAATAATGGTAAATAGAGCATCCACCCCACGGGAACATCGGGTCGAGCCGTGCTTCAGATCCAACCGAGCCGGGAGGCATGGCCGTGCCGGATTGCGCTGCGCGGCCAGCTCGCGGCCCTGACGATCCTGGTGCTTGCCTCGAGCGCGTGCGCCGCCGCGCCACGCCCGCAGGCGCAGCGCCAGCAGCACGATGAGACGCTGCACACCATCATCGTCACCGCGCAGGGCCGAAGGCAACCGCTCGCCGAGGTCCCGGAGAGCATCACCGTATTCTCGGCCCGCACGCTCGCCGCCCTCGATATCCAGTCGTTCAACGGCTATGCCACCAAGACACCGAATCTCTCCTTCGCATACGGCGCAGGCTCGACGGGAATTTCGAACGCACGGACGATCGCGATCCGGGGCATCACCGGGCAGAACCTGTTCGGTACCTCCGGCGCGACCGGATTTTATATCGACAACACCCCGCTGCCGGAGTCGATCAATCCACGCATCGTCGACGTCAAGCGGATCGAGATCCTCGAAGGCCCCCAAGGGACCCTGTTCGGGGAGAGTTCCCTCGGCGGCACGGTGCGCATCATCACCCGCAAGCCCGATTTGACCCGCAACGCGCTGGCATACAAGGCTCAGGCCGGATTGACCGCCGGCGGCGGCAGCGCCGATGGCGGCATCAATCTCATCGACAACCTCGTGCTCGCCCCGGGCCGGCTCGCGATGCGTATCGTGCTCTACGGCAACCATCAGGCCGGCTACTTGACCCGAACCTTCCCGGCACCCACCAGCCCCGCGACCGATGATCCGTTCCTGCATGTTCCGCGCACGCGCGTGGGAGATCAGGGGGCGCAGAGCACATATGGCGGCTCGATCACGACCCGCCTGCGCGTCAACCGGGCGCTGGAGGCGGATCTGATGGTGATGGCGCAGGACACCCACGACAAGGGATTCCCGGCCACTTTCGCGCCGCTGCCGGCCTTCAAGCCCCTGTACACCCTCAATCGGGCCTTCAACGTCCAGCCGGGCGCCACCTCCGCCTGGGTGCTGCCGTCGCTGACGATCCACTACCGGCACGGCAACCTGCGGATCGTGTCCGCCACGAGCTACTTCTATCGCCACAACCGCGATATCGAGGACTCCACGTACGGCACCGAGCAGATCCTGCGCAGCTACTACGGCGTCACCGCGCTGCCCGCCCAACCCTTTCTGTGGGACCAGAAGAACTACGAGAATCAATTTACGCAGGAAATACGCCTGTCGTTCACTCGATTCCTCGGCATCAGCGGGACCGTCGGCGCGTTCTTTGCCCGCACCCGCTCGGTGCTTTCCATCCCACCCACCTATGCGCGCGGGCTGGTGGCCGCGACGGCCGACAATACGGTGGTCGGACCCTGGCCCAATGACCTGCTCTGGACCGATTACAACCCGGCCATGCAGCGCGACATGGCGCTGTTTGGGCAGATCTACGTGCCGCTCGGCCGCAAGCTCAGGTTGACCTTGGGCGCACGCCAATACTGGCTCCATGAGACCTCGGATTACACGGCCAACGGCTTCAACAATTTTGGCCTGACGCCGAGTGACCCGCAATCGAGCCGCCAGTCCGGAATCGACCCGAAGGTTGCACTATCGTATCAGGTCAGCAAGCGAACGATGGTCTACGCATCCGCAGCGGAGGGATTCCGCGCCGGCGCCGCCCAGACATTCATGCCCTTCTGCGCGCTTCCGACGCTGCCGGTCGCTGATATCACGCACCTGAAATCCGACACCCTCTGGAGTTACGAGGTCGGCGCAAAGACGCAGGTTCCGGACACCGCCCTGCTGCTCTCCGGTGCGGCGTTCCATATCGATTGGCGCAATCTTCAGCAGCAGGTCGCGCTGCCCTGCGAGTCCATCTTCGACATCAACGGCCGGCGGGCGGTCATCAACGGCGTGGACCTCGACCTGCAGGGCCACGTCGTTCCATCGCTGCGGGTGATGGCCGGCGTGGGCTTCGAGAAAACCGCCATCACCGAGCCGGGGGCTCTGGCGATCGTCGGGATCAGGCCGGGCTCGCGCATACTCGGCACGCCGGCCTGGACTGCCTCGCTCGCAGGCCTGTACACACGGCGCATATCGACTGGGCTCGACGGCTTCCTCGAGGCGGATGCCAGCTATACCGGGGACAGCCGAGCGTTGCTCAACGGCGGCAACGGCACGTTCGCAACGCGCGCCGCGTATGTGCTCGTCGATCTGCGCATCGGGGTGCGCCATCACGGCAGCTCAATTTCCATCGACGTACGCAACGTGACCAACGCGAGACCGAATCTCGGCGACATCGGTTACGTTGGCTATGCACAATACACAGCCCAGGGAACCGTGATTCCACAGGTCGCAACCCTGCCGCCGTTGACGGTCTTGCTGCAGTACAGCCACGACTTCTGAGCGGCGGCGGCTCAGCCGCGATACAGCTTCGCGATCAGATGCGGCGGAGTGCCCAGAAAATACAGGATGAGGCAGCTCAGATTCCGCAAGCTTCGCGGCATCCAACCGTCCTGATGCCATCGCTCGGCCGAGGTGTGCGCAGTAGCGGCAAGGACGGTAAGCCGACCACGGCCGATGCGGCGTACGAGATCAACGTCCTCCATCAGCGGCAAAGCCCGGAATCCTCCGAGCGACTGGTAGAGCGCGCGATGGATCAGCAATCCCTGATCGCCATAAGCCAGGCCGAGTCGGCGCACGCGCCATGCGACCATGCGCTCCAGGCGCCGTGCGCTGGCACTGCGGTCATCGAGCCGGAACTGGAAAGTGGCGGCGCGCAGGCGGTTGTCCCGATGGGCCGTGAACTCGCTCACCGCCCTGCTCCATCCGTCCCCGAGCACCGTGTCGGCGTGCAGAAACAGCAACCACTCCCCCTCGGCGGCGGCCGCGCCCCGATGCAGCTGAATGCCGCGGCCCGGATCGCTGGCAATGACCCGCGCGCCCGATCGACGGGCTATCGGCACAGTGTCGTCGTGGGAGCCACCGTCAACAACGACGATTTCCCCGACGCCATGACAGGCGCACAGCGTTGCGGGCAAATGGCGCGCTGCATCGAGGGTGGGAATCACGACCGACACGTCGAACAAGCCGGTCTTTGACCGAGGGTGCACGCCCATGGCCGTTCAGGACAAGGCCCGCAGCAGGCGAACCAGTCGTCTGGGCCATGGGCTGAACAGCTTTGGAGCATAGAATGCGCTCGCGGCCGCCTTGGAGATCTCCCCGAGCGTCGGATAGGGAAGGATGAGATTCGTCAGGGCGCTGAGCCGCAGTCCCCGACTGATCGCAAGACCCCACACCGGGATCAGCTCGCCGGCCTGCGGGCCGAGTATGCCCGCCCCGAGGATCGATCCGCGCCGGTCGGTCACCACCTTGATGCCGCCGGCGGTCTGTCCTTGTGCACGGGCACGATCGTTGTCCTCGAGGCTCGCCCGCACCACCTGCACCGCGGCGCCGAACCGCGCGCGCGCTTGCGCTTCCGTGAGACCAACTTGGGCGAGCTCCGGATCGCAGTAGGTGACCCGCGGCAGGGCGCGATAATCGACCTTCGCCGGCAATCGGAACAACGCATTGCGGATCACGATGCCCGCCTGGTAGCCCGCCGCATGGGTGAATTGCGGCGCCCCGATGACATCCCCGAGCGCAAAGACGCGCCGGTTCGTGGTGCGCAGTCGCGCATCGACGCGGATTCCGCGCAAGGTGTACTCGATGCCCGCGCGCTCGAGCGCAAGCCCCGTCAATCGCGGCTGGCGGCCGGCCGCAACCAGAAGATCCGAGCCGACCCCCTCGCCGCCCTGGCCGTAGCGGGCCACGATGCCGCGGGCAACGCGCGCGACTTCGATGATTTCAGCGCCTTCATGAATCGAGATGCCTTCTGCCGCGAGCCTTCCTCTGAGCCTATCGACCAGCTCCGGTTCATCGCGCGGCAGCAACCGGCCGCGCTGGAACAGCGTCACTGCGCTGCCCAGCCGGCGAAAGGCTTGTGCCATCTCCACCCCGACCGGTCCTCCTCCGAGGATGAGCAGATGCTCGGGCCGCCGAGTCAACGAGAAGAGCGTTTCATTGGTCAGTGCCCCGATCTCATCGATACCCCGCACGGGCGGAATGAGGGCGGCCGAGCCCGCCGCGATGACAAAACGGCGGGCCCGGACGGTGAGCCCTCCGCCGGCCACCTCCTTATGGCCCGTGAACTGCGCCGGCGCACCGATCACGCGCACGCCCAATCTCTCGAGCCGCTCGACCGAATCGTGCGGCGCAATCTGCCCGATGACCGCGTGCACGCGGCGCATGACCGCCGCGAAATCCGCTTCAGGCACGCTGGTACGAATGCCGTAGCGTCCCGCCCCGGCGACGCCGTGCGCCGCATGCGCCGCCGCGAGCAGCGCTTTCGAGGGGACGCAACCATAGTTCAGGCAGTCCCCACCCATCGTCCCCTTCTCGAACAGGACAGTCCGCGCCCCGAGCTGCACGGCGCCGACCGCGACGGACAATCCGGCCGCGCCAGCGCCAATGACACAGACATCACAGTCAATCGCACGACTCATCGATCCGCCCCCTTCCCGGACGGCGACCAGTCCCCGCCGATCGGGATGGCCGCACGCGCCGCGTCAATCGCCAGCGGTACGCGCGCTGCGCCGATCACGGGCATGCCATCGGCCGCCGTCCCGAGTTCGAGCACCGGTCCCTTGGCCGCCTCGGCGTCCGCCCAGTCGTGCGTCACCATCAGCACCGGCAGGCCCGCCGCAACGGCATGCCCGAATACGAAACGGCGGAAATCCGCGCGCAGCATCGTATCGAGCCTGTTGAAGGGCTCATCGAGCAAGAGTGCCTC
>JAJZLX010000327.1:0-1663 GCA_021850555.1 Pseudomonadota bacterium | reverse complement strand
TCGCGGCGTGCGAAGCCCGCCAGGCCCGCTTCGCTCAGCGCGGCATCGATGCGCGCCGCGCGCAGCTTGCGCCCGCGCACCGTGGACCTGAGGCCGAAGGCCAGATTCTCACCCACCGACAGGTGCGGGAACAGCAGATCGTCCTGAAAGAGAATCCCGATGCGCCGCCGTTCGGGCGGCTGCTCCGTGACTTCGCGCGCGCCGATCCAGACTCTGCCCGTGGCCCGAAACGCCGCGGCGAGCGTGCCGCCGAGGTAGCTGAGCAAGGTCGACTTGCCCGATCCGCTCGGGCCCATGAGCGTCACGACTTGGCCGGGCGGCACGCCGACACTCCAGGGCGGAATCAGCACTCGCCCCTCGAGAGCGATCGAGACCCGCTCCAGATGCAGCACTGCGCTCATGTCTCGCCCCCGGCCTGGCGCCTGTGAAACTGCAATCGCGCCGGCAAGCCGATGGCGAGCGCATAAGCGGCCAACGGAATGAGCGACTGCAGCAACGCGAAGACGCCGGTGATCCGGCGGTCACCGCCGCTCGCGAGCGCCACCGCCTCGGTGGTCAGCGTCACGACCCGCCCGGCCCCCACCAATAGGGTCGGCAAGTATTGATCCACGCTGACGGCCACGCCGATCGCTACGGCAACGAGGATCGGACGCAGCAACAGGGGCAGCTTGATCCGCAGAAACACACGGCGCGGGGGAGTCCCGAGACACAACGCGGTACGGGCATAGCGTGCATCGAGCGATCGCCACGGTTCGGCCAGGCAGAGGAACACGTACGGCAGCACGAACAGCAGATGCGACCAGATCACGGCGATCAGCGAGCCCTCGAGGTGAACGACCGTCAGCAGCACCTGCGCCCCGAACAGAAACGCGATCTGGGGCACCAGCAGCGGCACGTACAGCAGCCACAATGCGCGCAAGGTGGCCGCCCGGCCGCTGCGCTGCTCATTCTCCAGGCAGCCCAGTACGAGCAGCAGCGCCAGCGCGCTGGCGAGGACGGCCACGATCAGCGTGGTTTCCAGGGGCCAGGCCACCATGCTGAATTGCCGGGTCCACGTGTGAGCGCTCCAGTGCTTGGGCAGCAATTGCGGGAAGGGCCATCCGTCGGCGACCGACCAGACCCCCAGATCGATCAAGGATGCCAGCCCCAGTCCCGCCAGTCCCGCCACCGCCGCCGCGGCGATCCGGGTCAGCGGCGCCAAGCGCGTACGGCGCGCGCCCTGAGCGATCCACCGCCGGCCGAGATGCGCAATGACCGTCTCGCCCGACCGCCACAGCAGGATGCTCGCCAGGACGATGGCGAGTTGCAACAGCGCGGCGGCGGCGGCGGGGAAGTACATGCGGATATCGGGCGCGGTGAACCAGCGCAGCGCCAGCACGCTCAGGGTCGGCGGATTACCCGGTCCCAGAATGAGCGACATATCGACCACGGACAATGCGTACGCGAGCACGGCATAGATCGGCAAACGGATCTGCGGATAGATCTGCGGGAGAATCAACTTCAGCCACGCCACCGTGCGGCCATAGCCCAGTGTCGCAGCCGCCTCGAGCTGGCGGGCCGCGGACACCTGCCCGAGCGCCGTGATCGTCATCAGGAGAAGATACGGCACCTCCTTCACCAACAGCCCGAGCGTGAGCGCAATGCCGTACGGATCCTGCACGGT
>JAJZLX010000597.1 GCA_021850555.1 Pseudomonadota bacterium | reverse complement strand
TCTATCTGATCCCGTTCGTGTTCCTCTGGGTGGGCAGCACGCGCAGCCGGGCGGCCAAAGCTTAAGAGCCTGACGACCCCGGGGCGGGCCCGCACCTGTACGCCAATGGCAGCGCTCATATCGATTCGCTTCAGCGGTGCCCGCGAGCGCCGCCTTCGTTGCCATCGCTTTCGCCCGCTGCCTGCGCGAACTTGCGAAGGGGGATGACACCGCCGCATCCAGCGCCACTTTCAGGCTTGTCGCTCACTGTTCGACCGGTGATCTGGGGAACGCCGGCGTGCGAGCGGCCTGCCATTTGCACCGCGTGCTGTTATCCTTGGGAGACCGCACCGATAACGAAAACGGGGGATTGACTGCGGACTGCGTCAGATCGGGCCGCCCGTTTCGGATGCTGAGGGAGAAATTGCTGCCGCATCGGCCGAGGACGCTCACGCGGGCATTCGGCTCCACCCGATACCCGCGCGGCGGAGCCCGCCTGCCCTCGCGCCTCGACACTGAAAACCGGTGAAGGCCAATTGCCCCGGGAAGAACCATGAAACCGATCGCACTGATTGTCGCAGGTGCCCTGACCATCGGTCTCGGCGCTTATGCGCTCCTCGAGTGGGGAGGAATCGATTCCCAGGCCGAGCAGACCCGTGCGCCTTCGAGCCTGATCAGCGTGCAGGTTGGCACGCTCAGGCGCATGACAGTGCATCGATATGTGACCGGATTCGGACTCATCGAGCCTGAGCCCGCCACGTCTCGGCGCCCGGCGGCGGGGGCCGCCATTGCGGCGCCTGTGACCGGTGTCGTCACGCGCGTCAAGGTTGTCGCCGGCCAGAATGTCCGGCGCGGCCAGTTGCTGATGGACCTGAACTCGGCCGCGATGACCGAGACTTACGCTGCGCAAGAAGCGGCCCGGCAACGGAATCTCTATGCCGCACACAACACTTCGCTCAAAGCCTTGCAGGAAGCCGAAGCCGGGCTCGCCCTGCTGCACGTGACTGCACCTCTGTCCGGTACCGTTGTCCGCATCAACGTCGAGCCCGGCACCGCGGTGAGGGCGAGCACGGTGCTTGCCGAGGTCATGAATCTGCATCGGCTGGCGGTCCAGACGGACATTCCGCAGGCCCGGGCGGGCGAGCTCGCGCCCGGTCAGCCGCTGAAGGTCCTTGGCACCCCACCGATCACCGCGCGGCTCGGCTATGTCGGCTCGACGGTGAACAGAAGCGACGATGCCGTGACCGCCTGGGCGGCGCTGCCAGCGTCCAGCGGCCTTCGGCCCGGCCAGCACGTCCGGATCCGCATCGTCACGGCGACCCACCGGAACAGCCTCGTAGCACCGACCGCAAGCGTGATACGCGGAATCGGCGGTCACGGCTTTCTCTGGATCGTCCGGGGCGATGAAGCGATCCGGATGTCCGTGAAGACCGGATTGCGCCAAGGCGGCTGGATCGAGGTGTCCGGGCAGGATCTCAAGCCCGGCACTGCGGTCGTCACGGTGGGCGCATTCGGGCTGCCGCGACGAACCCGAATCCGGATCATCGAGGCAGCAGCGGGTCCATCGGGCAAAGTGGCGCCCGATCCGCCTCGATCGCGATGAGCGACCGCCCTTCCCGCCTGGGCCGGTTCACGACGCGGCACGCGCTCGCCATCACCTTCATTGCAGGGCTCCTCTGTCTCGCGGGGGTGTTCTCGGCGCTGGCCCTGCCATCGTCGGTGTTTCCCGTGACCTTCTTTCCGCGCATCGTCGTACAGGTCAGCGACGGCATCATGCCTGCCAACGAGGTGATGGCGACGGTGACGCGCCCGATCGAGGAGTCCCTCAAGAGGATTCCAGGCGTTGAGTCGGTGCTGTCGACGACGACACGCGGCTCGGCCATCGTCAACGTCGAATTCCCGTGGGGCACGGACATGCAGCACGCCGAGCTCTACGTGATGGGCCGGCTGTCCCAAATCCGCAGCGAATTGCCATCGGCCGTCGTGACCGACGTCACGCGCGTCGGATTCTCGATGAGTGATCCGGTCATCGGGATCAGCTTGACGGCCACCCGTCACAGCCAGACGGATCTCTGGAACACCGCCACCTACATCATCAAGCCGCTGTTCCTGCGGATTCCGGGCATCTCGCGGGTGGAGGTCGTCGGGGGGCGGGTTCCGGAATACCACGTGGTCGTCGATCCGCTCAAGCTGCAGTCCGCCCACCTGGCGCTGCGGAACGTGACTGCCGCGCTCGAGCGAAACAACCTGGTCGCTCCAGCCGGCCTTCTCGTGCGCAACTACCGGCTGTACCTCACCACCGTCGACGGACGCGTGCATTCGGCACGCAACATCGCCGATATCGTTGTCGCGGACCGGGATGGCCACCCGATTCGCATCAAGGACGTGGCCGACGTCGTTCATGGGGCGGCGCCCGCCTTCACGAGTGTCACGGCCCAGGGCCGTCCCGCGGTGCTGCTGCAGATCGAGAGTCATTCGCACGCAAGCATCCTTTCGATCGCCGCGGGCCTGAAGAGCGCGCTGCGCAAGCTGCGCCGGCAGTTGCCGCCGGACATGCATCTCGCTTTTTTCTACAACCAATCCTCATTCGTGCGCGAGTCCATCGACAACGTGTGGGTGGCGGTGATCTTCGGGCTCGTTCTGTCGGTGTTGATCCTGTATGCGTTCCTGAAGAACTGGGGCAGCGTCTGGACGGCGGTCGTCACGATTCCGATTTGCGTGCTGGTCACGTTCGTGGCGATGAAGCTCACGGGAATGAGCTTCAACATGATGACGCTCGGAGGCATCGCGGCCTCCATCGGGCTCATCATCGACGATGCCATCGTCGTGGTGGAGGCGATGTGCCATCGTATCGCCTCGGGCGGCCCGCGGCTGACGGGCATCCATGAGGCCATGGGCGAGATCCTGACGGCACTGGTCGGGTCGACTCTGACCCCGGTAGTCGTCTTCATCCCGCTGGCCTACCTGAC
>JAJZLX010000091.1 GCA_021850555.1 Pseudomonadota bacterium | reverse complement strand
CGGCTCCTGGGGCGAGCGGTATCCGACCATCGCGGCGTTGTGGCGTCGCGCCTGGGATCGGGTCATTCCGTTCTTCGCCTTTCCTCCGGCCGTGCGGCGCGTGATCTATACGACAAATGCCATTGAAAGCGTGAATGCGCGGCTGCGCAAGATCATCAAAACCCGAGGCCACTTCCCGAGTGATGAGGCGGCCACCAAGTTGATCTGGATGGCGCTGAAGAACATCACCGCAGACTGGAGCCGATCGGCCCGAGAGTGGACCGAAGCGATGAACCAGTTTGCCATCGCCTATGGGGATCGATTCACAACCCGACTCGGATAGCGATAGACTGCTCCTGCCGCAACGATCGCGCTCTTCATGGCCGACTGTTGTGGCAGGAGTTTTTAAAACCGCCTCAAACACAAAAAATCAGACACTCCCGCCAAACGACCTGCACGGTATGCCGGCTTGGCGGTGCAACACGAGAACGTCTGCCGGGCTATGCCAGTTCACATTACCGTCCTTGGTCCTGCTCCTCATCGCTGTCTCCGTGGGCCGCGGCACCAGTGAGCACCTGATTTTCTTCCCGGGGGCGCTCGACTTCGAGCACGTCCTGGATATGTGGCACGTCGGTGATTCGCAAGTCCTGATAGCCTGCCTCGGTGGCCGCATCGATTACCTCGTTGCGGTCCAGGCAGCCTGCGACACCCCACACGGACCTCCCCTGCTCGAGAATCTGGCCACCCATCTCTCCGGCCTCGCTTGGATAGATGTAGAGAGCCCTCAGCCGCGCTTGGCTCTCGGAAGCCGCGCGTTCCCTGTCCAGAGCGCTGCGGCCCAGGCGATACGCATCGAGCATCTCATGCGCCCAATGGTGATGACCGGTGCTCTCCTCGAACCGCAGCCCATAGCCCAGCGCGCCGGCAGTCTCCCATGGCGTCTGGCCGAAGGACTCAGGCCAAGACAAATGCCCCGTCGCCTTGCTGAACGCCTTCAGTTCCTCCGGGGATGCCACTTCAGCCAGTCGCCTCGCGCGCTCGACGCTCGGCCCTGACCCCAAAACGCAGTCACGGAGTTTCGCGTACCGCTCCATCGCCTCGCGCTTCGTCAACGGCGCCGCCTCACCCACTCGGCGGCCGGCGATCTCCCCGTCGATCTTTTTCAGGTTCGCCATTGCCGAGTTCATGCCCCCGGCATGCCGTCGATTGCCTGCCATCTGTCTACCTCCCCAAGTCCTCGCCAGGACTCTGCTCGCAGTCATCCTCGCTCCGCACATCCTCCGCCGCCCGTTCCCGAGAGGCGCTCACGAGCACGACATTGCCTTCCGTACGCAGTCCCTCATAACGATCCTCGTTCCTCTCCCCGCTCGCATCGCTCTCCTTCCACCACCGCTCAACCTGGTCAAGGGTGAGCCCGTCGGCGAGCATCTTCACACCGAGGCCGGACCTATCTTCAAGCCGAATCGAATATCGCCGCGCGGCCTTTTCGGCAGGCGATTCGGGCGCTGGCATCAGCCCATGGGCCGGGCGCTCAGATTCGGTCGCGATGCGATCGCGCGTGGCGCGCAGCCGGGACAGCGCCTCCGTATACTTCATCCCGCCTTCGGATAAGCGTCCCGGAATCCCCGTGAGCTCATCGAGATAGTGGACCGCGGAGTGCGGCGACTGTCCCGGGTGGTAGAAGGTCTCAACCACGAGCCCCCCATCGGCGCGGTGAGCGCCGTAGAGCTGCAACTTCCACCGGTCCCCTTCGTGGCTACACTGCTCGGTCGCATCCGGCTTGCCGTGGAGCGTCAAATTGAGGGCGATGCCGAGGAGTCCTTCGGATTTCGCGAGGCGCGAGCGCTCGGCATCGAGTTCGGCGTACGTCAGTTTCTTGCTCATCGCCCGAGATCCTCCTCATCACCTGCATACGCATCCTCCCGATCCCGTTCCTCTCCCTCGAGCTGTCGATAGTGCTCCTGCCCCTGTCGCGAGACATGAGCGTCGTAATCTTCGGTGTGTGCCGGCTCGCCGAGCGCAGCGCGCAGGGCCGGCAGGTGCCGGGCCACCGCTTCGACGACGTCGGCGCCGTTCACTTCGTTGTCTTCTTTCCCAAAGCCGATCCACTCGAGATCTTCCGCAAAGGCCCTCGCTGCCGTCTGCACAGCAGTCGCCTTGCCATCAGGAAATCCCAACGCGGCGTTGAGCGCAGGGAGGTGTTCCCCAAGCAGGGCCACCGTATCAGCTCCGCTCACCTCACGATGCTCATGGCCGAAGCCAAGCGCGTCGAGTGCCTTCACAAGCTGCCGCGTGAGGAATTGCGCAGAGCGCGCCATACGCAGATCGGGGACCTCTTGCGCCCCTTGCGTCCCATCCAGCCACGGACGCGCCGCGAGGGCCTCGCGTTCCGCTGGCGGCAGCCGACGCCCCGGCGCATGATCGACGGTCTCCACCGCCTTCTTTGCACGTTCGGCGACGGCGTTCATGCGCTCATTGAATCGAACCGGATCCACGGTCTCGATCCGCGCGCACACCACATCACGCGCGACTTCCAAGAGTTCGAGCTCGTGGTCCTCGGCCGCCGCGCTCTTGCGCGTGAGCAGCCCCGCCTCGCGCAATGCATCGTTCAAGGAATCCCGAAGCTCGAACGCTTCGGGCGCTCGCAAGGCAATGACCTCGCGGCACTCCTCACCCTCGAATAGCCCAACCTCGACGCGGCCGTCTTCGCAACGGGCCTGAATATTGTCGATCCCGCTCATTCCGATCTCCCGGCACAGATAGAGAATGGGTGCCTCACCCTTCTTCTCCCCTGCCCGGGCCCCTGTACGACGCGCCGGCCTGCCGGCGAACCGAGGCTGTTACCCCTAACGGTCCGGACCAAGGTCGTCGGACTCCTCCGCCTCACTGTCGAGCCCCCCGTCCTGCTCGCCCGTCACGGACGGCTGTGCCTCACGGCTCGCCGAGGCATCCTGATGACGGGCGAGGACTGAAATGGTCCCC
>JAJZLX010000571.1 GCA_021850555.1 Pseudomonadota bacterium | reverse complement strand
GGCCTGGCCGCCGCGGGCGAGCCGGGTGTGACACGGGCCCTGGAGATGCTCACCGTCGAGCTCGATCGAGTGATGGGCCAGCTCGGCTGCCGCTCTGTCGCCGACATCGGACGGCACTTGCTGCGCGGCTGAGCGGGATCCGCCTCGAGCGGACTTGTACCCGGACCCCGGGCGCGAGTCCAGCGCCTTGCGCGGCCGTCCGTCCGGCCAGAAACACGGAAACTGTGCCGTACTCGTGGCAGTGCGTCACGTTTCCGCGGCACCGACCCTCAAGCGCGGGACGCTGCAGTCGAAGTAGCCGATGGACGATCGGCCTTTCCGCTCTCACTGCAAGGTAGCGAGCCGCATGTCGGCACCCAGGGCTCTCGCACGCACGCCATCGGCCGCTGCGGCTTCGGTTGGCCCGCGGCGCGTCAAACTTTTGACGTACGCGACGTGTGCGCTCGCTGCGCTCTCGGTCATGAGCACCCTCGTGGCGGCCGATAGTCTCGCGAACTGGCCCATCGCGTCCGGCTCGACCGGCTATGGCCGCGCCGCACTGGCTGGATCCGCGTTGATCTCGGTGCTGCTCGTCATTGTGTGCCTCGCACAACGGGCCGGCCGGCGCAGCACGGAGGCCGCACTGCGGGGGACCATCGCCAAGCAGAGCGAGCGGCTCGAGGAGATCCTCGCCACGAGCAAGCTCATGGAATTGTTGCAGGTCTGTCATTCCCTGACCGAAGCCAATCGTGTCATCCGCGGCGCGCTGCCCAGGCTGTTGCGCGACGCCGCCGGCGCGTTTTATGTGTCTCGCGGACCGGAGAGTGCCTTGGAGCTGCAGGTCAGCTGGGGTGGCCTGACCCCGGCGCAGAGCTTCGCTTCGGAGGACTGCTGGGCGCTGCGCAGAGGCCGGCCGCATCCGTATGAGCCCGATCGTTCGAGTGTCCCATGTCAGCATCTCGGCAGCGCCACTCGGGCATGTCTGTGTGCTCCGCTGGTCGCGGACGGACACGCCTTCGCGGTCTTGCACGTGCAGAGCCCCTCCGGTGAGCCGGTCTCGGCGGACGTGCAGCGCGTCGCGGCGGCTCTGGCGGACCAGCTGTCACTCGCGGTCGGCAATCTGCGCCTGCAAGAGACGCTGCGCAGCGGCTCGGAGCGCGATCCCCTGACGGATCTCTACAATCGCCGGCACCTGGAGATCTCCCTGCACCGCGAACTCGCCCGCGCGCAGCGTCACGGGCACGCGGTGAGCCTGGTCATGCTGGACGTCGATCATTTCAAGGAATTCAACGACACTCACGGGCACGATGCGGGCGACGCGGTCTTGCGCGAAGTCGCCGAGGTACTGAAGCGTCATTCGCGTGCCGAAGACATTGCCTGCCGCTACGGTGGCGAGGAATTCCTCCTGGTGCTGCCGAGCTGCTCCCTCGACGATGCCTATGCCAAGGCCGAGGCCATCCGGGAAGCGATCGCGCAGCGCCGCGTGTTCATGCACGGCAACGCGCTGCCGCGCATCACCGCCTCACTCGGCATCGCGAGCCACCCGCTCCACGGCGAGCGCCTGGAGGAGCTGATCAGCTGCGCCGACGCGGCGCTCTATCAGGCCAAGGCGAGCGGTCGCAACCGGATCATTGCCAGCTCCCCGCCGGGCGACGTCGTGCTGTTCGAGCACAAAAGCCGCGGCGCCGGTTGAGCGAGTCCAACGCCGTGCTGCGTCGTGGCGGAGGCGAGCCGCGGAATTACGCACACGCATTGACATGAGTCACACGGGCGGCCGAACCGCGGTTTTCGCCGGCCGAGTATGTTCCGGCGCGCATGCGTGGCTCGCGCGATCCGGGCTGTCGTCCCGGGCGAACGAAGTTTTCCTCGGCGCTCAGCCCGTGCTCGAGAGTACCTTGCCGGGGTTCAGAATGTTGTATGGATCGAGCGCGTTCTTCAGCGTGCGCATCAGGGCAATCTCCGCGGGCGTGCGTGAGTACGACAGGTAGTCGCGCTTCTGCAGGCCGATGCCGTGCTCGCCGGAGATGGACGAGCCCGGCCGGGTGCGCAGCGGCCCGTACACCAGTTCCTCGATCTCATGGTGGCTCTGCGGCGTGCTGTCCTTGATGCCCACCATCACGTGCAGGTTCCCATCGCCCAGATGACCCCACACCACGAAGCGGCACTGGCTCCCCCAGCGGGCCACGAGCGCCCGGTGCACCTCGTCGAGATAGCCCGGCATGTCGTCGATCTTGAGGCTGATGTCGAAGGCCGACACCGGGCCGTCGCGGGTGACCTGCGCAACATCGTCGCGCAGGCTCCATATCGCCTGGCGCTCGGTGTCGGATTTGGCGATCACCGCATCGAGGACCTCGCCGTCCTCGAGCGCCCCGGCAAGCACGCTCTCGAAAAGCTCGGCGTCGGCCTGCACACTGACGCCGCGCGTTTCGACCAGCACGTAGAATCGATGACCGTGCGGCAGAATCGGCCGGCCGGGCGCCGGCGCGGTGGTGACCAGCCGGTAGAATTCCGCCCACATCACCTCGAAGGACGAGAGTGACCCACCGAGCTCGCGCTCCAGACGACGCAACGCGCGCGGCAGTTGCTCGAATTCCTCCACCGCCAGCAATGCGACGTTCTCGCTGAGCGGCCTGGAGCGCAGCCGCAGTACGGCGCGCGTGACGACCCCGAGGGTGCCTTCCGAGCCGATGAACAGCTGCTTCAGGTCGTATCCCGCGTTGTTCTTGATCAACGTGTTCAAACTGTTGATTATCGTGCCGTCGGCCAGGACGGCCTCGAGCCCGAGCACCATGTCGCGCGTCATGCCCCAGCGCAACACCCGGTTGCCGCCGGCATTGGTGGCGACGACGCCGCCGAGGGTGGCGGAGCCGCGCGCGCCGAGATCCAGCGGCAGCAGCAGCCCGTGGGCCTCGGCCGCCTCACAGGCGTTCTGCAGGATGCAACCGGCCTGCGCGCGCATCACTCGGTTGGTCGCGTCGATTT
>JAJZLX010000600.1 GCA_021850555.1 Pseudomonadota bacterium | reverse complement strand
GCGCCATGCGCGTCACCCACTCGATCGTGGCGCCGACGCGCTACGTCGCCGGGTTCGGCTTCGGAGCCGGCACTTACATCGGCAGGAGCCGCCCGATCCTCTTCCCCTTGATCCATTTCTTCACCAACGGCGCATGGGCCGTAGTGCGCGGCCTCGACGATCAGGGCGGCGTGCCGCTGCTGCTGATGGAGCGCTACGGCAAGGGCGAGCTGTACGTGCTCGATGTGCCGGATGAGCAGAACGATTTCTATTCGCTGCCGCAGCGGGTGCTCGATGCGCTGCGCGGATATCTCACGCAAGGAATGCCCGTGCGGCTCGACGGGCCCGCCAAGGTGAGCCTGTTCGAGTACGGCAACGGCACGTTCGTGGTGGAGTCCTACCGCAACCATCCCGTGGCGGTGCGCATCACCGGGAGCTTCGCCCGGCTGAAAAACCTGACCAACGGCGTGGTCTCGGGCGGCAACCCGGTGCGCTCGGTGATGCCCTTCGCACACCGCCCGGCCGGTCCGCGCCAATACAGCTACGAGCTGCGCATCGAGCCGCACAGCTTCGTCGCGTTCCGCGAGCGCAGCTAGACCCGGTGCCTCGGACGCCGCACCCCAACCGCTACCGCAGCGCAGGATTTGCCCACAGGCGCACCGGCAGGATGCCCGTGCGCCTGCCCCACGCGCGCTCTACGCGGCATTGCGGGCGAGCCGCGGCCCAGTCCACCGCGACCCTTCGCAGCCGGGATGCCAACGCGTGCCGGGTTCGCCCCGCCGCACCGCACTCGGATGCTACAGTGCGACGATGAGCCTCTCCCTCGTCATTTTCGACCTCGACGGCACACTGATCGACAGTGCCGCCGACTTGGCGCACGCGCTCAACGGCGTGCTGGCGGATTTCGGCGCCGCGCCGCTGACAGTTCCGGTCGTGCGCACCATGATCGGCGACGGCACGAGCAAGCTGGTCGAGCGGGCGCTTGCGGCGCGGGCGCTCGCGAGCGCCGACCTCGCGGCGGCGCATCGCAGGTTCATGCAACGCTATGCGGCCGAGCCGCTGCGCGCGACCACGGTCTACCCCGGCGTACGCGCGGGGCTCGAGCAACTCCGTGAGCGCTCGCTGCCTCTGGCGGTGTGCACCAACAAATCCGTGCAACTCGCGCAGACGATCCTCGAGCGGCTCGAGCTGGCGGATTTCTTCGCACGCATCATCGGCGGGGATTCCCTTCCCTATTGCAAACCCGACCCGCGCGTGCTGCAGGCGTTGCTCGCGAGCTTCGCGGTCACTGCGCGCGATGCGCTCATGGTCGGCGACAGCGAGGTGGACGCCGCGACCGCGCAGGCGGCCAACGTTCCAATGGTGCTGATGCGCTACGGCTACCGGCGCGGTCCGATCGAGCAGATTCCCTGCCTCGCCGCGCTCGAGCATTTTGCGGTGCTGCCGGAGTTCATCGCCGCACTCCCGGACTGAGCGCCAGGAACGCTGCGGCACCGAGCGCCCCGCAACGCCCGCCCGGTTGGCCAAAAAACACCCGCGTCTCGTAGGAAAACGTGACCTGCCCTTCACGCTGATGATGCTCGAACACCTCGCGCAGACCCGCGAGCAGCGGCTCATGCGCGGGGTCGCCGGGCTCGGGCACGTAGGACGAGGACATCGTCCGGCCCTTCAGGCCCTCGAAATCGAGCTCCTGCCGGTTGGTGAATTCCGCGCACTCGGGCTCGCAGCCGAAGAATGTCCGCATGGCCGGCCCGCAGGCCCGCCGCTTGCGCACTTCGTCGAATTCCGGGGCATAGCGCCGCAGCAGCGCCTCGTAGTCCGACAGGAACGGTATGCGCGCTCGGGAGTGCTCGTTCCACACCAGCGCCGCCCAGCCGCCCGGAGCGAGAACGCGCAGCACCTCGGTGCGCGAGCGATCCTGGTCGAACCAATGGAAGGCCTGGCTCGCCGTCACGAGCGAAACCGCGTGGGCTGCGAGCGTCGAGTCTTCGGCGGTGCCGGCCACGCTCGTAAATCCCTCATGTCCGCCGAGCAGCCGCTCGGCGGCCTCGCGCATCTGCCTATTGGGCTCCACGGCCCACACCCGTGCTCCCGCCTCGAGCAACTGCGCGGTGAAGATGCCGGTTCCCGCACCCAGATCGGCCACCGCAACGCCGGGGCGCAGCCCACACCGCTCGCACAGCAGTTGGATGATCTCGGCCGGATAGCCCGGGCGGTACCTGCGGTAGTTCTCGACACGGCTGGCGAAGCGCCGTGTGGGGTCGAGCGCCATGAGGCGATTATACGCAGCGGTCCGCCGCCGCACCGACCTGCCTCATGTGATGCGCGGTTCACGCTCTGTTCAGCGCCACGATGTCACACTCTCTCCCGCACCGAGTGAGAACGGCTCCCGGACGGCGCAGAATCCCCCCCGTGCGCCACAGTTTAGGACTCGTCCAGGATTTGAGTCGGCCACTCGGTGCTTTTTTATCCCCCTCGATGAAAAAACGGGGCTCGCCGGCGGCGAGCCCCGTTTACTGCAACGCGTCGACGGTCCGCGCGGCTTGCGCGCCTCAGACGCCGGCGGGCTTCGGCCGGAAAATCACCTTCGTGGTCCAGGTGGGTATCGTCTTCGAATCGGTGCTGATCACCAGGTTCGCCTTCGCGACACGATAGCCCGAGGACAGCGTGACGGCCGTCGGCGTATCGCACGAGGCGGCGATCGGGAAGGTGCTGACGATGTGGATGGCCCGCGCCCACAGCTGATCCTGAGGGGTCTTGCCGATCGGCTCGATCTTCGCGCCGGTGATATTCGTATTCGCAGTGGTGGAGAACTCATAATTCACCGCCCCTTGCCACCCGCCCCGTACCGGCGCCCCCGACGTATCGATGATCGCTTCCTTGGTCAGCGGCGGCTGATCCAGCTTGACCTCGAGCGGCTGCGCTGGGAAGAGCTTCTGCCGGGTCGAGATGCCCTGCACTTGCCAGACGGCCAGAAACTGCAGC
>JAJZLX010000192.1 GCA_021850555.1 Pseudomonadota bacterium | reverse complement strand
CTGTCGATCGACGACTTCGGCACGGGTTATTCATCACTCTCGGCGCTGCAGCAGTTTCCCATCGGAACGCTCAAGATCGATCAGTCTTTCGTGCGCGGCGTGAGCGAGAACGCCGGCAACGCGACCCTGGTGCGCACCATCATCGAGATGGGCCGCAGCCTCGGCATGGTCGTGGTCGCCGAGGGGGTCGAGTCACAGGATCAGCTCGAGTTCCTGAGGCGCAACGGCTGCCACCAGGGACAGGGACGCCTGTTCGGTGATCCCTGCGCCTCGGAAGAGCTGCTCGAGCTGCTCAGGCGCCAGCGCGCGGGCGGCGCGCCGTTCGCTCACCTGATGCGCCAGCCCGGGGCCGCCGGCCGCGCTTGATCGATGGGCTGCGGCGGTCGTGGCTCCACCGACGCCTGAGGGGAATGGGCCGGCCAGGCTTGCCGCCCGGCCGGACGCCGGCGCCGCTCAGCGCTCGGCGTGCAAATGGGCTTCGAGGAACCACAGCTGCTTGTCGGTCTCGCGAGACACCTCGGTGAACAGGTCAGCGGTATCGGCATCCCCGAATGCCTGTGCCTCGTCGATCGCCGAGCGTACCTTGCGGCCGAAATCCGCAACCGCTCCCGCCAGCGCCTCGACATGCGCCAGACCGGCGCAGATGCCTTCCGGGTAGGCGGGCAGACTGGTCACGCGCGCCACGACCCCCAGAGTACCGCCCGCGGTGCCGCCGAGAGCGGTGACGCGCTCCGCGATGGTATCGGCATGCTCGGCGATTTCCTCGGCCAGCTTGTCGAACAGCTCGTGCAGCGCGATGAAGTGCGGTCCCTTGACGTTCCAGTGCGCATGCTTGGCCTGCAAGCCAAGATCGATGGCATCCGCCAGTCGCGCATTCAGGAGCCGGATCGCCTTGGTACGGGTGTCGCCGGACAGATCGTTGCGTGTGTCGAACATGGCATTCTCCTCGTTTGAACCGGTGGGTTCGCGGCGCCGCGAGCCCACCCGGCGAAAAGTATGCTTTTTTCTGCCTGCGTGAACGCTGCGCGTGCCGGGACCGATGCGCCTGTTGTAGCACCGGTGAGGCATGCCGGCCAATCGTTTGGCCGAATCGGGGTGATAAGACGCGTCTATCGGCGGTAGAATTTGCGCCCTTTCTTCCCCTGCACGGACTCGAGCACCATGAAATCCGCCCTGAATGTCGCGATCACCGGCGCCGCCGGCCAGATCGGCTATGCACTTGCCTTCCGCGTCGCCTCCGGAGCGCTGCTCGGCCCCGACCAGCCGGTGAACCTGCACCTGCTGGAGGTCACCCCGGCCCTGCAGGCGCTCAACGGGGTGGTCATGGAGCTCGCCGACTGCGCCTTCCCCGGGCTCAACCGGGTGATGGCCACGGATGATGCGAAGGTGGCGTTCCGCGACTGCCACGTGGCACTGCTGGTGGGCGCCCGTCCGCGCGGCCCGGGCATGGAACGTAAGGACCTGCTGCTCGCCAACGCGCAGATCTTCTCGGCGCAGGGCCGGGCGCTCAACGAGGTCGCCGACCGCAACGTCAGGGTATTGGTTGTCGGCAATCCGGCCAACACCAACGCGCTGATCGCGCGCGCCAACGCCAAGGACCTCAATCCGCGCAACTTCACGGCCATGATGCGTCTCGACCACAACCGGGCGCTGTCACAGCTCGCCGAGAAGACCTCCAGCCACGTGCGCGACATCCGCCGCATGACGGTGTGGGGCAACCACTCCTCCACCCAATACCCTGACATCAACCACGCTCTGGTCGGCGGCAAACCGGCCCGCTCTCTGGTCGATGCCGCCTGGGTGGAGCAGACTTTCATCCCGGTTGTCCAGCAGCGCGGAGCGGCCATCATCAAGGCCCGGGGCGCCTCCTCGGCCGCCTCGGCCGCTTCGGCCGCCATCGATCACATCCACACCTGGGTGCATGGCACGCCGGAGGGCGACTGGGTCAGCATGGCCGTGCCGTCGGACGGCAGCTACGGCATCCCGGAAGGGGTGATCTACTCCTACCCCGTGACCACGAAGAACGGCGAATACCAGATCGTGCAGGGCCTGCCGATCGACGAGTTCAGCCGCAAGCGCATGGACGCGACTCTCGGGGAGCTGCGCGAGGAGCGCGAAGGCGTCAAATCCCTGCTCGGCTGACCGGCGGACCGCGAGCGCTCCCGGCCCGGTGCGGGCACGCCCCCCGCGTGCCCGCACCGGGATGCGCCCCGCGGGGGGCGGATACCGGCGGCGGCAATGCGCAATCCACCGCCCCGACGGGAAAACCGCTATAGTTCCCCGAAGCCGTAGCCATCCACAATAACGGCGTGAAGGAGCTTCCATGCTGGGCATACTCCTGCCGTTGGTCGCCCTTGCGGCCATCGCTTACGCGGTGACTCAGGCGGGCGGGATCATCACGCTGATCTTCGTCGCCGCGGTGCTGTACCTGGCCTACCGCCGGCTCTCGCTGCTCGCCTTCACCGCCACCTTCACGATCCTGCTCGCCGCCTACGCGTACTACGGGGCTGCCGGCGTGGCGGCCGAGACCTGGAAGGGCTTTCTGTGGCTGATGCTCGCCGGGTTGTGGCTGCTCAATGTACGGCCGCTGCGCAAGGCGCTGATCACGCGGCCGTTCATGAAGGCATACCGCAGGCTCCTGCCGTCGATGTCACAGACCGAGCGCGAGGCGCTGGAGGCCGGCACGGTGTGGTGGGACGGGGAGTTGTTCACCGGGGCGCCCAAGTGGTCGAAGCTGCTCGCGGCCCGCCCACCGCAGCTGACGGCCGAAGAGCAGGCGTTTCTCGAGGGCCCCTGCGAAGAGCTGTGCCGCATGCTCGATGACTGGAACATCGTGCACGAGCGCGGCGACCTGCCGCCTCACGTCTGGGAATACCTCAAGACGCGCGGTTTCTTCGCCATGATCATTCCGAAGCGTTACGGCGGTCTGGAATTTTCCGCCTATGCGCACTCGTGCGTGCTGGCG
>JAJZLX010000027.1 GCA_021850555.1 Pseudomonadota bacterium | reverse complement strand
ATCTTTTTGCCGATCATCGCGGCGCCTCTCCTGCGATCCGATTGATGGCCGCCGTGACCGCGCGCCATGCCGCCGCAGTCTCCGCTGAGTGCACTCCACCGCTCGCAGTGTGCATTGCCTTGGCTAGCCCGCCTAACCGCCGCAGTTCGCGGATCACTGCGGAGTCGGTATGGGCGTGCACCGTGCGCCCGAAGATCAGCCGGCGGCAGAACGCGGAGACGGTGAGGCCCGCAGTCTCCGCGTTCTCGGCCACAACAGCACGCTCGCCGGTCGTGAGCCGGATGTTCACGACCGCCGTTAGTTTGTGCCGTTCATTAGTCACTGCATTCCTCATCAGTCACCTCCCGACGCACGGGAGTGTGCGGGCCGCAAATCTGCCCGCTGGAGCGAGTGTGCCCGCCGCGGGCGCGGGATGAGAGAACTGCGAGAAGGCGAAGCCGCCGAGCATTCCCGCCCTTGTCACGCAGACGGCGGGAGCCTGTCTGTGTGACAAGGGCCATCCTGTTGTCTCGTCCAAACATACTGTGATCCGCAGGTCTGCGATTACGATTGAACTTACGAAACGGAACACTATCATACATGCGACTGTTGTGTTGTATGGAATGAGCGCGATGAAACGCTATGAAATGACCGAATACGTGATGAAAGCACACGCGGCATTGAAGCGCTTACGGGAGGCGAAACGCCCCGGGGAACAGGGCGGGGCTGGGACCAAAACGGACGTGCTGCGGGCCGTACGCGAGGAGCTGAGCGGACTGCTGAACGAGGGCTATACGGCGCAACAAATCGCCGAGGCGCTGCGGAACGATGTCTTCGGCATCCTCCCGAAGACCGTCACGCTGATCGTCCGTGAATCGGGCAAGGCATTCACTCGGAAACGCACCGCCGCCAAGTCCGGAGCGAAGCGACGAACGAGCAAGGGTACGGGGTCGGCTGCCGGACAACGTGCCGAGGGTGGTACGAGCGCCTCAACGCAGCAGAAACAGACATCACCACGGCTGCCCGAGCCGGGCACGTTTGCGATCCAGAACGATTCGGATGATCTGTGAGGTACGCGCGATGAACAAGCTGATTATGGTGGGTGGCGGCAAGGGCGGCGTAGGCAAATCGACGGTCACCATGGCGCTACTGGATGCGCTGCGACAGGACGGTCATGCACCGGTCTACGTCGAGACGGACGATTCAAACCCGGATGTCTACAAAGCCGTGAACGGCACTGTCCCGTGCGAGATCTGCACCCTGGACACCGAATCCGGATATGTCCGGCTCGGGGACGTGATGGAGTTGAATACGGATTCGCCCATCGTCGTGAACACGCCTGCCCGGGCGACGCCGGGAATCCTCGAGCATGGCGGGATTCTGTGTGATGTGGCGAAGCACACCGAGCGGCGCATGGTCATGGTCTGGCCCCTGAACCGGCAGAGGGATGGCCTGGAGCTACTCAAGCAATTCGTCGATGCCGGACAGCCCTACGCGGCGACCTATGCGTTGCTGAACACGTACTTCGGTAGCGTGGACAAGTTCGCCCGCTATCAAGCCTCGAAGCTCAAGGACCGGATGACCGGGACGGTGATCTTCCCGGAATTGAATGACCTGGTGGCGGACCGCTTGATCGATCAACGGTTGCCGCTCTGGGCTGAGGATGGGCAATTCACGCTGGCGCAGCGCTCGGTGCTCACCCGATACCGGGCGGCGGCACGGGATGCGCTCCGGGCGATCTACGAGGGCTGAACGATGGACGATCAAGTCACGCAACTGAACAGCCTGCGCGATGCTCTCCGGGCGATCAGCGGCAAGGAACCGGCGCCGGCCGACGTGCAGCGCCTGATGGCGCTGGCGCGCGTGCTCGGCATGCGCAACGACGACGGCATGCTGCCTATCCTGGCGGTCTTAGACACGTACCACGGCATTTTCGCCCGGCTGCCCGGCGAGATGCGCGCGAGCGCGAAAGCAGCCGCCGATGGTGCGGCCGAGCAGGCCAAGGCCCGAATCAATGATGCTGTCGCGCATCTGGTGCCTTCGGTGGAACACGCTGTCACCAGGGCTGCGGAAAATGCCGTCCGCCGGGTCCATGCGGCCCGGTCACTCTGGTCGGTGGCGGTGGTCGTGATGGTGCTGGCCGCCGTATTCGGCATTGGCGAGCTCGTCGGCGTCGGGTTCCTCGACGCGGTGCAAGATGCCCGCGCCAATATCAGTTGGGTGGACGCGTTCGGGCCGCTGTCCTGGCGGGCAGCGCTTGCGGGAGCGTCTGTGGCGATGGGAATCTGGTGGTACTACGCCGTTGAGAACGGAGATGACGGCAAAAAGTCGTGGATACCCCTCATCGCCGCAGCTCTCGGGGTGGGGGTGCTGATGTGGAAGACCGCGACGGGCTTGTTCTAGCCGACACCCGATCTATGGTGCACAGCAGTCTCGCGGATGGGTCGCACAGTCCTGTATGCCAGCCTACGCAAGGCCCAGCAAACGCCACCAGTCCCGCGCGCCACGTAATACGCGGACGATCGAAATCCGGCGATCATGCGGGAGATAGAAGATCAGGACGTCCTCGAAGTCAGACACTCGCCACTTGCGCAGGCCGGCGAGCTCCGGGCGGCGTGAGACCACGGGAGAGCCGATCAGAGGCTGCTCGAGGATCTGGGAGAAGCTTTCCTGCGCCCGTTCGAGGAAGCGATCGGCGACGGCCGCGCCGGCGTTCTCGGCGAGGTAGACGTAGTGCTCGATCAGATCCCGTCGCGCTGCGGGCCGTTGAAAGACATCCGCCACTACGTGCGCTTCTTATGAGCCGCCACGCGCGAGAGGGCTTCTTTGCGGATCGCGGTCCAGTCTTCCCGGGTCAGGGGTGTTTCTTGACCCTCCAGCCCTTCCAGCAGCAGCGCCTCGAGGCGCTCTTCCGCTCGGCGTTTCTCATCGCCGCGGATCAGGTCCCGGACGTACTCGCTGGCGCTGCTGTAGCGGCCGGCGGCGA
>JAJZLX010000425.1 GCA_021850555.1 Pseudomonadota bacterium | reverse complement strand
GCTGGCCCTGCGGGTTGACGATGCGCGGAAAGCGCCGATTGTCGAGCTTCACCCACGCGGGGGCATACCCCGGAGCACCGTTCTTCCAGGTTGCGAACCACAGCAGGATCGCGTGCACGTGGTGCTCCCGGGCCTGCTTCAGGAACAGATCCAGGAATGAAAAATCGAATCGACCGGGAACCGGCTCGATCTGCTCCCAGGCAATCGGCATCACCACCGTGTTGGCGTCGACGTCCGCGATGGCCGGCCACACCTCGGGCAGCATCGCCGGATAATTGCTCGAGTTGTTGACCTGCGCGCCGAGGATCAGGTACGGCTTGCCGTCCACCTGCAGTTCATACCGGCCACGCGCGCCGATCAGGCGCGGCATCGGCACCGCCGTTGCGGCCCAGACCGGCAGGCACGCGCTCACGCACAGAGTGAACAGCGCCGCCGCCGCGCGGCGCAACCCATGCTGACTTGCCGAAATCTTCATCTGCACCCCCTATTCGCCGTTTTCCCCATCGGAACTCCCGCCGGCCATGACAGCCGCCGCGCAGGCGATCATGCCACTGCCGTGCGACTGCGGCGCCGCGCTATGCGCTCGCCAATGAGGACAGTGACCCGTCGCTGCCGAGCGCGCCGTAAGTCGCGGCGAGCGCCCGCGCGAATGCCGGGGCCGAGGCAAGCGCCGGCGGAAAGACCGCCTCGAGCCTCAAGAAGCGCGCGACATCCTCGCCGGCATCCCCATCGCAGGCGGCGCCGAGGGCCAGAAGTGCCTCGGCGGCCGGATCGGTCAACGTGCCGCCGCCATGGGCGCGCGCGGCGATGAAGCGGATCCACGCGGCCACCGGCACCGTCAGCCGCTCGAGCGGCCTGCCGGCCGCGAGCGCCTCGGCCAGCGTCGGCAACAGCCGCACCGGCAGCTTCTTGGAGCCATCCCACGCGATCTGCTCGAGTTGATGACGCACGCTCGGGTTGCGGAAGCGCCCGAGCGCGGCCTCGATGTAGGCGCCGATGTCGATGACTGCGCCGCCGGTCAGACTCGGCGCGATGTCCTCGCGCATCAGCTGCTCCACCAGCCGCGCGAGCGGTGCGTCGCGCATCGCTTCGGCCACCGTCGTGTGCCCGCGCAGCAAGCCGACGTACGCCAGCGTCGAGTGCGCGGCATTGAGGAGCCGAAGCTTGGCCCGCTCGTAAACCCCGACATCGTTCGTGAGCTGCACACCCACGGATGCCCAGTCGGCGACGCGCACTTGCGGCACGTCCTCGATCACCCATTCGGAGAACGACTCGCGCTGCACCGGCCAGGCGTCCGTCAGACCGATTGCCTGCGCCACGCGCTCGCGCAGAGACTCATCGGTGGCCGGGGTGATGCTGTCCACCATGGTGCGCGGGAAGGCCACCTCCCGCTCGATCCAGCGGGCGAGCTCGCCGCTGCGCCGCGCCGCGAATGCGCTGACGGCCGCGCGTAGCGTCGGACCGTTCTCCGCCAGATTGTCGCAGCTCATCACGGCACAGGGCGGCTGGCCACTCGCATGGCGGCGGCGCAGCCCTTCGGCGAGAAAACCGATGACGCTGCGGGGATGATCGGGATCCGCCAAGTCGTGCTGAACGTCGGGATGCGATACATCGAGCTGACCGCCGGCCTCGAGGCAGTAGCCCTTCTCCGTCACGGTGAGCGTGATGAGCCGCGTATCGGGGGACTCGAGCCGGGCGAACACGGCCTGCGGCTGACGTGGCGCGAGCAGGATCTCGCGCAGCGCGCCGATGACCCGCACCGGCGCCCCCGGGCCGAGTTCGGCCAGGCCGTACAGATAATCCTGCGGCGCCAGCGCCTCGCGGACGCCGGCGCTGTGCAGGGCCACCGCGCTGATCGCCCAGCGCGGGTCGCGCTCGAGCAGACGATCGGCGTAACAGGCCTGGTGCGCGCGGTGAAACGCGCCGGGCCCGAAGTGCACCCAGCCCACCCGGCAGGCGGCGCGCACATAGCCCGGACGAGCCGTGCCCGGCTGCGCATGGCCCAGAGTCTGCTCGCTCAATCGCAGAGGCATGATTGAATCGGTATCGATGGTAGCGTTATCATCTTAACAGGAAATCGGCCGATCGGAGAGCGCCATGTTTCAGTGCAGCACGGAATCCGGCCAGCGCAAGCCGCGCGCGCTGCAGTGCATCGCGGCCGCCGCGCTGCTGATCCTGGGCGGCCTCGGCACGGCGCGCGCCGCTGACGGCCATCGCCTGTGGCTGCGTTATGTTCCCGTCCACGGCCGTTGGCTCGAGCGCTATCGCCATGCGGCAACCGAGCTCGTGCCGCCCGGAGCGCCGCGGCCGACCGTGCGCGACACGGAGGCGGAGCTCGAGCGCGGGCTCTCGGGGATGCTCGGCCGGGCAGTGCCGAGCGCCGCGCACGTCACGGCCGACGGCGCCATCCTGTTCGGCACACCCAAGGACTCCTCCCGCATCCGCTCGCTGCGGCTCGACCTGGCGCGGGTCGGCTCGCAAGGCTACCTCATTCGCACCCTGACGGTCGACGGCCATCGCGCGACGGTGATCGCCGGCAACACCGACATCGGTGTGCTCTACGGCGCGTTCCGCTTCCTGCGGCTGATGCAGACCCGCCGCCCGATCGGCCGGCTCGATATCGCCTCGCGGCCGAAGATCCGCTTCCGCGTGCTCGACTTCTGGGACAACCTCGACGGCACCGTGGAGCGCGGCTATGCCGGCAGCTCCATCTGGAAATGGGGCGAGCTGCCGCGATACCTCTCGCCGCGCTATACGGAACTGGCGCGCGCCTGCGCCTCGATCGGCATCGACGGCGTGGTGTTGAACAACGTCAATGCCAGTCCGTACATCCTGACACCGCTCTATCTGGAGAAGGTCGCGGCGCTCGCCGGCGTGCTGCGCCCGTATGGCATCCGGGTCTACCTGTCGGTGCCGTTCAGCGCCCCGATCACGGTCGGGCGCCTCAAGACCGCCGACCCGCTCGCCCCGGCCGT
>JAJZLX010000251.1 GCA_021850555.1 Pseudomonadota bacterium | reverse complement strand
GCGTAACCGATCGAGGAGTCGGCTGGCGAAACCCATCAGGGACAGTGAGCATTGCTCACACCAGAAGTCCGGATGTACGGGTGCAATCTTCACCTGTCGGCCAGAACAAGTTGAACGCTTGGCAAAGTGGGGGCGTCCATGTACGGTAATTACGCGGCGTCTGGTTTACGCGGCGAGATCGTGCAAAGCTGAGCGCAGTGGAGCGGGGGCGAAGTGCTGTTTCCAGAGGCGTGGGGTCAGCTCGGCGACGCGAGCAGCCGGGTGCTGGCCGACACGCTGCAGGACATCGACGAGGTAGGTGTAGACGTCGATCTTGTGCAGGCGGCAGGTGACGATCAGGCTCTGTACGATTCCGACGTGTTTGGCCCCGAGCTCGGTCCAACAGAAATTCCAATTTTTGCGCCCTAGAGGAATCGGCCTCAGGGCGCGCTCCAGGTGATTCGTGTCGATCGGCACGTCCGGGTCTGTGAGGAAGACCTGCAGCCCCGCGCGTCGCTCGTGCACGTAGTTCAGCGCGCGGATGAAGGGCGTGGCCGGGGCGAGCCCGTGCGTCTTAAGTCGCCGATCGACCCAGTCGAAGAACGCATCGACGTGCGGTTTGCTGTGCGTCAAGCGATGCAGCCGCTTGGCCTCGCCGGTGAGCCGCTGGTCGCGGATTTGCGCCTCGATGTCGTAGAGGGCGCCGATGCGCCGCAGGCCCTCGCGCGCGCCCTCGGGATCGGCAGCCTCGGCCTCGAACAGTTCGCGGCGCGAATGGGCCTTATCCCGCGCTCCCGATAAGGCCCATTATCCAGAGTCTGCCGTTATCCGGAGCGTCTGCCGAGAGAGCCCGGAATCGCTATGTCTTTCGGTACGGACGCTCCGGATAATGTTGCTGCCGCTCAGACGGACGCGAGGTAGGAGAGTACATCGGGCTTCGGCCTCCACGGCCGCGTGTGCGTAGACGAGAGTCCCGATCGGCTCCAGAACTGCTCCAGAGCATCACGCTTCATCTGCAGGTTCGTGGCGACGTAGCGGTTCGTGGTGGCGATGCTGGCATGGCCGAGATAGTCGCGGATTACCGTGATATCGACGCCGGCCTGCAGGAGGGCTACGGCGCAGCTGTGTCGGAGCACGTGGGGCGAGATCCGCCGGCGGCGCAGCCCGGGCGATGTACGAGCGGCCGACGCCATGTATTTGCGCAGCAGATACGCCACGCCGTCGCGCGTCAAGCCGGCGCCTGCGCGGTTGCAGAACACTCGCTGATCCGTACGGCTCTCGTGAACGGTCCGAAGCTCGCCAAGTGAGACGCGCCACGGTATTTGATGGACTGGTTTTCACGATCGGTGATGGACGTGCGGCGTGAGTGATTGTGGCGACGGCGTAGCGATGCGCGCCGGTCAGAACGGCGGGCGGGGGAAGGGAAGCTGTTGCTGCGATTCGAGGAGGACCGTTTCCCGGTAGAGCCGATCGCGCTCGCACTCGTGTGCCCGGTATGCACGGGAGATCTGCGCGGAGTAGTGGGCGTCGATGTGCTCGGCGAGGGACTGGAGGAACTCGGAGAGTTGCCAGGCGGCCTCGTCGGAGAGTTCGGGGAGCTCCAGGATCAGACAGTGACGCGCGGTCACGTCGTAGGCAGGCTCAGTGGTATCGGACATCATCTGGACCCGGCGGTGAGGGTTATCGGGCTGCTGCCGCCCGGCGCGCGGTGCTGCGCTCGGGGGCGGAGAAGACCTGCAGGTAGAGCTTCTCGTCGAGGGTGGTGATCTCGCGCTGCGCGGCGCTCATGAGGAGTTCTGCGGCCATGGACACGAGGATGCGGTAGTTTCCGGCGGCGTGATCGCAGAGGGTCTGGCGGAGTTCCCGTGTCATGAGACTGGCGTTGCCGGCGGCGGCGAGCAGATGTTCGAGGCAGGCGAGGAGTTCCTCACGGGTGGCGGCCTCGGTGGCTAGGCGGGTGCGGATGCGTGAGCCCAGCGGGACCAGTTCCTCGCGGCGCAGCTTCTCGAGGAGCCGTGCGTCGCCAGCGAGTACGATGCACAGGAGCGACTGGGAGTCGAAGCGGGCGCTGGCGAGCAGACGCAGCTCATTGAGGACCACCGGGCTCATTTCCTGGGCCTCGTCGCAAAGCAGCACGGAGCGGCGGGTGGTCGAACCGAGGTGATCGAGCCAACGGGTGCGCAGCGCCTTGAAGCCACCCCAGCGGTTACTGACGCGGATGGAGACACCGAAGATGTCGCCGAGCTCGCGGTAGAAGTCCGAGAGATTGCTCTGCGGATGGTGTACGACGCCGACGTTGAGGTCGGCCAAGCGCGCGAGGCGCTCGGCGAGCACGCGCAGGACGACGCTTTTGCCGGAGCCGGCATCACCGTGGATCAAGGCCCAACCGCCGGCGCGCAGATGCGCCTGCTCGATGCGCCAGCAGAAGTTCTCGATCTTCGGCGACAGGAACAGTGCCTCGGTCGGTATCTCGGGGGAGAACGGGTCGTGTTTCAGCCCATAGAGGGCCAGGAGCTTTTGGTTCATGTCGGATCGTCCTGTGGGTCGGATTCGGGTAGGTACGCCGGCGGCAGGCCCGTGGCGGCGTAGTCGGCGATCATTTTCTTCAGCAGCGGTGCGATGCCGCTGGCCGGTGGCTTCGGTGCGTGGCTGACCGGCTCCAGCACCCGGCGCAACCCTTCCGCATTGGCCACTTTGTCGATCGGGTACACCGGGCAGAGGATCGCTCCCGAGTGCGGATCGAGCAGATCCACCCGGCTCAAGTCCCAGCGGGCATAGCGCAGGCGGATCTGCGCGAGATGCCGGTACCGGGAGGGGATCTCGAAGCGCTGGTTCTCGAGTCTGACCGTGCCGTCGGAGCGGCGCTGACGGCGCTTGACCTCGATCCTGAAGGCAGCGCGCAGCGTCTCGCTCCCGGGGCACTCTCGGCCGGCGTGGGGGCTGGTGAGATACCGCTCGAGCGGGGGACCACCGATCTCGTCATGTTTGGTGCGATTGTATTCCT
>JAJZLX010000260.1 GCA_021850555.1 Pseudomonadota bacterium | reverse complement strand
AAACCGATGTGCAGACAAAGGCTTGGCGGCGCGTCCGTGCCGCCTGCTTCTATCTTGCTTCCCCGTCTTCCTGGCGCCCTTTCCGGCATCGACGCTCCCTCCCGCGCGGATCAAACTCATCATGGCGAACATTCCGACGCTCATTTGCGTGACACCATCGCTGGTCGCCGAACCGGTGACAGCGGAACAAAGAGTTGCCTGTCGAGCTGCAGACTCGTCGTTCGATCCCCATTCGTCGGCCCAGAGGCGAGCCCGGCGAAGAGCGGGCTCGCGGCAGGAGCTGCAGGCAACGGGACCGGGTACGACTTCGCGTCGATGTGCTCAATAGCCCGCTGAACGCGCGCGACATACTCGATCGTCGCACGCGGGAGCGGTCGTCGGTTCCGGACGAACTCCTCGTACCGTCCGGGACCGGCCTGATAGGCCGCCAAAAACCCGTTCTTCCCGTATCGCTCGTACAGCTCATGCAGATACGCGGCACCGGCGAAGATGTTGTCGCGTGCCTGATAGGGGTCGTCTCCGAGCCCGAGTCGTGCCCGATACTCAAGCCACGTCGCCGGCATGAGCTGCATCAGACCCATCGCACCAGCCGGCGATACAATCGGCCTGCCATTCAGAGTCGCGCAACCGGCGCTCTCAGCGAGCATCACCGCATCGAGCCACGCCCGCGGGACCTCGAATCGCGAAGCTGCCTCGCGAATCAGGGGTTGCCAGCGCGCAGTCCCACAGACGACTGGCGGGTTGGCGGCGATAGCCACGTCACTGACAATGATGGTGAACAGGACCAGCAGGCATCCTTCGATGAGGACCCTCCTGATCATTGCCATGTCCACAGCGGTATCGCGCGCCCGAGAATGGCGCCTCTCGCCACCGGCCCGAAATATCGGCTGTCATACGAGTCGGGTGCCGATCCGAGCAAGAGATATTCGCCGCCCGCGAGGTTCACGCACCCGGACCACGCCGGGAGTGGGCGGTGCTGCGCATCCTCACGCAGTGCTCGAGCGACCGGGCGTCCGTCGATCGAGAGGACTCGGGAGCGCTCACAGACGCGCTCTCCAGGCCCGGCGGCGATACGTTTGACGACCGGAACGGTGAGCGGCAAATAGCCACGGCGCGCCGCCAGTCTCGCCGCAGCCGGAGGGAGGTGTGCGACGACGAACATCCCGACCGACAGCTCCTGGGTCGGGACGAGGAAATACCACCCGAGCGCCACGCTCGGACTCGCGTTGTACACGAGTCGAATCGACGGATGAATCCACGGCACGCCGAGACACACCGAAACGCCTACCAACGTCACGACCAGCAGGGAGACACGTCGGGACTCGCCCGCAGCCGATCGAGTTTCCGCTTGCCCGGCCGCCGGCGAAATAACTGCCGGCTGATGCGCCGCTACGCGCGCATCGCCTCGGCCGCAGCTCCCAGGCGCTCCGGCTCGCAAGCGAACGATGCGCCCCAGATTCATGGCACACCCTCCTCGGTGCGCTCCCTGAACGGCTCGGAATACCGTCGCGATGCAACGTTCGACCGGCACTCTTCCGTTATTACAGATCCGGAGGATCTGTATGTTATTAGAGTTAAGGAGCTGGATTTGCTCGCTACGTCAAGGACTTGCGCGGGAATTTGCGCCTGATGGCACGATAGTCGTGCGCCTGATAGCACGATACCCCGTGCGCCCGATAGCACGTGTCTATTCACAGCTTATCCCCAGCTCGGAACCTTGTGGCAAGCTGTGCAACCGTCTGCTCGATGCGATGGGTGGGAGCCGCCCACACGTGCAGGACTTCGCTGCCACGGCGAGTGTGCTCGATCGCCAGTCGGTAACCAGGCAGGCAACCGGTCCGCACGATCCGGCGCACGTCGATGGCGAAGTCGGAATACCGGGCGAGGCTTCCGGAGCGCACGTGCAGGTGCCTGAGGTCAAACCGCCAGCCGTCCGGCTGCTTGCCGGCGTGCTTGCGGGCGAGCCGGTAGAGCCAGCGCTCGATTCCACCGCCAAGACCGAAGTAAGCGCGGTCGATCGTCAGGACGAGAGTCGAATCGAGTACGGTCGCATAGAACCAATCCGGCACGACGAGTTCGAGCCCGAGCGGTCTACCCTCCGACGTCGCGCGTTCTTTCCACTCGCTGATCCAGGAAAAGCGGTGCAGTCGCCGGCTCAGCGGCTGACGAATCGATGTCGCGACGGTCGTCGATTGGAGCCTGTCGAATGCGGCTTTGAGCCGACTGTAGTCGCGACCGCTGGACCCTCGACCGGTAAAGCTCAGAATCTCGTAGGGCGTTGCGACCAGCAGCCGGGAGGTCGCGATTCCGGCGTCCCGCGCCTCGATGATCTGCGAGGCCACCCAAATCAGCACGTCGGCATCCCAGATGCTGGCGATCCCATGTTCGGCTGAGCCTTCGACCCGGATCGAGATGTCGCCGGCGTGGTAGTCGATCGGTCGAATGCGTTTCGCCTTGGTGAGCGAAAAGAACGGGTAGGACATGAGATCCTGCAGGTCTCGCGGCGCGAGGTCAGCCGCGAGAGTGCGAAAGGTCTCGAGCTGCTCCCGTTCCGAGTGTGTTCGCGCTTCGCCGTGCATGGAGACGGTCTCCGCAAGGAAGCGCGATCACCGTAGGGCCGCGTAATGCACGTCTGAGGTGCTCTCGCAGACGCGCTCGCCTGCCCACGCATCGAGATCCTCGCGGGCATAGATCACCCGGCTGCCAAACTTGCGGAAGCGCGGGCCGCCGCCATTCACCCGGAGCTTCTCGAGCGTCCGCGGCGAGAGTCTGAGGACTGCGGCAGCTTCCGCATTCGTGAGGTAGCGGCCGGTGACCGGCGGAACTGACTTTTCCATGACGTTCTTCTCCGAGGTCTCATCGCTTGCGGGCGCGGTACGGCCCGTCGCGAGCAGTTTCGGCGTGCCGCAGCGCGCTGGGCAGGGAGAAAGTGAGCCGGCCGAGGTTTCTCCCTCCCCCTTCGGTGGGCCGGAGGACGGCCGTCCTCG
>JAJZLX010000235.1 GCA_021850555.1 Pseudomonadota bacterium | reverse complement strand
GCAGGACCCGGAGACGGCCTTCAACCAGACGCTCGACATGCGAAGCGGCGCGACCGTGATGCTGCTCGGGTTCAAAAACCAGCAAGATTCGAAGACGCTCGAGGGTACCGGGAGTCCCAAGTTCTGGCTCTTCGGCGGCGGCCGAATGCATGAGCGCCAGCGCAGTATCACGGTCGTGACCGTGACCGCCACCGCAAGTTGATAGGAGAGACACGAATCATGAAGACATCCGCAGTGGTCCTCTCAGGGCTGATGCTCTTGACCTCGCTCGCCGCGGCAGCGAGCACGCCAAACCCAAGTGCTCCGCATGCGGCGCGGCCGGCCGCCCATGCACCGCTCGCTGATGGGGCGCACGCGACAGCGCCTTCCTTCGGCACGGTCCCAAATACCGCCTATGAGCAGGCGGTCACGGCGTACCTGAACAACGTGCTCATCGAGGCGCGAAAGCATCAAGCGCAGGTGAGGCCCAGATCGTCCGCGCGCAATGCCGAGGTGAGTGCCACAGGACCTTCGTCGGACGCCCCACATCTGCCGGCGGCGGTGGATGTCGCCGATCTGCCGCAAGTCGAGGCCATCATGATTGGCCGTCGCGCGAGCGCGCGCTTGATGACCGCGAGCGGTGGGCTTCTCGTGGTCGGGGTTCACGATGCGACGCGCTACGGTACGGTGACGCGGATCGACTCCACCGGCGTTTGGCTGAGACCCGATGGGCTGTCTCATCCGATTCTCCTCGAGGACCTCACTCCGAGCGAACTCGCGACGGCGAGCGGTGCGCACAGCGCGGGTGCGATGGGTCCGTATGGGAACAGCGCCTCGATTGCGGCGCCCCCCATTCCAATCTCCCCATCCCCCTCCCGTCTGCCCTCCGGTGTGAGAAGGAACTGATCCCATGGTGGAGACATCGGATACACAGGAATCTGCCCCGGTCCCGAGCGATGCCCCGCTGGATGCCGGCAGGCCGCTCGAGAGCGTCGCCCTGCGGATCGGCAAGGTGACCTATGTCATCGGAACCCTCTGGCTATCCTGGGCGAAGAGGCAGGTTGGACCTCGCGAGGCGCGTGCCTGGCTCGAAGAGCAGGCTGCACTTCTTCCACCGTACAAGGGACTCTTCATTGTCGCGAGCGATAGCGCCAAGGAGCGCACCGACATCGGCGTTTGCGCGATTTACAAACCGGGGCTGCGGGCACTGTCCCAGGTGTGTGCCGCGCACCCCGAGACGTTTGCGGCCGGCCTGCCGCAACACGTCTATCGATGGGGGTTGGCGGCCGAGACGGCTTCAGGGGCGTACCTAGCGGTGACGAGCCGCGATGGACTGCCGCTCGGGGAGCGCTTGGTACCGATCGATGAGGCGAGCACCGCCAAGGCGGTACTCGATGCCGAGTTCGCCGACGTTCACTGGCTCGAGCCGCTTGGCCGCGATGAATTCGAGACACGCCTCGCGAGAGTGGTGGCGGGTGAGCCGAGGGCGATCGCGCGGTCCTCGAAGACCAAGTTTCGGATCATCCAGGTGGCGCTCGCGAGTGTTCTTGCGTTCGGGGGCCTTCTCGTCGTTCGGCACTATCAAGGTGCCGAGCGTCGCCTCGCGGCGCTGCGTGCGGCGGCAGCCGCCGCAAGCGTTTCCCGAGCGCCCCCCGGCGTCGAGGTGGGCAGCGTGCTCAATACCTGTCTCGAGGCGTTCGACCGGGTTCCGGGAGGAACCGCGGGCTGGTCGCTGGTGTCCGCCGTATGCGATGCGCATCAGGCGTCATTCACCTGGCGACGCGCATCGGGCGCGCTCGCCACCGCAGCGCCTCCCGGCGCGCGCGTGACGGCGGATCTACGCACCGCGCAAACGGTCATCCCGCTCTCTCCCATACACTGCGTGCCGGACGGAAGGACGCGCCAAGCACGGATGGAAGTGGCGCTGTCGGACTGGGCGGTGCGCGAGCACGAGCGCTGGCGCGCCGGCGGCGCGGTCCACCCGACGCTCTCGATCGAGGGCATCGTGCCCTCATGGGAGCTCTCCGCGCGTGCCTGCGTACGCACGGTGGATGTGCGCTGGACGCACACTGGAATCTGGCAAATGGACATGGGGTGGTAGCAATGGCTGAGGTACCCGTAACGCAGCGCGAGCGGTCCTCGGTTCCCGAGCGGGCGCGGCCCAGCGAGGAGGGCGGCTCTCTCACGGTGGAGCAGGTGCGCGCGCAGCTCGCAAAATACTTGAATCGCGAGTACGTTCATCTCTGCCACGTCGATCTCGCTGGCGGGATGCTGAATGTCCCGCTCAGGCTCCGTCTCGCGAACAGTTCATTCATCGAGTCGGCCGCTCGGATGTCTGGTCTTCGCGTGCGCTATTGCGAACCGGAAGAACTGCGTGAACTGCGCGGCACCGACGCGCAGGCCGAGACGCACGTGTCGGTGGCCGCCGCTGGGCGCGATACCCAGGAATGGGCGCGGCAGTTATTGCTCGCGGCGGCGAGCTACGGTGCATCGGACATCCATCTGCACCGTACGACGCAAGATGTGCCCGCGACACTCGAGTTCGCCGTGGATGATCGCGTCTACATCGTGGATGATTCGGTGACGCCCGCCGAGATGGACGCTCTGATGGGTGCTTACGTGCAGGGCCTCGCGAGCGCAGGCGGGACCAGCATGAAGGATACGAAGCTCCAGCACGCAATGATCGGCCCCGACAAGCTGCCTCCCGACTGTGGCATCGAGGGCGTTCGTCTCGCCCGAGGTGGCTGCTACCCGGTTTCTCGCGGCGGGAAGTTCATGACGCTGCGTCTGATGCACGAGGAGGGGCCGGGCGGACGCCAGGTGACTGATCACTTGGGGATGCGTCTTCGTGTACCGCCCAAACCCACGGGCGGTATGGGACTTGCGAGCCTCGGCTATTTTCCGGACCAAATCGCACTCATCGATCAGGCGCTCGAGGTGGATACCGGCATCATCGTGGTTGGTGGACCCACCGGCTCGGGAAAATCGACGATGTTGTGGGAAACATT
>JAJZLX010000154.1 GCA_021850555.1 Pseudomonadota bacterium | reverse complement strand
CCCCGGAGAGGGCGAGGATGCTGAGCGGGCGGTCGGCGAGTCGTGACCGGAGCCGGCGGGCGAGCGCTCGCGATGAGAGTCGCGAGAATTCGCCGTTTGCCCCGAGAGTGCGGATGGTGAAGGAGACCTCATCGGACGCGGTCTCCTCCGTCCTCGACATCGGCAGCCGCGGACCGATCGATGCGCAGCTGGCCAACAGCAGAACGGCGGCGCAAAGCACCATCGCCGGCGCAAGCGGATGAGCGGTCACGGGAGGCATGCGGCGCACCGCGATGTTCGCGACCCGAAGGACCCCCCGGAGATCACGAGGCGCGCCTTTCCGGATCTTCCCCGGATGCCTCCAGGAAAAAGTCGACGAAGGAGCGGATCTTGAGCGGCGCGGTTGCGCGCCTGACATGCACGAGATACAACGTCGCGCGCATGGCCGGGTAATCCGTGAGGATCGGCACGAACTGATCCTTGAACAAAGGGTCCTCGAAAAAAATACGGGGCAGGACGGCGAGGCCCATTCCCGCGGCGACCGCGTGCGCCGCGCCCGATGTCGTGCGGTATCGCGCCACGACCCGGGCCGGCACCTCGATCCTTCCGCGCGGCCCCTGCAACATCCAGGGGTCATCCGCTCCCGCGGCGATGCAGTCATGAAGCGCGAGCTCCTCGGGAGACTTCGGACTGCCGCGGCGCTCGAGATACTCGCGCGAGCCGGCCACGAAGAAGGACATGGACTTCACCGGCTGGGCGATGAGCCCGGAGGGAGGCACGCGCGGATCGGGGAATACACGCAGTGCGAGGTCGCAGCCTTCCTCGAGCAGATCCACGATCCGGTCCTCGAATGACAGGTCGAGGAGAACCTGCGGACACCTCACTCGATAGCGAGCCAGGACATCCGCCAGGCCCTGGCCCGCGAACCAGCTCGGGCAGGTGATCCGCAGGGTGCCGCGGGCGCCGCTTCGGTGGTGGCCGAGCCCGAGCTCGGTATCCTCCAGGTCCTCGAGCAGGACTTGGCAGTGCTCGAAATACACTCTGCCCGGCTCCGTGAGCCTGAGCGTACGTCCGGTGCGATGGAGGAGGCGGACTCCGAGGCGCCGCTCGAGTCCCCTCACGTGCCTGCCGACCACGACCGCCGAGACATCGAGGCGCTGCGCCGCCGCGACGAAGCTCCCCGATTCGATTACCTGGAGGAATATCTTGATGCCGGTCAGTGTATCCATGAATCCAGGCCGCGCTCATTTGCGAGGGCCTCGCTGCGGGTAGGTGCCCGGGAGGACAGGGTGATCTCACTCCGTGGCAGGAGGCTGAGAGGCGCGCGCCCTCAGTTTCCCGCCCGGCGCGAGGGCTGACACGGCACGTGTCACGCGGGCAGCCCCGCCGCAGCGGCCGGTGCGTCTGCCGGGGCCGACACGCGCGGTGTGCCCTGGCGGGAGCGCTGCGCGTCGCGCCAAGCTTCAAGCGCGAGCGCCGTCAGGTAGACCACGCAGAACAAGGAGGCGACCGGTACGGCGATCGCGATTCCGAGCAGCACACGCATGATGATCTTCCCTCGAGTTGAAGCGGACGGAAATCGCCGCAGTCGATGCAAGGCAGACTAGGCTCGATGGGTGTTGTGAACAATGCCCGCGCCATGGATGGAGCATTTCGGGAAAGGAAAGGATCGCGGAGGGAGAGGGGACGCACGCCGGTGACCGACTTGCGTGACTCGGCCGCAGTGCCGGGAGCCGGTCCCGCCGGTCTCGGCGTTTCCCGCCATGAAACACAACTTCCATGCCGCGCGGGTTCCTCCCGCCGCGGCCCGCACGTAAAGTGCTGCATCTGCCCGAGCCGGCGTGTTTGAATTCGCAAGAGTGGAGATGTTCAACAGCCTGAGCGCGCGATTGACGCTGCTTGCCGCGGCGGCGGCTTTGAGCTCGTGCGCGGTGGGACCGAATTTCAAACCTCCCGCGATTCGCGCGCCCGGCGGTTATCTCGCTCCTGGGAGGTCCTCCGGCTACGAATCGCGCGTTGCGCCCGCCGCGAGCGAATCGGCCGCAGGTCCGTACGCGCAGCATCTCGTCCGGGGCGCGAATCCGTCCGCCGAATGGTGGAGGAGCTTTCATTCCCCCGAGCTCGATGCGCTCATCGGCTCTGCCTTGGCGCACAACGAGACGCTCGCCGCGGCTCGGGCTCGCGTGGCGCAGGCACGGGCGCTCGCGAGGGCCGAGGCCGGCCGGCTCTACCCGCAAATCGGCTTCGATGGCGGCGCCGGGCGCCAGAAGTTGGGCAAGGAAGTCCTGGGGCCGGTCGATCTGCCGCCCTTCGGCTACGTGGCCGCGGGGGCCGAGGTGAGCTACACGTTTGATTATCTGGGGGGCATCGCGCGGTCGGTGCAGGAGCGGCGCGCGCTCGCGCAATATAGCCGGCGCGAGGCTGAGGCCGCCTACCTCTGCCTGACGGGGAGTGTGGTTGCGCAGGCCATCCGGGCCGCGGCCGCCCGATCCGAATTGCGGGCCGTCGCGGCGATCCTTTCCGAGGACCGCCGCAACCTCGCGCTGGTGCGCAGCGCCTATCGCAATGGATCGGTCTCACGCGTGGACCTCGTCAGCGCCAAAAGCCAGCTCGCCGCGGATGAGACGCTGCTGCCGCCGCTTCGCCAGCAGCTTGCCGTCGCCCGACACGCGCTCGCCGTGCTCGTGGGGCGGCTGCCGGCGCAATGGCGGGCGCCGGCACTCTCGCTGAGCCGGCTCACTCTGCCGCGACGCCTCCCCCTCAGTCTGCCGTCCTCGCTCGTGCGCCGCCGGCCCGACATTCTCGCCGCGCAGGCGCAGCTTCATGCGGCCACGGCCGCCGTCGGGGTGGCCACGGCCAATTTGTATCCGCGCATCACCCTCGGCGCATCCGGCGGCTGGCAGTCCTTCGCGGGCGAGGCGCTGTTCGAGCGCTCGAACGCCGCCTGGTCGCTGATTACCGGGCTGACGGCGCCGCTGTTCGACGGCGGCACCCTTCGGTCCGAGCTCAGA
>JAJZLX010000566.1 GCA_021850555.1 Pseudomonadota bacterium | reverse complement strand
CTCCACTACAAGTACCCGCATGGCTCCCGCTCCGGCGCTCAGGGGATCCGCCCGCTCGAGGCATCAATCCGCACCGTGAACACCCGTCCGCGCTGATCGAGAAGCCTCAGAACGTACACGGTCCGTCCGCCTCGCTTGATTGATTCGACACGAACCACGCGGGCTTTGTAGCGCCGCTCGGCCATGCGCACGGCCTGATCCATCGTCAGGTGGCGCGGCGCAACCCTCGGACTCGTGGCAACCGTGCGCGGGGGCGATGCGGACGGCGAGGCCGCCCACACGGCCGCGCCGATCATCACCACCGTGGCCGCAGCCCCGGCGCCTGCCCATTTCAATCGTATTCGCACTTCGAAGGTCTACCGATCGGCCGATCCGGCCGCCCAGACGCCCACCACAAGGCGCGTCACCGTAGCCTATCATCCGTGAATCGTTGCTGAATACCCGCTCGGCCTGCGAGCGCGGCGCTCACACGCGCCGTTTCGCCTCGCGCCACAACGTATCCCATTCAGCGGCCGTGAGCATCACGAGTGATGCGCCGCGCTCGCTCGCCAGGCGCTCCATGCAGCAGAAGCGCCGCTCGAACTTCGCATTCGCCGCGCGCAGCGCCTCCTCCGGATCGATCGCCAGGTGCACGCTCCAGTTGGCCAGCGCGAACAGCACATCCCCGAGTTCCTCGGCGATGTGCGCGTCGGGTGCGGCGCGCGCTGCCTGGATCGCCTCGTCGAGTTCCTGCAGCTCCTCGTGCACCTTCTCGCGCACCTGATCCGCCCGCTCCCAATCGAATCCCACGCGCGCGGCCCGCCGGCCGAGCTTGGCCGCACGCATCAGCGCCGGCAGGCTCTGCGGCACATCCGCCAGCGCACCCGTGCCTCGCGCCGATTCCGCACGCTCGCGCGCCTTGTGCTCCTCCCACTGCCGGGACCGCTCCAACGCGCCCCCGGGCAGGGGGGCACCGCCGAAGACGTGTGGATGGCGCCGCACGAGCTTCGCGTGGATGCTCCGGGCGACGGCGGCGAAGTCGAACCAGCCGCGCTCCTCGGCCAGGCGCGCATGGAAGACCACCTGGAACAGCAGATCCCCAAGCTCCTCGCGCAGCTGGCCGGCGTCCATCCGCTCGATCGCATCGCGCACCTCGTACGCCTCTTCGATCGTGTAGGAGGCGATGGTGTGGAAATCCTGCGCACGATCCCAGGGACAGCCATGCTCGGGGTCGCGCAGCCGCACCATCAACTCCAGCAGCGCCGTGAGCGCCTCGGCCGGATCAGCCGTGCGCATGCCCGCCCTCGCCGCGGCAAATTCGCTCCAAGGTCAGCAGCATCCCTGCGGTGGCGCCCCAGATATTGTGCTCCCCGTACGGGATGTCCACGAGCTCGACTTCCACACCAGTGCCGCGAAACCGGTGACGACGAGGCCGGTGATGGCGCACATCGAAGACATGGGAGAGCGGTACCTCGAACGCGACCTGTACCTCCTGTCGA
Organism: Pseudomonadota bacterium; assembly: GCA_021850555.1. The sequence continues at coordinate 1,516 of JAJZLX010000566.1, read as the reverse complement.
TCCATCTCGAGCGTGAAACCGGGACGGACCCGTGCCACCACCGGTGTGACGCGAAAGCCGCTGATAACGATATGATCGGGCAAGTAGCCGATGACGGTCACGAAGGCCGGATCGAGCCCGATCTCCTCGCGTGCCTCGCGCAGCGCCGCGGCCGCCGGATCGGAATCCCCGGGCTCGATCGATCCGCCCGGAAAGCTGACCTGGCCGGCGTGATGGCGCAGATCCTGCCCACGCACGGTCAGCAGCACGGTCGGCGCGCCTGGATGATCCACCAGGGGCACCAACACGGCCGCCGGCGTCGGGTCGGCCGGAAAGTATGAGCAAAGCTCACGGCTACGCTCGAACGTCTGGCCTGGAACCCACCATTGCTCGCGGGCGTGCCGCGGCCGGCTGCCGGCAAGCCGTGCCTCGATCCGCGCGAGGGTCAGCTCACCGGCCGCAATCCCCGTTCCCGCGGCCGGGTGCTCAGCCACCGCCACCGACGCCACCGGTGATCCCGCCGCGCGTAAGCGCCTGCGGATCCAGCAGGCGCTCGAGCTGCTCGCGCGGCAAATCGGTCATTTTCGCGGCCACCTCGCGGATCGGCCGTCCTTCGGCATACGCCTTCTTGGCGATGGCCGCGCCCTTCTCATAGCCGATGATCGGATTCAGCGCCGTCACCAGAATCGGATTGCGCTCGAGCGCCTCGGCGAGACGCGCCGGATTGACCTTGAAGCCCGCGATGGCCTTCCCGGCCAGCAGCCGCGCGACGTTGGCGAGCAGCCGGGCGCTCTCGAGGAGGTTGTAGGCGATCACCGGCAGCATGACATTGAGCTGAAAATTGCCGGACTGACCGGCGATGGCAATGGTCGCATCCTGGCCGATCACCTGCGCGCATACCATGGCGCTCGCCTCCGGGATCACCGGGTTGACCTTGCCGGGCATGATGCTGCTGCCGGGCTGCAGCGCCGGCAGCGCGATCTCGCCGAGACCCGCAAGCGGGCCGCTGTTCATCCAGCGCAGGTCGTTGGCGATCTTCATCAGGCTGACGGCGATGACTTTCAACTGCCCGGAGAGCTCCACGGCCGTATCCTGGCTCGAGAGTGCCTCGAAGTAATTGCGCGCCGGCTCGAACGGACAGCCCGTGAGTTCCGCGAGCGCGGCGCAAAAACCCGCGGCGAACTGCGGGTGTGCGTTGACGCCCGTACCGACTGCCGTGCCACCCTGTGCGAGCCGCTGCAGGCGCGGGGCGGTGGCGGCGAGGCGCTCCAGTCCGCTCTCGATCTGCGCGCGCCAGCCGGAGAGTTCCTGCGCGAACGTCACCGGCATTGCGTCCATCAAATGCGTGCGGCCGGTCTTGACCTGTCCGCCCAACTCCCGCTCCTTGGCGGCGATCGTCGCGCACAGCTGCCCGAGGGCCGGCGCCAGATCGCGCCGGACGGCGAGCGTCGCGCTCACGTGGATCGTGGTTGGGATCACGTCGTTGCTGCTTTGCCCCATGTTGACGTGATCGTTCGGATGCACGGGCTTGCCGAGG
>JAJZLX010000695.1 GCA_021850555.1 Pseudomonadota bacterium | reverse complement strand
CTCAGCGAGTTCCGGGCGTGTGATTTCGCGTCGGCTCGCCGGGCGCAACTGCGGGGAGTCCATGAGGAACGATAGAGCGCCGGCCGTCTCCTGGCCGAGCTGCCGGATCAAGCCGTAGAGATTGTTCCTTGCCACCTGGAAAGTCGTCGCCACGATGTCGAGCGCTCGGCCTTCCGGCAGGAGATTCTCGAGAAAGCGCCGGACCGTTCCCGAAGAGGCCCCCGATCCGAGCATCGGGATGTGAGGGGAAATCGAGTAGGCCTCCTCGGCGCGTCTCCATCCCTCGTCATAGTGAACGGAAAAGCTCTCATCCAGGGACTCGTACTCGAGCGTTCCGACCTTCGCGTTGCCGTCGAAAACGTTCAACGTGTGCAGGGTCATCGCCCCGCAACCCCTGCCTTGTCCACGATGCGCATCAGGAGTCCCAGTCCATCCAGGACCCTCAGTACCCGGTCCGTGGCGACTCCGGACTTGCCGTTCTCGAGCCGCGAAAGCAGATCGACGGAAACACCACAAAGCGCCGCCGCGTCGTCTATCCGCAGGCCGCTGGCCTTACGCTTCTTGCGGATACGCTGACCGAGGTCCTCGAGGGAAAGAACCGTAGTTTCGGAATATCGGAAATCGAGCATTAGAATTCCCCGAAAGTACGGCCTGTTTCGCTAAATCAGAAAATGCGTTTCCCGGGAGCATCTGAAGGATAGATTTCTGGAATTCCGAAATCAAGCGACAGGCGTCCGCTCGGACATCCTGGAACGACCGGCCCGATTCGCAAGCCGTGGGTTACGCAGCGGATCGGGTACGAACCGTGGCACGGAATCACACGAATGGCACCCGGTGACGAGAAACCGATGAGCGGCAACGTCGTGATCCCAAGCCCGCCGGAGACCCCAAGAATGTGGCCGGAGCCCTGCTTGCGCAGCAACGGCAGGGCTGCGCGCAGGACTCGGACCATGCCGAAGTAGTTGGCGTCGAACAGGCCGCGGATCCGCTGTGCGCGCTGATCGGCGTTTCGCTCGTGGATTCCGGTCCCGATTGGCAGCACCGCGCGAAGCGCCTGGTGGACATCCTCATCGCAGGCGCACGCCCGGCAAAACACACCTGAGTCTCGAGCCGTCTCCTGACAGCGGCCCAACCGGGCCAAAGCTCGACGCGTGAACCGCGCACTCCGAGTCGCGCGATTTGTCGAGGTGGCGTTGCCGAGGGGCGGCGGTCGCCGGGGTAATACGATCGCAGCGGCCCCCTCGCGCCAGGCGACCCGTGCGCGGCATGGGCGGGCGGTGTCGACGCTCACCGTCCAACGCCGGCAATCTCGATGTCCACGCACGTGCCGCACGGTCGGCGGGATATCCGCCGGCCGCACTGCCGGCGGCGCCGCCTTCGCCGCTCATCTGGCGTGATATCGGCAGGTTGGCGCAGATCAGACGGCCGCGTCTTTGCGTTGACTCACCAGGTCCGCGGCGAGCGCCTCGAAGATCGCCTCTTCGTGCACCGCGCGTCGCTCGAGTGCCATGGCCGTCTCGAGCGCGGGCGACCACGGGGTTGGACCCGGATGCCCCTTGAACGGAATGCCCTTCGGGGCGGACAGATAGTCCGATGCGCCGAACCGCCACGGACGTGCGCCGCATTCGGCGAATACCCGGCGCGCGATGAGGAGTCCGCCAGGATCGAAATCACCATGATAGAAGAGTATCGCTCCCGCGCTGCGCAGCTGCCTGAGCAGCACCAGCGAGGGCGTCGCGAACTGGCCATTGACGCACACGAGCGGCGCGCAATGGGCGCCAAAGCGGGCCACCGCCAACGCAATCGTCGTCGGATTCTCGCAGACGAATACCGTCCGGCCCTGGAGCGCCCGTTCCCCGCTGAGCGGGTCGCGCAACAAATGGCGCAGCGACACGTGCACGGGCTCGCCGTGCCGGGCGGCGCCGCGCAACAGTTCCGCAAGCGGGCCGAGCCCTGCGGCGGGAATGTTCAACACCAGTGCCGGTGTGCTGAGTTCATGACACATCACGCCCACGCTGGCCCACGCGCTGCGGCGACCCTCGGCGTCATCTTCGAGCTGGACATCACCGAGACGCGCAGCCGCGCGCACCGCCAGGGTGGCGAGCGGTCGGCCCGGATCGAGGGCGTGTGCATCCCCGAACAGCCGGGCGGCCAAGGCCGACAGCGGCTCCCCCGGGGCGGGAAGCGCATCGGCGAGCTGCGCGAGCTGACCGAGCAGGATCGACGCCGATTGCGGCGTGGCGCAAAGCCGCTTGATGGTGCCATCGCGAGTCAGCTCGTCCAGCCACTCGATGAGTCGCGGCTGGCGCATCAGCTCTCGAGCTTGCAGCCAGATGCCTTCCCATGCCGCCGCGTCGCGAGCGGCCGCGGCCTGGCGATTGACGATCGGACCGGCCAGCTCCTGCACAGCGCTCTCGAGGTCAGGGCAGATCGCGGCATCTGCGAGCAGGCGAGTCAAGGCGTCCAGGTTGACGAGGAGGGTCGATCCACGAGTGATACGCCGACCCAGCAGCTCATCGAAAGCGGCCCGTTCCTCGGCCGTCACGCCCGAGAGCGAGAGTGTTCCCGTCAGCGGGCGACCCAGCTCCAATCGGCGGCGCAACGCCGCGACCAAGCGCGAGAACTCCGCGCGACCCAGCGTTGCTCGCAGACGCACCGGATCGATGGCGCTCGCCTCTTCGCCGTCCAGCTTATCGTCGCTCACTGCCCCCGCCCTCGCGCCTACTCAGGCACGCCGCGCCGCCCTCAGGCATGCGCTGCGCCGACTTGCACGTCCTGACTTGCGGCGAGCCGCTGAACCTGGCGCAGGTCCTCGCCGTTCCACACCCAAGGTGTCACGAGCACCGCATCGATGCCGGGGCGGCTCGAGAGCTGACAGATCGCGAGTCCCGGGAGCGTCGGGTAACAGCCCCACTCGCGCTCGCTGGTCATCACGAAATCGAGATCGAACGTCGCGAGCAGCCCCATGCACTTGGCGCGCATGTCGCTGTCGATG
>JAJZLX010000618.1 GCA_021850555.1 Pseudomonadota bacterium | reverse complement strand
CCCACCCGCCGCTGGCGGTAGAACAGCGGCGCGTGCCAGCCCTCCTCCAGCTTGATGGCCAGCGCCGCACACAGCATGACGGGCAAGGCGAGCGTGAACACGATCAACCCCGCGCTCACATCCAGCACGCGGCTCGTCAACAGCCGGACCGAGTCGCGCCGGAAGCCCTCCCCGAAGATCATCCAGGCCGGATTGAGAATATCGATGCGAACCCGGCCGGTCTCGCGCTCCAGGAACGTCAGCTGCTCGGTGACGTCCACCCCGGCCAGACGGCATTGCAGCAGCTGCGCGATCGGAAAACCGCGCCTGCGGTCGTCCATGGCTACGACAACCTCGCTGACGTCGAGCCGCGAGCACAGCTGCACCAGCCGCTCTGAAGGCTCGAGGAGCCCATCCCTGACTTCCCGCAGCTCCCCGGTGGCCGGCACATAGCCCACCACGTGAAAGCCGCGGCGATCCGAACGGCGGCGAATCCCGGCGATGGCCGCGGCGGATTTTCCCGCCCCATACACCAGCACGCGGCGCTTGAGGATGTCCTCATCGACGACCCGCGCGAAGATCGAGCGGGATACCACCACCCCCAGGAACGCGCCAACGGTCGCCAGGGCCACCACGCCACGGCCGATCCAGAGGTTGGGAAAGAGATAGAACAGCGCCGAGGTGGCCGCGAAGCCCATCAGCACCGCCAGAATCAGGCGCAGGGCGAGGCCGAACAGGCGCGCCCGCTGCCGGGCGCTGTACAGCCCAAAGGACAGCAGGCACAGCAGCATGACGAGGCTGAACAGCAGCGCCCGCGGCCAGAGCGCGCCGATCAGATCGGGCGCAACGGGAATGTGCCCCAAGGAGCCGTGAAAACGCACCAGCACCGCCCCGTAGACCGCGGCGAAGAACATGACCGCATCCGCCGCGAACAGCAGCGCGATGGCGAGGTACACATAATGTCCAAAAAGGCGGATGCGCAAGGCGTCCCCTACTCGTCGATTCCTGGATGAAGCCGGCGCGCACAAGAGCGCCGGCACAAAAGGGCCGAAGCGCCGTCCGGCTCGACGGCCCAAGAGTCTAGCGAGAAATGTAAAATAAATCCGGCGCCACGCCGTGCGGAGATTCACAGATGCGGGAATGGATTGGCGATGGGACCGGGCACGGGATGCGGCGGTCGTTTCGTCGCCACCGCATCAGGTTCGCGCCGCCTGCGCCCACGGCCTGCAGAACGGGTCAGTGTAAAATTTTTCGTCATGTTCCGAACCACACCCTTCCCGCATCGGACGGGTTCTTCATGGTAATTGGTCCGCTACTGGTCACCCCTCGAAGCGACCACTGCCATACGAGAGATCATCGGGTGCCAAAGCTGGGAAAATGCCGCCTCGGCGGCATCGGCCTGGGCCGCGGCGGACCACCGCTCGCCGTCGAGTTAGCCAAGCAATTCGACACGGTAGGTTTCGACCTCAAGGCAGCGCGCATCGCCGAACTGCGCGCACGCCGCGACAGCACTCTGGAGGTGAGCCCCGATGGGCTCGCGGCGGCCACGCGGCTGTCATTCCGCCTCTCCACTCCCATGAGCACCGCACACAGACCGGCGCAGACCGATACGCTGACGCGCCTTCTGCGAAACTCCACGATCCTCGACACGAGGCGCCGTCCGTTATGAAACCAGTCATAAGTGTGTGCATGCCGGTCTACAATGGCGCCACATTCCTTCCTCGCGCCTTCTCCTCCCTCGCCGCCCAGACATTTCGCGACTTCGAGCTCGTGATCGTCGATGACGGCTCGACGGACGGCTCTGGCGCTCTCGCCGAACGCCTCATTGCCGAGGGCCGGCTCATCGGCCGCGTCGTGTCCACGCCGAACCGCGGAGCCGAGCAGGCTCGGGATGTTGCCGTGGCCCACGCCAGCACGGATGTGATCGCCCAATGCGACTGTGATGACTGGTGGGCGCCAAGTTACTTGAGCGACATGATGTCCACGCTCACAACTCACCCGCAGGTCGATGCCCTATACAGCGACATGATCGACATCTACCCGGACGGCCGGCAAATCCGTAAGTCCGATGTCGCCACGTGGGTCAATCTGTCTCAGGCCACGCGGGAGGACGACCTCTATATCTTTTCCAAAGGCGGGTTCCTGGAAATGGTTCTCGGCGGCCATGTCATGTACCCGCAGTGCACCGTCTACCGGAAACGCGCCTATGAGGGCGCCGGACCGTATGCCGACGGGATCCTTGATTTCCGCGTCTCCCTCGATTGGTATTTTTCGCTCCGTCTCGCGCGCGTTTCGGGCATCGCATTTCTCAAGCGGCCGCTGCTGCACCGCTATCTTCACTCGGCCAACACGACCGGCGACTCCCTTCGCATGTTCAGCTGCACATGCGCCATTTTCCGCCACGTCATCTCCCGGTGGCCTCTATCGGCCGTCGAACGCAGGACCGCACGGCGCAGAGCGGCACAGGTCGCCGCTTGGGCCGCGGAGGCCGCCCGCGACAAGAATCGCTGGACCGCATTGCACTTCGCCACACAATCGTTTATGTATAAACCGAGCGGCGAGTCGATCAAGCAGGCGATTGCGGCCATGGCCCCCAAAATTGCCCCATCGGGTGCCGAGACGTAACAGGTGATCTCAGGAAACGGACGCCGCGCGGAACAGCATCGATGACGCGCCACCTCGACAGTCACCGCACCGCAATTCAGTGCGCCTGCACCGTCTCGACTCACCGCACCCCGTTCACTTGTCGGCACCGCGTCGCGACCGCCCGGCGAGGTCGACGCTCGCGAAGTCAGGCGGACGATCGCCTCACGTCATTCCGTCCGCGGACGCGCACCCGATTACGTCGCTTTCATGAATTCAATCCGGACCCAAACGCCTTCGGACTGCCGCGGACGCTGCATTGACGCACGGAGCATCGGAAAATGCGGATTCTTCTCGCCACATCGCATGCCTACCTTCCGCAGATTGTTGGCGGCGCGGAACTCTCCACTCATGTCATGTGCCAGCAAATGATCAACCGACACCATGAGGTAGCGGTGCTGGCGCAACTTCGCGCAAATGGATTTTTTGGCCTGCGCAGCCGTTTACACCGGCGGCTGTCCGGATCGCAATACTCCAGCGACAAGGGCCTCGGCTATCCCGTTTTCCGCGGATGGAACCTCACTGAGCACCTAGCCGAGATCATTGCCCGATTCAAGCCGGACGGCATCATCGTGACCATGCTGGGCACCCAGTCGCTACCCCTCGCGACTGCTGCCGCCTCTACGGGCCTCCCCACCCTCGCTTACGTCAGGGACGCCGGACTTAAGGGAAGCACCATCGAGTTCCCTCACGGCGCGCGCGTGAAATTTGTGGCGAATTCACGCTTTACCCGTAAATTTCTCGCTGATGAATTCGGCCTCGACGCGGCCGTCGTCCCCCCCATCGTGATACCCGAATCCTATCGGACAAATACGGATCGCTCGCACGTTATATTCGTCAATCCTCACCCCGTGAAGGGCGGTGATATTGCGGTCTCAGCCGCGGCGCGCCTGCCCGAGATTCCATTTTTGTTCATCGAGAGCTGGCCGCTAAGTAAAGAAATTAAGTCGAAATACCAGCGCACGCTGTCTGCCTGCCGCAACGTCACCTGGCTCCCCCCAACCTCCGATATGCGCAGAATCTATGCGCAGACGAAATTCGTCATCATGCCGAGTCAGTTGGAGGAAACCTGGGGCCGAGTCGCCACCGAAGCACAGGTCAGTGCAATCCCGGTGATCGCCAGTCAGGTCGGCGGACTGCCCGAGTCCGTCGGTCCCGGAGGAGTGCTTCTGCCACCCTCCGCCTCTGCAGAAGAGTGGAGCGCCGCAATTAAGAAGCTATGGGAGAACGCGGAAGAGTATGAGAGGCTAAGCGGGTACGCGACAGCACACTCTCGTAGAATGGACATTCAACCTGATTATCTCGTTGATACGCTCATCAAACTTTTACAATAAGTACGCGACGTGATTGAAGTCCAGACACTCTGCCAGATATATCCGGCACCGATCCTGGCGTTGGCGTCCAGCCACCGATCATCAGCCGGCCCCGCCGTGAGACAACACTCGGCGGATTTCGCGCCCAATGCGAATCGAACCGTCACGCACGGCGCAGCAAAACCTCCAATGCAAATTGATGAGGTGTTGCATACCACCCACCTATGCTGATTCGATTGAGGTGAAAAGGATCTGCTCCGGATCGATTCACACCCCCGAAGGCCCCGAGACAGCATTGAAATCCCACTTCACGCACCAATTCAATGGAGCAAGTTGATATGTTTTCCTGTCCGCCGAAGGGATAGGCAAACAGAGCCGGTAACTCCCCAAGTTCCTGTTTGAATTTTGTTCGACATCGCGTGAGTTCCGTGCGGATTGCGCTGGGCTCCATGGCGGCCAGATTGACGTGCAAGTCGGTATGAGCGCCGATCTCGAAGTCCTGATCACGCAGGGCACGAACCTGATCCCAGCTCATCCATCCGGGCTGGCGGGCGAGGTGCCGATCCCAGGGGGGGATATAGTCCGTGCCGAGAAATCCCGTTGTGACGAAGAATGCCGCCGGAAGACCCAGCCTGCGCAGAATGGGTGCGGCCACTTCGAAATTGTCGCGATACCCGTCATCGAAAGTGATCGAAAGGGTCCCTCCCATGAACCGACCCGCGCGGCATCCTGCCACCTGCTCTGAGAGCCTCACGATCTGGAAGTGAGTGCGAAAAAAATTGCAAAAGGCCTCGAACTTGGCGGAGCCGCATGTAATTCCATCTTGTTCCATCCAGTCGTTTACGCGGTGGAACGTTACCACCACCATCTTCGAGCGCAAATCACGCCGTAGAAGTCCTGCCATCTCCGCTGCGCGTCCGAGTCGGTCCTTTAGTTTTTGCTTCACAGTCATGTTCATGTCACGTCGATTTCCGGGACGGAACCGATGAGCACCGGACGGGCGTGCAGGTACCGGGTCGTGCGACGTTTAGCTCGAATATCGTCATAGACGTGGGCGGCTTTCACGACGGACATATTGAGCGCCTCAGCCAGGTACCGAGCGTCGATTCCCTGGTTGAGCGCCCACAGCGCCAGGTCCATCTGCCGATAGGGCAGTGCAAAGTAGAACTCGTCCTGCGACTGCGCGAGACTGTAGGTATCCGTCGTGGGGTCGGCTCTGGCAATCTTCGTGGGCAGCTGCAGGTGCTGCGCAATAGCATAGACCTGTGACTTATACAGGTGGGCAATCGGCTTGACGTCTGCCGCGCCATCACCGTTCTTGACGAAGAAGCCTTGATCGTATTCCAGCCGGTTCGGCGTGCCAATGACGGCGTAATGGAGCCGGTCGGCGTGGAAGTATTCAATGGTCTTGCGGATCCGCTGCTTGAAGCTGGTGGCGGCAACGATTTGGAGAAATTCCCGTAATCCGAGCCGCGCCTGATGCAGCGCCCCGTCGGGCGATTGAGCCACTAGATTGAATCGGTTGATCCCCCCCTCGAGACCGCCCGCGACCGCGATCTTCATCCGCCAGTCAGCTTGGAAGGCGGGCAGTACCCGCCGGACTGCCCCGTCACGCCAGCGGTAGCAGCCAATCGCATCCAGAGCCGGAGCAATGTCCTGCTCGATAGGCTGCACGCCCAGATGCGCCGCCAAGGATCGGGCACGCGGGGTGCTTTCGGGCGAGGACTCGCGCTCCGGCAGCATCAGTACCACGACACGCTCGGGCCCCAAGGCGCGCACGGCGAGCGCCGCACAAACCGCACTGTCGACCCCACCGGAGATCGCGACTACGACGCCTCGCCGGTGCAGCACAGTGGCCACACACTCGCGAAGCGAAGAGCAGATCCGCTCAACCTCCGACGGGACATCGATGTCCAGAACGCTCCAATCGAGCCTCATGCACGCATCGGCGAGGCCTGCGCCACCCGCCCCCCGAGAAACTGCTCATGCAGCAACTGGGTCGAGAGAACCCCGACGAACGCCATGTTGTCGCCCGCCCCCAGAGCGCGGCCACTGCGGCACTTTTCCACAAGCCGGTTCACCGCATCGGGACGGAAATATCCATTGCGCCGCAGATTCGCCGTGCTCAAGAGGTCCGCCACATAGGGCAAGGGCTTGCCTTCGCGGAAGAAGCTGCGGCTGTCCGGTGCGCGGTACGGCTGCTTCACCCGAGTGCGGATCGGCTCGGGCACCAGCCCCTGGAGCGCCCGGCGCAGCAGCACTTTTTCATGTAGGCCCCGCAGCTTGTACCGGGAACTCAGCGTATTCGCGAACTCGATCACCCGATGATCCAGATAGGGCAGGCGGCCCTCAACTGAGTGCGCGAGTGCCACTCGATCACCCTGCGAGGAGAGCAGATAACCTTCGAGCAGAGTCTTGACCTCGACGTATTGGTCCCGCGCCAGGTCGCCCCACGTGTTGAACCGCTCCGGCAGAAGCTTGCGCAACTCCTCCTCCGTCGGCTCGTTGAGTAGGCGTGATTGCAGGTCCGGCGAGAGAAGCTTGAAGATGCCGCGCGTCGTGGCCCAGCGCGTCAAATGCGCATAGAAGGGATGATCCAGCTCCTCGAGCCGTTGACCGAAGAACAGACGGGTAAAATGCCGATTGGCCACGGGAGAGTGGGCTAGGTAGGGATAGAGCCTGGAAAACAGCAGAGGCCGCCAAGCCGAATCGGTACGTTTGGCCCAAAAGCGGCGAATCTTGCCTTCTTTGAACAAGTCGTAGCCGCCGAACACCTCGTCTGCGCCCTCTCCGGTCAGCACCACCTTGAATCCCTGTTCGTGCACGTGTCCCGCCAGCAGCATCAACGGCACCGGCGCCGTGCGCAGCACCGGGCTTTCGGTGTGTCGGATCAGATCCGGGAATGCCTCGCCGATCTCCTGCGTAGTGCAGCGAAACGCCGAATGCTGGACGCCGAGGTGTGCCGCCATCTGGCGCTGGTACGTGCTCTCGTCGAACTCGGACTCCTCGAATGTAATCGAGAAGGTCCGCAGCTCGCCGACGTGCTCGCGCGCCAGGGCCGCAATCCCGCCAGAATCCACTCCCCCACTGAGGTACGCGCCGACTGGGACGTCTGCGCGCAATTGCTGGCGGACCGCCTCGCGCAACAGGGCGCGCAACGATTCGGCCGCCTCCTCCAAAGACAGGTTCGTTCTGCCGCCACCTGCAGGGAAACTCCAGTCCCAGTACCGCTCCAGTCTCCGCAGGCCTCGCTCCACGACGAGAAGGTGGCCGGCCGGTAGACTCTGAATGCCCTTGAAGACCGTCCGCTGGCCTACCGGAGCCCAGAACGTAAAGATCTGCGCCAACCCTTGCTCATCGAGCACTGCTGTTTCGGGGGCGACCGCCAGGATTGCCTTGACCTCGGAGGCGAACAGCAATCTCCCGCCGCTTTGCGCATAGAACAGCGGCCGTATTCCCACGCGGTCACGGACAAGCAGCAGGCGCTGCCGACGGTCGTCCCAAAGGGCGAATGCGAACTGGCCGGCGAGTCGCTCGACGAATCGATCGCCGTACTGCTCATAGGCGTGGACAATCACTTCAGTGTCCGACTGGGTGCGGAATCGATGACCCAGCCGCTGCAGCTCGGTGCGCAGCTCGATGAAGTTGAAGATCTCGCCGTTGAAGACCGTCCAGACGCTGCCGTCCTCGTTAGCCATCGGCTGCCCACCGGTTTGCAGATCGATGATGCTCAAGCGTGCGTGCGCCAGCGCACAGGGGGCGGATCTGTAATAGCCCACCCCATCCGGTCCGCGGTGCCGGAGCGTTGTGATCATTCGCTCGAGATCCGGAAGCGCGGCCGCGCCATCCGTGAGCAGACCACCCGCGATGCCGCACACCAGGACTACCTCCCGTCAGCGCACTCAGGAAGAAGAGCGGGTCTGCGGGCCAGATCCGGCACGCTTACGCTCAACGAAGGCCGCGATCTTCTCGATCGAATCCAGATAGTCGGGATGAAGCTCCTCGTCCTGAACCGTGATGCCGTAGCGCTCCTCCAGATGCATGACAAGCTCAAGCGCCCCAGTCGAATCGAGGATTCCCCGCCCGGTCAGTGAATCGGAATCACCCAGCGTGGCATCATTTTCCGTCAGCAAGTAATTTTCCGAAATGAACTTCCGCAACTCCGCCCGCAACGTCATGCGAACCACGTCCTTCCACCATTTCAGGCGTGAGTATATGCTTAAATCCTGTATGCTCAACGACTTGCGTCACGCTACCGCCCCGCCCGCCCGGGACGAGGGGACCCACCCGGATCGCCCATGAAGGCCCATCGCCTGCTGCATGATCACCTATTGCAATGGGGCGCACGGGGATCGACGCGGGACCGCGTCGCCCTGATTGCCGACGGAAAGCCTTACACCTTCGGGCGGCTGCTGGATGCCGCGCTACGACTGGCTGGCGTCCTGCACGCCCGCGGCGTACAACGAGGCGATCGTGTCGCCATTTATCTGGAGAATTCCTGGACCGCGGCGTTCGCGATCTATGGCACGCTCCTGGCGGGCGGGGTATTCGTGCTCATCAATCCGCAGACCCGAGCGGAGAAGCTGGAGTTCATCCTCAGGGACTGTAGCGCCCAAGCAGTGGTGACCGAGCAGCCTCTGGAACCGATCTTCCTCGATGCCATCGGCCGGCTCGAGCAGCCGCCTGCCGTCCTCTGCGCGGGCCAGCGTGCGGCAAGCCGGCAGGCCGAGCCTCTGGAATCGGCACTCGCGACCGCATCGGCGCCGGCCGCCCCCGCACCGACGATACCCCTGGACCTCGCTGCGATCCTATACACCTCGGGCAGCACCGCCACGCCCAAAGGCGTCATGCAGACGCACCAATCGATGCTCTTCACAACCGGCAGCCTGATCGAGTATCTACGCCTCACGGCGGACGAGCGGATCCTCTGCGTGCTGCCGCTGTCGTTCGATTATGGGCTCTACCAATTGCTCATGACCGTTGCGCTCGGCGCCTGCCTAGTGCTCGAGCGCTCATTTGCGTTTCCTGGACAGGTAATGAGCCGCATGCGCGATGAGGAGGCCAGCGTCTTCCCCGGCGTCCCGACCATCTTCGCCACCCTGCTCGCGACCCACCGCCGCGCACCCCTTTCTTTTCCCTCGGTCGGGCGGGTCACCAATACCGCCGCCGCCCTGCCGGAAGAATTCGTGGCGGGACTGCGCGAGATCTTCCCGAATGCGCTGATCTACAAGATGTACGGCTTGACCGAGTGCAAGCGCGTGAGCTACCTGGAGCCTGAACTGATCGATGCCAAGCCGGGCTCGGTCGGCAAGCCCATTCCGGGGACCGAAGCCTACGTCCTCTCCGCCGACGGGCAACCCGTCTCCCCGGGGGCGACTGGAATTCTCTACGTCCGCGGTCCACACGTCATGGCAGGCTACTGGAACCGGCCGGACCTCACCGCCCAGATGCTCAAACCCGGCAAACTGCCGGGCGAGCGCGTGCTCTGCACACACGATCTGTTCCGCATCGATGAGGAAGGATTTCTGTACTTTGTCGGACGGACCGATGACATCATCAAGACCCGTGGCGAGAAAGTCAGTCCGGTCGAGGTCGAGAACGCCCTGCACCGGATTCCCGGCGTCCGCGAAGCAGCGGTCGTCGGTGTGCCTGACCCCCACCTGGGCGAGGCCGTGCGTGCATACGTGGTGGTCGATCCCTCGAACCACCTGACCGTCCATTCGATTCGCGCCGGGAGCGCGAAATTTCTGGAATCCTACATGGTGCCCACCGAAGTGATCCTGTGCGAAAGCCTGCCGCGGAGCCCGAACGGGAAGGTCAACCGGCGCGACTTGCTCGAGCAGTCGCATGGTACATCCGCCGCCGACGTGCACGAGAGTGTCGCCCCATGAGCGAAGCTCTCCGCAAGCCAAACCTGTTCATCATCGGCGCCATGAAGTCCGGAACGACTTCGTTGCACGAATATCTCGACACCCACCCGCAGATCGCAATGAGCAGGGAAAAGGAACCCGGTTATTTCGTCGAGGAGTTGAGCCTGCGGAAAGGCGAGGACTGGTACCTGAGCCTATTCGAACAGGATGCGCGCTATCAGTATGTCGGGGAGTCCAGCACCCATTACACCAAGCTGCCGCTATACCGGGGTGTGCCAGAGCGTCTCTTCCGCTTCAATCCCGATGCGCGCCTGATCTACATCATGAGGGATCCGTTCGATCGGGTCATAAGTCATTACTGGCATGCCGTGCGAGACGTTCACCACGGCGGCGAGCTGCGCCCCCTACTGAAGGCCGTACAGGAATGTCCCGATTACCTATGCTTCAGCGACTACGCCATGCAACTCGAGCCCTATATCGAGCGATTCGGCAAGAACGCTATATTTACCCTCACCTTCGAAGCACTGGTCGAGGATCCGCAGCATCAACTCGACCGAATTTACCGCTGGCTCGGCCTTCCTACATACCCCTTGGGCAATCGGTCCACGATGGCACACAACCGAAAACCCAAGGAAATGGTGGGAGTCGCCGGCTCAGGAATACTGAACCGAATTCAATATTCGCGCCGATGGAACCGCATCTCTCCACTGGTTCCGTCTTGGGTGAAAAACTGGGCTCGGCAACAGGCCTATCGGACCGTGCGCGAACAGCACTCACAGAAAGATATTCCTCGTCTGCTAGAGGCCGTGGCGGAACTGCAGCGGCGGCAAGTCGCCCAACTTTCGCGACTGCTCGGAAACGACTTCCCTGAGTGGAACGTACAAGAGCGCACACGTGCATCCATTCTGACTGTCTCACAAGGGACTTGAAGATGCCTCGCATCATCGAAGGACCCTCGAGCGCAGACTCCTCGAGCAGCTCACCAAAGCAACTCTTGGCCACACCGGATCCGGCGCACCGGCCGATTAGAGTAATGATCGTCGATACCGCCATCGCTTTCGGCGGCACCCTCGCCGTCGCGAGAAATCTCCTCAAGCATCTCGACCCTGATCTCGTCGAAGCATCGCTCGTAAGCGCCTGCGCCGATGGCTTTGTCTCCGACCGGTTCGCCGGAAGCGCAGAAGTCACCCTCCTTGCCCCCCGCGTTGACTACGTCACGCTTGGAAACTGGAAGCACATCATACACAGAAAAATAAAATGGAAACCTCTCCGGCGCACCATCGAGCTGACTGTCATCGTTGGCGGAATCATTGGGAATATTCCGTACATGGCACGACTGGCCTTGCTTTGTCGACGTCATCGGGTCGACATCATGCACATAAACAATTTCTCGATGGAGGCCTTATGGACCGCCCGCCTGCTACGCATACCGATCATCTATCACCTGCATGGCCACGTGGCGGGACACCTGGAACGAAGCGCGCGGCGGAACTTTCTTCACGTCAAGCAGTTCGTTTCAGTCTCTGTGGACGTGACGAACTCCGCCATTAGGGTGGGCATCGATCCGCAGCGCATCCGGACAATACCGAATTTCGTCGATCAGCCTCCGGACAGCACCCCACCGCCGATGCCGGAAAGACCGGTCATCGGCATTTTCGGCCGCGTGACTCAGTGGAAAGGCCAGAAACAATTTCTACTATCCACGCTCAAGGTACTGCCAAATTTTCCAGAAACAAGGGTGCTGATTGTCGGCGACCAATCCGATGGAAGCCCACGCTATATGCAAGAGTGTCGAGAATTGGCGCAGTCATCTGACTTTGCTGATCGATTCGAATTTACCGGCCGAGTAACCGACGTCACGCGCTACTACCGGCAGTGCTCGATAGTCGTACACGCCTCGACCAGCCCCGAACCGTTCGGCATGGTCCTCATTGAAGCCATGGCCCAGGCCCGGCCTGTAATTGCTTCCGCCTTCGGGGCGGCGCCCGAAATCATCACCGACGGAACCGAGGGATATATCGTAGATCCGAACGACACCATAGCTCTGGCCGAGAAAATCACGGAATTGCTGCAGAATCCCGCAAAGGCCAAATCCATGGGAATAGCCGGACACAAACGCGTATCCGCCACGTACGACCCCCACGTGGGAGCGCAGCGGTTCGTGGATCTATACTCTGAGATGACGTCATAAACCTCCACGTAACACTGACGCGAGGCCATACGATGACCCGTTCCGTCGGGACCCAACCATGTCGTCATAGCATTTTGAAATGGACCGCAGCACTCCAGCATGATGCGCAATCTGCGCCGTCTCGTCCGTCATCTTCTCACTGCCTCCGCGCGAAGTTTTCTTTGAATTACATCACGTATATCCGCGACTAATCTCTTGTGATCACCGAGCGACCGCGCGTATGCTCTTGCCGCCGCTCCCAGACTCCGCCTCAATGCCGCGTCATTCCAAACCTCAACAATAGCCGCCCGAAGCGCTTGCGCATCCCCCGGCGGCACAAGCACTGCCAAGCGTTCATCGAGAATGCCTTCGGTGGACGCACCACGTGTGATCACGACCGGCTTTCCAAGGGCCATCGCCTCGAGGTAGACACTCACTCCCGCAGGTTGGATCACGCCGGGGAGGATGGGAATCACCACCAGTCTGCTCTCCGCCATATACCGGTTCCATCCCAGGCGGCCGCCGTGCTCCTCCAAATGCTCTACATTGGCCGGCAACGGCGAGTCTCCGAGATCCGCGTTGTGCATCGTGATCCTCTCCCTCGGCAAGATGATCTTGACCGGTATCCCCACATCCCTCACAGCCTCGATCAGTATCCGGTAGTCACGATGACTTGCTCCGAGAGCGACGACATAATCACCGTCCCTCGAAACTACGGCGCTCTCTAGATCCCAATTGTTTGGTTTGAATGCCACGTATTCACATCGGTCTGGCGGAATTCCATACGTCCGCGCGTACCCGCTGACATCCTTGTGCACGCAGATGAAAACATCAACCGCCCGTAGCAACAGGCGCTTCATGCGCGCCGACAATCGTTCCAATCGAGTCTCCGGAGCCCTCAGTAACAGATCAAACGTAAACGTGCTCAGTCGTCGTCGATACAGCATTTTCGCCATGAACAGAAATAGCAGTTCGGCGCCCCCGGGGATCGATACAAAAATGGCTGTCCCATTTCTGACTTTCCACAGATTGCTCAGAATGGATACAACAAACCGAAGATTTCTGATGGGGGGGAGCTCAAATTGAATCTGTTGTACATTTCCTGACGATGGGTATTCAAGATCAAACTTCGCGACGAACACCACATCACGAACATCGTGACCATCTGCCCCATCGGCAGCGATGCCATGCGGGTCGTGATTCAAAGAATCGACCATATTTCGTGTTCCAAGCGATTTGTCTTTGGTGATGGCATCACGATTTCTCAGCCGCAACCGGCCCTATTGCATCAAGCAGTCTCGAAAGCCGCCTATTGCTCGTAAATTCGGACTCAATTCGATAGCGCGATTGCCTGCTCACTTGATCTCTGCATCCGCGATCGCCAAGCAAACGACCCATCGCGCCCGCAGGGACGCAGACGTTACCAGTCTTCAGAATGCGCCCGGCGACCCTTCTACCGAGAGAGCCTTGGAAATCGTCCACCGCGTGGATCCAAGAAAACGAAACCCATGAATTCTGGCCAGTGAATGGATGAAATGGTAGTTTCTCCGTAGAATGGTTTTTCCGGCGACGGGAGGGCAGGAGAAGCGAATACCAGATGCGTTATCATGCTCACTTTGGGCGAAGATCTTAGCCTGCCACGTACTCTTCCGAGGATATCGAAAACGGGAGAAATAAGGCGATCGTTCTAGCTTGAGGGCGCAATGATTTCGCAAGCAGCGTAATTCGACGGCACCGGATTTGCGATCTACGAGACTTTTCCGCGACTCTCATAGGTGGCGACGAGCACGAAGTCGCGAGTGCATGCTGGAGGGGCTCTTCTGGCTGCGCACCATCGTAGCCACCGGCAGCTATTTCTGGCACCCGGCGCTCTTAACTTATCATGTCGCCGCGGAATGCCGGCTGCAATTTGGCTCCGTTCGCCGTCCACAAGTTCGCCGTCGTCATTGCCGCCCGCCCGGAATAAGGCACCCAAAATCACCGGGGAAGTAGTGGTCGTTTGCATAATTGTCGGAGTGATCCAGACCGCCGGCATCAGGGTTTACCTGGAGGCCATAATTCTCGGCAAGCCGGTTGTAATCACCCGAGGCGCTTCAACAGAAGACATCTTGCACAAGGATCTCGCTGTAACGCTTCCCCCTGGAGCCCTCTATGCCTTGCGCGATGCGCCGTGCCGAATGCGGGGCAATGGCGCTCTAGGACAATGCCTTTCGGAAGGCGCCAGAAAATACGCGCTTTCGTTCGACGATCATGAGCGACTGTTCGCAGATCTTCGCTCCGTGATTCACACCCGGCCCCCAACGTGCCCGGCAATGCCACAACCCCGCCAGCTCCAATGCGCCGCGGTGTTCGTCGCAACGCGCAACGGTATATGGTTATTATAATCCCACTTTTATATTCAGACGAGTTCAGGCTGAACGGATGAACAGCGCTCACCCACGCTCTACGAGCCCATACGTATCGGTAATCATACCGGCGCACAATGAGGAGCGATACATTGGGAAATGTATAGAGTCCGTGAGGAAAACCAAGTGGCCGCGCGAAATGCTCGAGTTATTGGTCGTAGACCACTCCTCAACTGATCGCACCGCAGAGTTGGCGCACGCCGCCGGCGCCCGGGTGCTGCCTATCTCCACCGGAAAGATAGGCTCCGTCAGAAATGCCGGCCTTGCCACCGCGAAAGGCGAGTTCGTCGCCTACGTCGACGGAGACTGCTCCGTTCCGGCAACATGGCTCCAAACCGCAATCCGCCTTCTTGTGTCCGACGACAGCATAGGTGCAGTAGGGGGACCTTGCCTGTCATCTGCTGAGGGCACATGGGTCGAGAGATCTCTCGCCCCTAGCGCAACCGGCCCTGGTTATGTCCGCCATGTGAAGACCATCGCAACCTCCAGTTTCATCGCCCGGGCATCTCTGCTTCGACACGAGGGAGGATTCGACGAGGACCTCGTTTCCGGTGAAGATGACGATATGTCGAACCGGATTCGCTCCCGAGGACTCGCACTGTTGTCCGCTTCCGATTGTCACATCGTACATCACGGATACCCTAAAACCTGGTGGAATGTCCTGAAGAAGGAAATCTGGCATGGCAGCCACCACATTGAAGTCCGAACGGAATTTGATCTAACGTTGATTCTAACTTTTCTGTTTTTGACGGCATCCGCCGCCGCACCCGTTCTGATCGCGGCCGCCCTGCTCAACCCGGGATTCAAATCCCTTAGCGCACTTGGCGCCGACCTCGTGCTCCAGTTTGTACCGCCCCTCCTCTTCGCCGCGAAACGCATCCGGCAATCACCGCGTGACTGGCATATGGCCATACCTCTGCTCGCGGTCGGTTATGCTTACTTTGCAGGTCACGGCTTCGGGGTGCTTACCAACCTCTGGCGACGCGCGATCGCTCGCGTGCAAAGATCGTCAACGACTTCCGGCTCCGATTACTGAGAAATCCTTGAACGGATCCACGTCTATTGATTTCTTGGGGCTTGCGTCCAAGTTACCGGTTCGTAGACGCGCGCTCCTCATGGTCACCCAGAGAATATTCCCGGTCGATGCATCAGTGACGTCTACAACACGATATGTCGAACGACCTTAATCAACGTCGAAAGCTGCTTATCGATCGTGAAATCCGTCTCAATCCGTAAGCGAGCCCGTCGGCTGAGCTGATCTCTCCATGCGCGATCGTCCAGCAGACGGCGCATTGCACCCGCAAGCGCGTCCCTGTCGCCCGCTTTCAAAATCAGACCGGTCACGCCGTCCTGCACGGATTCGTTTATACCCCTGAGGTTGGATACGATCAGAGGTAGACCGCTGGCTTGAACTTCCATTCCCGTTCGTGGGAATGAATCCCATCCCGTACTCATGATCATCGCGGCGTAGCAGCCACGACACAGTATTTCCAAATCGGAGCGGTAGCCCGCGAATGTCACGCGCGCGCGCGCCTCTGCTGTGAGCATCTGCTCATACTGGAGACTCTCATCTCCTTTGTTCCCGCACAGCAATATATGCCAGTCGTCCTGCTCGCGGGATTCGCTCAGACGATTCGCGGCGCTCATGATCACAGCGACGCCTTTGCGCGGTTCCATGTGACCGGAGTAGAAGAAAATCCGCCTTTGCCTCGGAATCGCCATTTGTTCATACACGTACCGCTCGTCGCGCGGCTCGGGTCTGAATCGGACAGCATCAACGCCCAGGGGCACGATGCTGACTCTTAGCGAAGGTATGCCGCGCCCTTTTATTGCCAGTTCACCCATTCCCCTCGACTCGAAGATGTAGTGGTCGGGTCCAAGCTTGCGCAACCTCACCCCAATTCTCTTGACGAACCTGATCGCCCAGTTGTTCATCGAACTCATGGGCGCGCCCCAATACGAGATGAAGTGCCGGACACCGCCGCGGCGAAAATATCTGTATATTGGCAGGTGGACAGGTTGGTCAAAGCCAAAGATCGTGTCGATGTCATGATCACGAATATAGTGCTCCGCTGCCAGACCGTGTTCGGCATCGGTCCGCGCGGTATCGATTATCGCGTATTGGGTGAAGTCGGCCGGAAGCGTGGGTGACGGCCCCTTGCTCATCGATGGATAGGCAAAATGGATCCGTGAAGAGTCATGATCACACAGCTCCCCCGCCATGTCGTAGAACGTTTTCTCCAGGGGCCCTATCGCATACCCGGTATTCGATTGGCAGTGCAGCAGGATCAAGATCGATTTCATTTCGGCCCTCTCGACCGGTTTCACGCCTTGCCGCCAGGATACTTGCGCAGGATTGTCCGGGGTAATTCAGATATTATATCTGCGTATCAGCAGAGTTCCTTCCGACCCGGGCTTCATACTGGACGCCATACAGCATGTGCGGAATCGCAGGAGCCGTAGCGCTGAATTCTACTCCCGGCAGATTGTCCGATCCGCTGGATCGGATCGTCGAGCGTATGGCGCAACGCCTGACACACCGTGGTCCGGACGGATCAGGTCTCTGGAGCAGCCCTTCAGAGCGGATTGCCCTCGCGCACAAACGTCTCGCGATCATCGATCTTACCGATACGGGCCGCCAGCCCATGGAGTACGCGGGGCGCTTCCGGATAACGTTCAACGGCGAAATTTATAATTTTAGGGAATTACGCCCCCTGTTGCAGGGCTTGGGTCACGTCTTCCGCGGCGAAAGCGATACAGAAGTGCTCCTGGCAGCCATTGCGCAGTGGGGCATAGACCAGGCCTTAAGTCGCTGCGTCGGCATGTTCGCCTTCGCCGTGTGGGATGCGCGGGATCGGGTTCTGCACCTGGCCCGCGACCGCATGGGCGAGAAGCCCCTGTATCTGGGCGAGGTCTTCGGACATCTGTTCTTCGCCTCGGAACTGCGCGCGTTCCGGGCGATACCGAGCTTCGATGCGCGAATCTGCACTCAAGCGGCAAGCTCGTACCTGCGCGACGGCTGCGTATCCGGAGCGCTATCGATATACGAGGGCATCTTCAAGCTTCCACCGGGACAGGTGCTCACCGTCCGCGCCGACCGCGATCAGCGGTTAACGGCTGACTGGCCGCAGCCAAGGGAAGCATCGAGCCCGAACGAGCTGAGACCCCATCGTTACTGGAGCTGTCGGCACGCCGCGACGCAGGGACGGAAGTCCCTGATCATGGATCACAGTGCGGCCATCGACCAAGGCGAGGAATTGTTGCGTCAGGCCGTGCGGGCGCAGATGCACGCCGACGTCCCTACTGGGGCGTTTCTGTCCGGCGGGATCGATTCTTCCCTGGTCACCGCGGTGATGCAGCATCAGTCCTCGCAGCCGGTGCGCACGTTCACCGTTGCTTTCGATGATCCGCGGTTCGATGAGTCCCGCCATGCGCGCGCCATCGCGGACCACCTCGGCACCCGTCACGAGGAATTCCCCCGTCGCGAGCAGGACATCATCGCGCAAGTGCCCTGGATCGTCCGGTGCATGGACGAGCCGACGGCCAACGGATCGTTTTTTCCCGTTTATCTGATCTCCCAGCTGGCGCGCACCCAGGTCACCGTGGCGCTCTCCGGGGATGGCGGAGATGAGCTTTTCGCCGGATATAATCGGTACGTCCTGGGTCCCAAGGCGTGGCGCCGGACACAATGGCTACCACCGCCCCTGCGGCGGCGCCTGGCCGAGTTCCTCTCGAGCAGCGGCTTACCGGGCGGCTGGCTGACGGGAAAGCTGGCGCGATTGGGCAGCCAGGTCGGCTCAGCCGATGCCCGCCGCAAGCTCGCCCGCATACTGACGTCCAGGACATTCACCGAGAGCTATCTCCGCCTGACCTCCTGGTGGACCGAGCCCTCGGGTCTCGAAGGGGGTGCGGAAGCGCCCCCACGTGACTGGCCGGCGCAATTCGGGGACGACTTGCCGTCGATGCTGCTGGCCGACCAGATCAATTATCTGCCGGACGACAATCTGGCTAAAGTGGATCGGGCGAGTATGGCCACCAGCCTGGAAACGCGCCTGCCGCTGCTCGATCACCGTCTCGTCGAGTTCAGCTGGAGGCTACCGGACGACGTCAAGCTGCGCGGTAGCACAACCAAGTGGCTGCTGCGGGCGATCCTGGATCGATATATTCCGCGCTCGCTGATCGAACGGCCGAAGATGGGATTCACCGTGCCCATCGACAAATGGCTGCGGGGTCCGCTCAAGGACTGGGCTGGAGACATGCTCGGTGATACGGCGTTCGAGGCCATGTTCCCGGTCCGTCACGCACCCATCCGCCGGCTCTGGGACGACTACCTCGCGCAACGCGGCCCTGCGGCAAACGAGATCTGGGCGCTGGTCATGCTATCGGCATGGTCCGAAGCGGCGAATGCCTCGAGATCCGAGCGCGTCGAGCCGTCTATTCCGGCGCTTCAATAACTCCAGATACGGGTCTCTGAGAGGATGATGGAAGCATTATTCTGGTTCTGCGTCATCGCAGCCCTTTACAGCTACTTCTGGTATCCGGCGCTCTTGCTGATCCTGCCGCCGCGGAAAAGCGATACCAATGCGCCCGCCATCCCCGTCCGCAAGGTCGCGATCGTCATCGCCGCCCGGA
>JAJZLX010000527.1 GCA_021850555.1 Pseudomonadota bacterium | reverse complement strand
TGCGCGCCTCGTCGCCGCCGCCGCTGAACAGCGGCAGGGAGAACTCGATGCCGATCTGCCGGTTGGCGCTGTTGTTGGGGAGGCCGCGGAACACCTGGCCGAACACCGTCTGATTGACGTCGTTGCCGTTGTAGGATCGGCTCGCCACCAGGCTGATCGAGGGCAAATCGCTGCCGTAGGCGGCGCGCACGTTGTAATCGGCGGCGTCGGCCGCGAAGCGGGTCGCGATCAGAGTCAGGTTCTGCCGCAGCGAGGTCTGCACCCACGCGTGCTGGTCGGCCGGATGGGGTGTGGCGAGCGGCAGGTTCTTGCCGGGCTCCGCGAGCGTGATGTACAGCCGGCCGGTGATCACCTGCAGCTGATCCTCCGCGGCCGAGAGCGCCTGCTCGTCGGTGATCACCTGTGCGGCGGAGGCGTCGCGCGCGGCGCGTGCCTGCTCGACATCGGTGATCGGGATCAGGCCGACCTTGAATTCCTCCCGGGCCTGCTCAAGCGCGAGCGTCAGGGCCTTCAGCGAGGACTGCTGCGCGTGCAGGGTGTCGACCGCCGCGAGGACACCGAAGTAAGCCTGCGCCGTGGTCAGAATCAGTCCCTGCTGCGCGGCCTCGTAGTTGGCCTGCGCTTCGGCCACCTGGCGGTCGGCGGCCTTGAAGTTCATCCAGTCCGTCCAGGAGAACAGATTCTCGCTGAGGTTCAGGCTCCAACTCTGGCCGGTGGTGTTCGAGGTGGAAGGCTCGTGCAGCGCGTACAGGGCGCCGCTCGAGCGGCTGCCGAGGCTGTACGACACCCCGCTGGTGTGATCCCAGTTCTCGCCCGCAGAGGCGCTGATCTGCGGCAGCAGGACCGCGAAGGCCTCGGGACGCGCCTCGCGGGCGGCCATGTAGGTGGCGTGCGCCTGCAGGTAGGCCGGGTCGTTCAGCAGGGCCTGCTGGTAGACCTGGAGGAAGTTCGTGGCCGAGGCGGCGGCCGGGAAGCCCAGCGCCAGAGCCGTGCCGCAAAGCGCCAGGATGCGATGACGTTTACTGGTATGCATGTGCGTCCCTAAGAACACAGCGGGCGTCGCAAGGTTGCACGCCTGGGGGAGTCAATTGTGCGCTCCGACCCGAGTTCACCGCACCAGGCCGCAGACTCGGGCCGCGCGGATCAGAAGACGAACTCCTCCGTAGGCGCCAAGCGCGCCAGCGGATCGATGACGGTCTCGAACAGGCTCTCAGTGGTCCAGGCGTCGTTCGCGACGCGGCGCACCAGACGCGCGTCCATCACCGGAGCCTCTCCGACCACGACGAAGAGCCGTCCGCCCACGGCAAGGTGTTCCTGGAAGCGGGTGTCGTAGCGCGGCATCGATGCGGTCAGGGCAATGGCGTCGAACCGGTCCGTCAGCTCATGGCGCAGCGCGTCGGCATTGATGACCTCGATGTCGCGCACGTGCTGCTTGCCGAGGTTCTCTCGCGCCATGTCGGCGAGTTCCGGCACGATCTCCAGCGAGAGCACCGGGCCGCCGGCGGCCCGCAGGCACGCGGTGACGAATCCCGAGCCGGTGCCGACTTCGAGGATGCGCTCGCCGCCGGCCAGGCGCAGCGCCGCCAGCAATCTGCCGACGACGCTCGGTCGGAGCATGTGCTGGCCCGCGGGCAGAGGCACTTCCATGTCGGCGTATGCAAGCGAGCGGTACCGTGCCGGCACGTACGGCTCGCGCGGCACCCTGCGCAAGGTCTCGAGGACGCGCGGGTCGAGAACGTCCCAGGCGCGTACTTGTTGCTCGATCATCTGCTCGCGCGCGTCGGCGGCCGGCATGGTCATGAAGGCTCCGGTTGAATCAATGGGTTGCCCGGGGGTTCCCGAGGGTGGGGGAAAATTACGGGTTTTCGGCGCGCGTGCCAAGCGAATTTGCGACGAGATATGGTGAAATAGGGCTGGAACGCTCAGGGTGGTGCGCTATGCTGCCCGGCAGTGCCCGGTATGGAAATAATCAATAAGTTGCGCAGCCGCCTGGACGCAGCCGCCCGAGGGAAGCTGAGCTGAATGTCGATCGTATGGGCCCTCTGCCTGTTCCTGGCGCTTCTTGCCGCCGCGTTACTCCTGTTGCGTGCGGAACGGTCGCGGCGCCTCGAGCGGCGCACCCTCGGACAGCTGGCGCACCGGCTCGAGCAGTTGCCGCCCGGGCGCGCCGCCGAGCGCATCGACGCCGCTCGTCACGGCGGCCCGGAGCTCGGTGAGCTGATCGACGCGGTCAATCGCTTGATGAGCGCCCCGCCGCCGGCGCCCGAGACGCGGGCGGCCCCGGCCGAAGACGGCCGCTTCGCGGCGCTCGCCGAGCGCGTGGAGCAGCCGGTGCTGGTGCATCGGGACGTCATCGTGTACGCCAATCACCGGCTCGCCCGGCTGCTCGGGGCCGATCCCGGGCAGATCACGGGCCGGCCGCTCGCCGCGTGGGTGGCCCCGGAGTACGCGGAGCTCGTGGCCGACAACATCCGCCGCCACCTCGCCGGTGAGGCGGTGGCCGATCGCTACGAAGTGGACCTGCCGCTTCCCGGCGGCATGGCCCGGCTGGAGCTGCTCATCTCCCCTTTCGAGTACGACGGTCCGGCGCTGTTGGTGACCGGCACGGAGGTGCTGCCGGAGGGGCTCGGCGCGAAGCCCGAGGCTGGCGCGCGCGGGGACGGCGTTGCCGGGCATCTCACGGCGCTCGACCTGCTTTCCGAGGCGGTCGTCGCCACGGATCGCGACGGTCGGGTCACCTATCTCAACGCCGCGGCCGCGCGTCTGGCGCCGATGCCGCCCGGGCAGGCCGTCGGCAGGGCCTTCGAGGACGTGGTGAGCCTGGTGGAGGAAGGCGACCGCCGGCTGCTGGCCGAGCCGCTGCGCCAGACCCTCGCCAGCGGTACCGCGGTCAATCTCGGCCGGCGCGCGCTGCTGGTCGCCCGCAACGACGGCAGCGAGCGCTCGATCGAGCTGTCCGCCTCCCCGATCCGCACCGCCGACGGGCGGCTCACCGGCGCG
>JAJZLX010000787.1 GCA_021850555.1 Pseudomonadota bacterium | reverse complement strand
GCGCCACCTTCATGTGACTGACCGGATGGTGACGCGCGCTCAAGGTGCCGGCGATCACCCGCGTGCTTTTGCAGATCCAGCGCAGCGGCGACTCCGGATCCCCTCGGGTGTGCCCCTCTATCATCTTGTCCAAAGATTCGAGCAGCTCGGGATCGGAAACCGTAACGGACTTTCGTCCCGCTCCGGGCCGGCGAATCCGCCCCGGCATCAGCGCTTCGCCCGTACGGATCTCCCGCATACCCTTGAGGATCGCTTTGCGCGACAGGCCGCTCGCCCGGTGTACCAGCGACACTCCGCCGTAGCCCAAGCTCATCGCTTCATTCGCCGCCATCAGGCGGCGAGTGCGCTCGTCCAGGTGTGGCCAGATCGAACGTAGCTTTCGCGTCAACTCGGAAAGCGCAGCCTCCATGCCGAAGCAGCATAGCACATAGGCAAAATACGTGATACCGTTATTTATTTACGCGTTGGTACGGCACGGCTGGACTAGGTATTGCGGACCACAGGGGCGCTGAGATGACGTCGGCGGCCGGTGCACGGAGCGTCAACCATTTCATTGCCCGTCCATCGCTTCGAAGCCGCACGGACTCGCATTCACGTGGCGCAATCGGGAGAGTCCAGAAATGGCGCTGAGCATGCCGCCGATCGATCAGGAGATAGTCGCTCGCCAACGGGCGATCGCCGCGCAGTTGAGCGCGATCGTTCCCGATGGCGTCATTAGCGATGCCCGCGAACTCAAGGCCTATGAGACCGACGCACTGACAGCGTATCGTCAACCTCCGCTTGTGGTGGTGCTGCCCGAGACCACGGCGCAGGTCTCGGCAGTCCTCTCGTGGTGCCACCGCACCGGTGTGAAGATCGTTCCGCGAGGCGCGGGGACATCGCTTTCCGGCGGCGCACTGCCCCTAGCCGATGGCGTCCTGCTCGGTCTGACAAGAATGAATCGCGTGCTCGAGATCGATTTCACCGACCGTGTGGCGGTGGTGCAACCCGGGGTCACTAATCTGGGCGTCACACAGGCTGTCTCGGCGAAAGGCTTTTACTTCGCGCCCGACCCCTCGAGTCAAATCGCCTGTACCGTGGGCGGCAACGTGGCCGAGAATTCCGGGGGCGTCCATTGCCTGAAGTATGGGATGACGACGAACAATGTGCTCGGTGCAGAGATAGTGCTTGCCGACGGTGAAATCGTCCGCTTGGGAGGCCGTTACCTCGAGCCCGCCGGACTCGACCTACTCGGCCTCCTCGTCGGTTCCGAGGGCCTCCTTGGGGTAGTCACAGAAGTGACTCTGCGGATATTGCCCGTTCCCGAGTGTGCGCGCGCCATTCTGCTCGGATTTCCGAGCATCGCGACCGCGGCCGAGTGCGTGTCGGCCGTCATCGCCGCAGGCATCATTCCGGCGGGGATGGAGATGATGGACAAAACGGCGACCCATGCCGCTGAGGCATTCGTGGCAGCGGGCTATCCGCTCGACGCCGAGGCGGTACTGATCGTCGAGATCGACGGTCCACCGATAGAATGCACACTGCTCACTGAAAGGGTGGGTGGCATCGCTCGCGCCAAGGGCGCCACAACCTGGCGCGTGTCTGCGGACGAGCGTGAGCGCCTGACGTTCTGGGCGGGCCGCAAGGCGGCGTTCCCGGCCGTTGGCCGACTGGCCCCGGATTACTACTGCATGGATGGGACGATTCCCCGCCGCCGGTTGGCTGAAGTGCTGAGCCGCATCGCCGCGCTCTCGGCGCGCTTTGGGCTTCGCGTCGCCAACGTCTTCCACGCCGGCGACGGCAACCTCCACCCGCTGATACTTTACAATGCCAACACGCCGGGGGAGCTCGAGCGCGCCGAAGCGTTCGGCGCCGAGATCCTGAAGGTGTGCGTCGAGGTGGGCGGAGTGCTGACAGGAGAGCATGGTGTGGGCGTTGAAAAGCGCGATCTGATGCCGATCATGTTCACCAAGACGGATCTGGCGCATCAGCAGCGGATCAAGTGCGCATTTGATCCGCTCTTGCGCCTGAATCCGGGAAAGATGTTTCCGCAGCTTCACCGTTGCGCCGAATTAGGCAGGATGCACGTTCATCAGGGCGCTTTACCTTTCCCGGAGCTGCCGCGATTCTGAGGGTGAGCGTGACCGAAGTCATCCGCCCCGCCGACGCGCAGGATCTGTGCGCCCTAGTAGCCGACGCGGCGCAGAAGGGCACCCCGCTCGAGCTCCGGGCGGGGGGTACTCTGCGCGACGTGGGAGCTCCGGGCCGCGAGACCACCCTCGTTGACTTGAGCCTGCTGCGGGGGCTCGTCGCCTATGACCCCACGGAGCTCGTCCTCACGGTGAAACCGGCCACCCCGCTGCGTGAACTCGAGGTGCTGCTGCAGGGCCACGGCCAGATGCTGGCCTTCGAGCCTTGGGATCTCAGCCCAGTCTTCGGCAACCCTCGCGGGTCGGCCACGATCGGTGGCGTCGTCGCGGCGGCCATCGCCGGTCCCAGACGTGTGTCCGCCGGAGCTGGACGCGATCACCTGCTCGGCTTCGCAGCCCTTTCCGGCCGGGGCGAGATGTTCAAGGCGGGTGGCAAAGTCGTTAAGAACGTGACGGGATATGACGTAGCGAAAATCATGGCCGGCTCGTGGGGACAAATCGCCGTCCTCACCGAGCTGACACTCAAGGTGGTACCGCGGCCGCACTCGGCCGCGACGATCGCCTTGTATGGCCTGTCGCCCACTGCAGCCATCAGTGCGATGGCGGACGCCGTGGGGTCACCCTTTGCGGTTGCGGCTGCAGCACATATTCCCGCTCAATCCGAATGTGGTAGGGCAGGGATAACGGCCCTGCGGCTCGAGGGGTTCCCTGAGTCGGTCGGTGCACGCGTGGCTCGCATGCGCGAGCGACTCGCCGACTTTGGTGATGCTGCGCACATGACGGAAGATGCTGCGCAGACCTTCTGGAGTGCCATCCGTGATGCCGAGCTCATGCGCGGAGCCGAGACGGTATGGAGAGCGCACATTGCACCGTCGCGCGCCGCAGAACTTGCCAAAGCCCTGAGCGGGTGCGGTATTTGCTGGCTCTTCGATTGGGCCGGAGCCTTGATTTGGGCGGGAGCGCCCGCCTCGACGGATGTGCGCGCGATCGTGGAACCATTCGGTGGTCACGCGACTTTGCTGCGCGCCCCGCTTGAGGTCCGCAAAGCATATCCGGCGCGGCATCCCGAGCCTCCAGGCGTCGCGGCTCTATGCGCGCGCCTGAAGCAGGCGTTCGATCCCGCACACATTCTCGACCCAGCACGATTTACCTGACCGCCATGCAAACCCACTTTTCGCCCGATGCGCTCCTCCATGCCGACACGGCGCGATCGGAAGCGATCCTCCGCACGTGCGTGCACTGCGGGTTCTGCACTGCCACGTGCCCGACGTACGTCCTGCTCGGTGACGAGCTCGACAGTCCCCGCGGACGCATCTACCTCATCAAGGAGATGCTCGAGCAAGCCCAAGAGCCCACGACGGAGGTCGTCAAGCACATCGATCGTTGCCTGTCCTGCCTTTCGTGCATGACCACCTGTCCCTCCGGTGTGAACTACATGCACCTGATCGACCACGCGCGACGCTACGTCGAAGCGCACTACCGGCGTTCGACGCGCGAACGCTTCCTGCGCGGACTCCTAGCGCGGGTCCTGCCCTACCCGCACCGGATGCGCGCGACCCTCGAGCTTGCGTGCCACGTCCGCTGGCTTCAGCCCCTGCTGTGGAAATTCGCCGCGACGCGTTCATTCGGAGCCATGCTGAGCCTGACTCCACCACGCGTGCCGCCAGAAGAGCCGGCCCAGCATGCTTATGCGTCGGCAAAGCGATGCGGACGCGTTGTGCTTGCGCGCGGGTGTGTTGAGAGCGTGCTGGCGCCACAAATCCGCGCCGCCACAATTCGTCTCCTTACCCGTGCGGGGTTCGATGTGCACTTCGCGGACGGTGAGGGATGCTGTGGGGCGTTGACGCACCATCTGGGACGCCATTACGATGCGCTCACGGCGGCGCGCCGCAACATTGAAGCGTGGAACCGCGAGATCCAGGTCGGACTGGATGCGATCGTCGTCACAGCCTCGGGCTGCGGCACGACGATCAAAGACTATGCCTTCATGCTGCGCGACGATCCCGCGTACGCGCAGACAGCGGCTGCTGTCACGGCGCTCGCGAAGGACGTCACGGAGGTATTGGCCGAAACCGGCCTACCGCGACATCCGCGGACGACACCGGCGCTGAACGTCGCCTACCTATCAGCCTGCTCCATGCAACACGGCCAGAAGATCGCGAAAGCCCCGATCACCCTGCTCAGCGCCGCCGGCTTCCGGGTGCAACAGCCAGCGGAATCCCACCTCTGCTGCGGATCCGCCGGCACCTATAACATTCTCCAGCCCGAACTCGCCGCTAGGCTGGGCGAGCGCAAGGCCCGCAACATTGTGACTCTGCGGGCTGATGTCGTTGCGACCGGCAATATAGGCTGCGCGACCCACATGCGCTCGCGCATTGCTGTTCCGATCGTACACACCGTCGAGCTTCTCGATTGGGCGACGGGAGGGCCCACGCCCGCCGCTCTACGCACCAGTTCCAGCCCGATGAGCTGATCGGAGGGTTTCGTGTCAGCCAACGTCGATCGCGCCGGACTTATCGTCTCCAATGTCTTGGCAACTTTCATTGAAGCACAGGTACTGCCGAACTTGCCGGTTTCGCCCGAGCGGTTCTGGGCCGGTCTGAGCGGGCTCTTTGCGCGCTTCACCCTGCAGAACCGCCAGCTTCTTGCGATCCGGGATGATCTGCAGACTAAAATTGACATTTGGCACGAGCGGCACCGTGGTCAGGTGCTCGACGGTGATGCGTACCGCACATTCCTGGCGAACATTGGCTATCTGCATCCTGAACCGACGCCGTTCCAAGTGGACCCAACGAACGTCGACGACGAGGTAGTCGGCGCCGCTCCACAACTCGTCGTACCCGTACTGAATGCTCGCTTTGCGCTGAACGCAGCGAACGCGCGCTGGGGAAGCCTCTACGATGCCCTATATGGAACTGACGCAATCGCACCCGTCACAGGGCCGCAGCGCGGCTACGATCCGGTGCGCGGAGCGACAGTGATCGCTTACGGGAAGCAATTCCTCGACCAGGTTGCCCCGCTTGCCCACGGCCGGCACGCCGAAGTAACCGGCTGGTCCGTCATCGATGGCGTCTTGTCCCCCGCCCTCGCGCATCCATCGCAGTTCTCCGGCTACCGAGGTGATCGCGGCAATCCACGGGCCGTGCTGCTGTGCCATCACGGTCTGCACATCGAACTCGTTCTCGATCGAAATCATCCCGTCGGCAGAACAGAT
The DNA here is from genome assembly GCA_021850555.1 of Pseudomonadota bacterium. The sequence continues at coordinate 13,675 of JAJZLX010000787.1, read as the reverse complement.
CCTGCGGGCCTGGCCGACATCGAACTCGAGTCCGCGCTCACGACCATCGTCGACCTAGAGGATTCGGTCGCCGTGGTCGATGCGGACGACAAGACGGCGGCCTACGCGAACTGGCTCGGCCTCATGACAGGCGATCTGGTTGCCACCTTCGAGAAGGGGGGCAAGACCCTCACCCGGCGCTTGGGACCTGACCGCAATTATCTCTCCCCGGATGGCGTGCGCTTCGAGCTACCCGGCCGCAGCCTGCTCTTCGTGCGCAACGTCGGCCACCACATGACCACGCCGGCCGTGCGCCTGCCCGATGGCTCTGAGGCGCCGGAGGGCATTCTCGATGCCGCGGTCACCTCGCTCATTGCCCTGCACGATCTCAACGGGCGCAGTCGCTTGCGCAACAGCCGCAGGGGTTCGATCTACATCGTTAAGCCCAAGATGCATGGACCTGCAGAAGCCGTCTTCACCGACCAGCTCTTCGATGCGGTCGAAGATCTTCTCGGCCTGCCTCGCCACACCATCAAGGTGGGCGTGATGGACGAAGAGCGCCGCACGAGCGCGAACCTCCCCGGCGTGATCGCGGCTTTGAGACACCGAGTCGCATTCATCAACACCGGCTTCCTGGATCGCACCGGCGATGAGGTCCACACCTCTATGCGTGCCGGTCCAGTCGTACCCAAGGGGAAGATGCGGAGTGAGACCTGGATACAAGCCTACGAGGAGCGCAACGTGACGATCGGGCTCGCCTGCGGGTTCGCCGGCCGGGCTCAGATCGGCAAAGGCATGTGGGCGGCGCCGGACCGCATGGCCGACATGTTAGCACAAAAAATTGCGCATCCAAACTCCGGAGCCAGCACTGCCTGGGTTCCGAGTCCGACGGCAGCGACTCTGCACGCCCTCCATTATCACCAGGTCGACGTCCCTCAGCGCCAGCGTGCGCTCGATGGCCGCCCCGCGCCGCAGCTTGATCAGCTTCTCACGATTCCCATCGCTCGCGACCAGAATTGGACGGCCGGCCAGGTGCGCCGCGAGCTCGAAAACAATGCGCAAAGCATCCTCGGCTATGTTGTGCGTTGGATCGATCAGGGGATCGGTTGCTCGAAGGTGCCGGACATCAACGATGTCGCGCTGATGGAGGACCGCGCGACGCTGCGCATCAGCGCCCAGCACATCGCCAACTGGCTCATGCATCAGGTGTGCACGCGAGAAGACGTCGAGGCGGCACTGCGCCACATGGCGGAAAAGGTGGATCTTCAGAACGCCGGCGATCCTTGCTACCGACCCATGGCGCCTTCGCTCGAGGTTAGCCCCGCCTTCCAGGCGGCCCGCGCACTCATCCTGCAGGGCGCATCGGAGCCGAACGGTTACACTGAACCGCTACTGCACCGCTATCGGCTGCAAGTAAAGACTAGGTCCGACAACCCGAAATGACCGGCGCACGGCAGGGCACGGCGTGCGTTGCTGGACGGTGTTCACGATGGCCTGGAGTCGACGATTATCTTGGCCGGAATATGCACGGTCACGATACGCGCCGTGCTGTCCGCGCCTTGCGCGCGATGACTCTTGTGCACAGACAATGAGGTCACAGGCCGCATGCGCACGAAACTCGTCCGCAACCGTCGTGCTCTATCATAAACTTGGTGCGCTCCCCGAGCCCCCAGAATCACCCAGTTCCTCATCCCCGCAACAGCGGGTCCTGGCCGCTGCGGGACAGTGCCTCCTATGCCTTCGTCAACGGATCAGGATGCCGTGATCCTCCGTGCGCGATCGATTCCCGCCATCAAGTGATACAAAGCCTCAAGCAGCGGCAGTGCCCGATGTAGCTGCGACGCCCTGCGTACCGCGTCACCCACAGTCTCTTCAAACTCGAGCGTGCGCCCGGATTCGAGATCCTGTAGGGACGACATACGGTGGTCCGGGGCGTCCAACCTCAATCGATCTCCGGCTGCCCGGACTGCTTCCACGGCCACCTTTTCCTCAGCCTTGACCACGGTGCCCAGCGGGAACAGTATCCCCTCCTCCCTGAGAGTAACCTCTAGTGCCGCGGCGAGCCAGGCCATCTCACGGGTGACCCGAACGAGTACGAGAGCACAGTCACAATCGCTGAGATAGCGCCAAGTGGGCAATCTCGTAACAACTGCCAGGCTCATGAGCGGGACCCAGGCGGTGAACTTGCTCCACTCCCTCGCGACGATGTCGGCCACGGCACGGGATCTGATGCCCGTGTCATCGATCAGTCCCGCGATGCAGGTCGCGCGACCGGTGTCGCCTGTGAGTTCACCGAGCGGCAGGTTCACGTTACGTGTGAACAGCACCTCACCCGATGGGAGCAGTTCGCCACTCGTGTCCGCAACGGCCCCAAGCACGTGCGCACCACCGAAGACGTGCGCCAGTAGCTCGTCTTTCAGTACTCCATTTTGAACGGAGAAGGCCACGCCCACCTCGACGTGCCCCAGCCGCTCGAGCGCGGCCTGAGTCCCGGGGGTCTTCGTCGCGACGATCAAAATCTCTGCCGCCTGCAACTCGGACGGATCCATAATCACCGGCACATGGACCGAGATCCGGGCGAGGCCCTTGATGCGCAACCCCTGCTCATTGATGTTCCTTGCCCGTTCGCCGCGTGCCAGCACGACCACGTCGTGCCCAGCCGCCGCGAGATGCGCCGCAAGGATCGAGCCAAGAGCCCCTGCTCCCAGAATGGCAAATTCAGTTCGTGTCATGGACAAAGTCTCCAGAGTCAAATGCAAACCGCTGTCGATGCCCGGCGTGAGGTGGCCCATTGCACCTTACCGCTCGAGGACGACGACTACGAATGATTGCTTAAACATAGTCCTATTCCGTGTGTCCGAAATGCAACGCTAAACGTCTCCCCGGTGCGCCACGGAATTCACTCGGCGTCGGCTGAGCGCCGCGCGTCTGCGCTCCGAGTCCGTTTCTCCCGACAATGTCACTCGACAGCTCGGCGTGGATCGGCTCAACAGCCACCGCTTGAAGACGGCAACCTGCACGAGCGCGCAGGTTGCCACGGCACCACGCGTCGCCTCGAATCCGCTGCGACGCCTGACTGCGCCTCACACGAGGCAACTGCGACGGCGGCCGATGAAGAGCACCGCCGCGGCCGGATTCCCAATGAACCTGTGAACTTGTCCGCGAATCGTTTCGCTGTTCATGCTCGAATTCGACATTCACTATCACTCTGCGCACGTCATTATGTTCTTCCATCGGTTGGGCTTCTCACTCCGAAATCGACAGAGCACACCATGAAGCACGACTCGAAGCGTATCCGAGCCCGGATCTTGAAAGACCGACCTAGGTCAAGGATACGCACGCCCGAGAGCGGCGATCACCCCTACTCGGCGAATCCGGCATGCTCATAGACCCTCTGGTGCGCTGCACGTCGCGTGCGCGTGATCACTCTCCCGCGCATCGTGAGCGTAGTCAGCATTACTAGAAGGTTTTGCCGCTCGCTGCTCTCTGCTGCGCACCCAAGCGCGACGTGACCGTCTGGTACCTGCGGCTGCACGCAGAACTCAACGTGAATGTCGAGCGCGCCATGCCCCCAAAAACACTTTTGCTGCGTCAATCGCGCACCTCAATCGCACTCATCCGGGCGAGCTTCCGGGCTCACAAGGGCGATTTCATCAATTCATGTGCTCTGCTCTGCTCGCTACACCTGCAATACCTGCCGCCAGACGCTCCCGATTCTGATCCGCTCGCCAACGACCCGGCTCCAGGCCGGCATCCTCTTGCTCGACGCACCGGCGGCGCATCTCACTCGGCACAGCGTAGACAAGACCTCCCGCGCTCGTTGCATGGGTACACCGTACTTCCGTTACGTCTGAGCGAGGACTATATTTTCACAAACCTCAATAATCCGCGATCATTTCACCTGCGGTGCCAGGAAGTGACACGTTGTGTCTGCTCGCCCAGCTTCTCAATCCCGAGCCGCATCGTGTCGCCCGGGGCAAGGTAAACTGGTTCGGGCTTCTGACCCATTCCAACCCCAGGCGGCGTACCCGTTGTAATGATATCGCCAGGCTCAAGAGTCATGAAACAGCTGAGGTAACTCACGATCTTGGCGACTCCGAAGATCATTGTGCGCGTGTTTCCTGTCTGCATCCGTCTACCGTTTAGCTCTAACCACATGTCGAGGCTCTGCACATCGCCGATTTCATCACGCGTGACAAGCCAAGGCCCAACCGGGCCAAAGCTATCGCACCCCTTCCCCTTGTCCCAGGTACCGCCGCGCTCGAATTGATACTCTCGCTCAGAAATATCGTTCACCACAACGTAGCCGGCGACGTGCTTTATGGCGTCCCTCTCTTCGACGTAGCGCGCGGTCATGCCGATCACTACCCCGAGCTCAACTTCCCAGTCGCCCTTCGTCGAATTCCTCGGCAGCATCACCTCGTCATTCGGACCCTGGATGCAGCTCAACGCCTTGCTGAAAACAACCGGTTCGTTCGGTATCGGCAAATTCGCCTCCGCGGCGTGGTCCGCAAAGTTGAGTCCAATGGCGAGGAACTTGCGAGTCCCCGCGAACGGCTCAGCGAGCCGCGTCCTCGCGGGGACTGCGGGAAGCGTCGCGGGGTCGATTTCCGCCAGCCACGCCAGGCCCTCCGGCGAAAGCTGCTCTGGGCCGATGTCGCGTATCTTGGCAGCGAGTGAGCGGATCGTGCCTTGCGGGTCGAGCATGCCGGGCTGTTCGTGGCCCGCAGATCCATAGCGCAGCAATTTCATGATATTCGAAGCCTCATTCATCCGGATCCTTCAACCTCATTTGCGCGAGGCGGCGCCATCCAGCCAGTCACGCAATGGCAACCGGGTCATTACCGGGTCGAAGCGGCGAATGAGCAAGGTGCCGTAGACACCGGCCTTGAAGAACGGTTCCCGACTGAGCCATTCCTCGATCTCATCCGCGCTATCGGCTTCGAAAACGTACAGCGACCCGCAGGAATTTCCACTTTTGTCCCGCAGTGGACCAACCAACAGCATGCGCTCGTCATGCGATTTTAGATAAGCTCGGTGGTCGGGGAGTTCGGCATGTCGTTTACTCAAGGAGTCAGGCCGGTCAAGCCCGATTACCGCAAAGAGCGACATTCGCTGCTCCGACTTCAGTCTTGGTGCGCCCGAATTACCGCGCGCAGCGTCGGCAATATTGCCAGTGCGTTGTCGCGCTCGATGAGCCGCAGCTGCTTAGCAGAGAAGCCAAAGGCGCGCAGGCCTCGCTCCGTCATTTCGGCTGTCACGAAAGGAAAGTCGGTACCGAAGACGATCTGACTGAGCGGCACAAGCCGTGTGAGTGCAGCAAGCGCATATTGATTGAATGCCTGCGCGGTATCGTAGTGAAAGCGTCGCATCTCGCTGATCGGGCCCGGTTGATGCGCGTCAGCCGCACGGGTGGAGAGTACGAAGTCACGTATTCGAATAGCGAGCATCGGTAGCGATCCGCCCGCATGTGAAAAAATGAATTTAATGCGGGGGAAGCGAGCCGTGGTGCCATGCACGAGCAGATTTGCGATCGCGCGCGTCGTATCCGTGGGCATCTCGATGATGGTTGGAGGTACGTCTCTGAGGGCGTTTCTGCAGCAACTTGGCCTCACCGGATGGACGAATACCGTGGTGCCGCGCCGGTTGAGCTCCTTCAGGACGGGATCGAATGCCGGATGGCCGAGGTACATGCCGGCATAGCTCGTGAGCAAGCAGATGCCCTGGGCGTGCAAGACATCGAGGGAATATGCGATCTCGGCTAGGGAGCCGTCAGTATCGGGCAGCGGCACTGATGCAAACGAGCCGAAGCGGCCGGGGTAGTCGGCTGCGAGCCTCGCGGTGTACTCATTGCAGCTGCGCGCGAGGTGGCGTGCCACCGCATTGTTCCCGAACCACACACCCGGCTCGCTGACCGATAGAACGGCCATTTCGACTCCGCCCGCGTCCATGTCCTCGATGGATTGCTGGGGCGTCCAATCAATGAGCGGGGTCTGTCCCGTCTTGAGCGCCACGATCTTGGCAATGAATGCCGGGGGAGATATGTGATGATGCACGTCGATGCGCCAGAGCTTTTTCGCTTCCCCGAATGCCCGTACCGAAGTGCCCGCAACTGCAAGTACCGACGCCGCGCCGAGACCGGCCAGCACGCTCCGGCGTGAGACGGCGCCCGGCCGCGCCGGCTGTGAGCCCGACTTTTCCTCGGTGGGTGCCACGGGATCGGACACTGTCATCGCGCGGATCGCTCAGCTCGCAGGGATGATGGGCAACAGCAGATGGCTGTCGTGGAAGGGACCGGTGACGATGGTATTGGTTCCACCGTACAGTACGGGATCGCGGTCGGTATGCAGGTAGGAGCCCGAGCCGCCATACGGGATGCCGTCTCGCACCATGGGGGGCGGACCCGGCCTCTCAAAATCCTGACCCTCGACGACCAGTACGAGCCGATAGCCCTTGGGCAGTACCACGTTGGTCGGCCAGATCTCGACCTCGACGGGGTAGAGGACGCCGGGAGTGAGTCTCTGGGATTCGTCGTGAGTGTGCCACGGCTGCCCGGGTCGGGACTTCGCCGGATCCTGCTTGCGCTGTGAGACACGCAGCCACCCTTGAGTGACGGGTGCCGCGGGGTCGTCGGAGCCCTGGAAGGTGAATTCCTTACCGTCTGGCGCGAACGCACGGAGCGTGATGAACAGATCCATGTCCTCGGTCGAGGAGGCTACCCACAGCCTCGCCGCCACAGGACCGGTGATCTCGGTTTCACTCGCAACGGGCGCAGTGGTGAAGCTGACCCCGGCGCTCGCCATCGCACGATAGCTGGCAGATGACTTCACGACTGGTCGGCGTAGACTCATCGTCCCGCCTTTCGCGTCGAGGAAGTACCGGGTCCAGCGCGTGCCCGGCACGGGGAAGTCGCTGGCGCTGCGCTCTGAATTCCCGTAGGGATTGCGTGCGACGTACTTGAAGCGCGGCTCTCTATCCCAGCCGTTGTCGGCTCCCTTGCAGAAATGATCCAGGAAACGCTTCTGAAGCACATTGCCTTCCAGACTGTAGAACGCCTCGAAGTGCAGGCCTACATGCACGTTGAGCCACTTCTGCTTGGAGCCCGCACGCTGATAGCCATCCGTGTTACCGCGTAGATGATGGCCGAGCCCGCCCCAATTGCCAGCGGACAGCAACGGCACCTCGATACGCTCGAGCATGGGCGAGCGTTCCTTCATCCATTGGTCGTCCAGATCATGTTCGGCAAACTGCTCGAGCAAGTGTACACGATTGCCCGGCAAGAGCTGCGGGTTAAGCGGTGGACCGCTGGTGGGGCGCCCGGTAGCGCCGTTGATGAAGCCATTCGGGTTGCCGTGTTGGTCACGGCTCACCAACGGCCACCAGATATCGTGCCAGAAGCTCGTGCAGAGAATCCCCCCCTGATGCGTGGCCTCCCGATAGTAGTCGTTGAATCCTTCCCAGGGAATGATGGCGGCGAGATGCGGCGGTCGCAGAGCCGCGACCTGCCATTGCACCACCGCGTAATAGGACAGGCCGAGCAGCCCAACCTTACCGTTGGACCAGGGCTGTACGCCCGCCCATTCGATCGCGTCGTAATAATCGCGGGTCTCCTGGGGTGAGTACGGATCGAGGTATCCCGGCGATCGTCCCGCGCCCCGCGAGTCGACGTTCACGATTACGTAGCCATCCGGAACCCAGCGCTGCGGATCCGGCGTTTCAAAAGTCAAATACTTGCAGCTCGAGCCCTGTGAACAAAACGCGGGATTGAATTTCAGTTCCTGCAGAAGCTGACCCGAGATCGCCGCAGTCGGCCTCACGTCCTTGCCATAGGAACTCATGGTCACGATGACCGGATATCTGCCTGGAGCCGAAGGCCGATACACATTGGCGAGCAGGCTCATACCATCCATCATGGGAATCGGCACGTCGTTTTGCACGATCATTCCGCCGCCAACTTCTTCGCCCGCACGGGCGGAGCGGATTCCCAAGGCAAATGGCGGCGAGCGGCGGGACTGCCCGTCCGATGACCGCGGCGAGCCGGCCTCGAGAGCAAGGTACGAAGCGGCCCCCAAGCCTGTAAGAACGGCGCGCCGTGAGACCGTTCCGTCGTGGGGCGCCTTGGGACTGTCCTGCGGGTCCGGATGGATCTCAGACACAGGTGAATTGTGCATGCTCGGTGACTTGTTCATACCGTCATGAGGTGCGCTGTAGCCGATGGTATGCGCTCGTCGTTGTGTCGCATGGTCAGGTCGGGATGATCGGCAGCAGGAGGTAACTGTCGTGCGCTGGGCCGGTGACGATCGTGTCCGTGCCGCCGAACTGCACGGGATCGCGGTCAGTGTGCAGATAGGGACCCGAGCCTCGGTAGACCGTGGTCGCAAATTGCCCTTTGTAGCCGATGGATCCGCGCCGGGCGAAGTCCCTCCCCTCCACGACCAGGGTGAGACGGTAGCCCTTGGGCAGCACGACATTCGTTGGCCAGATCTCGACCTCGACCGGATAGAGAGCGCCCGGAGTGAGCTTGCGGGACTCATCATGAGTGTGCCACGGCTGCCCGGGTTTCGATCGCTCCGGATCCGCCTTGCGCTGCGAGACCCGCAGCCAGCCTTGAGTGACGGGTGCCGCGGGGTCGTCGGCGCCCTGGAACGTGTATTCGTTGCCGTCAGGCGCGAAGGCCCGAAGCGTGAGAAACAGATCCATGTCCTCGGTCGAGGAGGATACCCACAACTTCGCCGACACCGGGCCGGTGATCTCCGTGTCCCTGGTAAACGGCGCAGTCGCAAAGCTCACTCCGTCACTGCTCATGGGGCGGTAGCTGGCGGACGACTGCACCGCGGGAGCACGGACGCCCATCATCCTGCTTTTCGCATCGAGGTAGTACCGGGTCCAATGCGTCCCGGGCACGGGGAAGTCGCCAGCGCTGCGCACGGAATTCCCGTGGGGGTTGCGCGCAACATACTTGAAGCGCGGTTCCCTATCCCAGCCGTTGTCGATTCCCTTGCAGAAATGATCCAGGAAGCGCTTCTGAAGCGCATTGCCTTCGCGGCTGTAGTAGGCTTGGAAGTGCAAGCCCACGTGCATGTTGAGCCACTTGGCCTTGGAGTTCGATCGCTGGTACCCATCCGTGTTCCCGCGCAGATGCAATCCCAAGCCACCCCAGTTGCCTGCGGACAGCACCGGCACCTCAATTCGCTCGAGAATGGCCGATCGTCCCTTCATCCACTCATCGTCCAGGTAATGTGCGGCGAGCTGCTCGGAGAAGTGGACGCGATTGCCGCTCAACAGTTCCCCGTTCAGCAGCGGCCCATTGGTGCGCTCGTGCGTTGCGCTGTCAATCATGCCTTCGGGATTTCCATACTGCTGCCGCCGCACGACATGGTCCCAGAACAGATGGTGCCAGAAGGTATTGGACGGAATGCCCCCCTGGTGGGTCGCATCCCGGAACCAATCGCTCGCGCCTTCCCACGGAATGATGGCCGCAAGGTGCGGCGGCCGCATCGCGGCCACCAGCCATTGCACCATCGCGTAATAGGACAAGCCGAGCAACCCGACCTTGCCGCTCGACCATGGTTGCACGCCTGCCCACTCGATCGCATCATAATAGTCACGAGCTTCCTGCGGAGAGAAGGGGTCGAGATATCCCGGCGATCGTCCCGCTCCCCGCGCATCGACGTGTATCACGATGTAGCCACTTGCGACCCAGTATTCCGGGTTCGGGGCCTCCCAAGGCAAGTACCTGCAGCTGGCAACCGGCGTGCAGAAGCCGGGAAGAAGTTCTCTTGCCTTATCCAGGTACTGCGGCGCGAAGTCCTGCGGCGGAAGATCCTTGCCATAGGCGCTCATGGCCACCATGACAGGGTATTTCCCCGCGCCGGACGGTCGATAAACGTTTGCCATCAGGCTCAAGCCGGACTTCATGGGAATGGCGACGTCCTTCTCCACGACCATGGGACCGGCGAACGCATCCGAGGCTGCGGCGGAAGGGATTGCGAAGGTCGAGACCGTCGAAAGGAGGGACTCACCACGCCGCACGCCGAGCGATCCGGCTTGCAGGGCAAGGCACGAAGCCGCGCCAATACCGGCGAGTACAGTACGCCGCGAGACGCCGCCCGCATGAGACGCCTCGGGAGTCTGCTGCGGATCCGGTCCGCTCTGCTCTGGATCCGGGGCGGCGTGCGACGCGGCTACATCTTTCATACTCTATGCCCTCCGGAAGTTGAGCTTACGTCTTCCGCCGCTGCTCCGTAATCTTGGCAGCCTCTACCTCAAGTGCCACGTGCCGGTGATGCCGAACGTCCTTGGCGCCGCAGGATAACCCGTCGGTCCGAATCCCGTGGGGTTTCCCTCCGTATAGTATTCGGCGTTGAGTGCATTCTTGATCCACAGCGTAAAATCGAAGTGCGCGGACGGCGACCACTTTACCTGGCCATTCAGAACATTGTAGCTCGACTGCGGCACGACATTCTGTGGATCCCAGTAGAACTTGTCCGTGTGGCTGAAATTCGCATTGAGATTAACATTCCCACGCGACGTCGGAACGATATACTCAACGCCAATGTTATAAACCCATGGCGGCGTCTGCACGGTCCTGGCACCCGTCACGCTGCCAATACCCGTCGTCTCGCCACCGAGTGGCAAGAAGAAATACAGCTGTGAAGCCGGAAAACTGTTGTAAAAGCCATCTTCATATGTTGCGCCGCCCAGCAACTCAACGTGCCTGGTAAGCAACACATGGAAATCAAAGTCCGCGCCTTTGATCGTCGCCCTCGCAGCGTTTTGCAAGATGACTGCGCCATTCAGGGCGGCTTTGACCTGCATGTTTGTGAAACTGTTGTACCAAACGTCTGCGTCCCAATCCAGCCGTTGGTGGAACATCTGGGATTTGAAGCCCCACTCATATTCCGTGACGTACTCCGGCTTCGCGTACTGATTGAGCGGATTCGACATGTTATAGAGTCCGCTCTTATAGCCTGTGTTGTATGAAACGTAAGTCATGTAATTCTGAGAGAACCGGTGACTCAGCGAAGCTCGGTAGGTCTCTCGGCTGGACACCGTGCTCTGCATGACCGGATAGCCGGCAACCGTCGGCGAACGCGTGCCGTCCATTCCGACATGGTCGCTTGTATAGCGCGTTCCGAGTGTCAGATACGTATGCCACCCGAAATCGAGCGTCCCCTGACCATAAACGGCGTAGGACTGTTTCATCATGGTCGAATTGAGTTTGAAGTGGGCGTCGACGAAGTCTATCGGGGCATAGGAGTACACGTTGTGAAGATAGAACGTGCCCACCTGCCAGGTAAATCTACGATGGCTAGGGGAGAGCAAGCGGAATTCTTGGGTTTCCGTAGTTGCCATCCGATTAAGGTATATGTCGGACAGAGGCAGTGACGTGGCATCCTGGTCGAAGCCCATCGGGAAAAGCGCATAGTCATAGTCAGTGATGCTGTCCAGAGTGGCCCAGCCGAATTCGTGCCGAACCTTTAGCGCGACGTCCCTGGTGACCTCCGCCGCGAATTGATTCATATCGGAGCTCGCATTCCAAAATCCGTTGCTCAAAACGTGGGCCGCCGTGTAGTACCCCGGATAGACCTGATAAGACTGCACCGACGGGTCATACACATCATTGGCTGACAGGATGAGCGTTGCGTTGGTGTCATCGTTTGGATCCCACGAGATCATGGAGCGAACATCAGTCTCATGGCCCTGGTGCGCCTGCTGACCGAGGTAAGTGTTGTCGCCCCAACCTTCACCCATGTTTTGGGTGTAAATTGAAATATTGGCAGCGATGGTTCTTGTAATCCCCGTGGTCCCATAGAACTGAGCGGTTGTAGTGGCGTAGTTTCCGTAGCCCAGCTCGACCTCGGCATCCGACACATGCGACGGTGCCTTGGTGGTCACCAAGATTGCGCCGCCGATAGAATTGCGCCCAAATAACGTTCCTTGTGGCCCCTTAAGCACTTGGACGCTCTGGATGTTGCTCAGCGCAAAAATCGTGGATGGCTCGTCAGCAACATAGACGCCGTCGACGTAAATCGCCGTCGCATTCTCATCACCGGACGTGCTCGTGCCGGCAATGCCGCGAATCGTGAGCGTGGAACCGCCATTCGCAGCGCCGATGAGTAAGCCTGGAACAAGTACTGACAAGTCTGACATGTTTGTAACGCCCATGGCCGCAGCGGCGTGCGCGGACACCACATTTATGGAGATGGGCACGTTCTGTAGAAACTGGGAGCGGTGCTCTGCCGTCACAATGACCGGTTGAAGCTGCACGCTCGAATTCTGCCCGTGCGAACTCGGATCCTTTCCATGTGCAAACACGGAAGTAGATGACAACACCCAGGCGGTCGCCATGATGGCTACGGCCAGGAGCGTCGGACGCGAACCGAACCACTTGGAAGCCATAACTTTCCCCCTAAACAGCTTCAGCGTGCGGCGCAATATTGGCAGATATGCGCGCAAAACATTGTTGTGATGGAGATAAATCCACTTTAGTGTTTTTTGAGTATCACCACATTGCCGGTAGGTGGCAAATACTGTTCCGTGATGAGCATCATACGGAGTCAGCATGGAGGGCGGTATTCCGGCTGGCATTCGCCTCGGGCGAACGTGCTTGGATCCGCCGATGGTCGGCCTCATCGGCGCAGCGACCAAGCCTGCCGCGCCGAATAGCGATCCGGCATCGGACCCATTGCCAGAAGTCATTTGCGGCGCGCAAGCGCTTGAGGTCTACTTCTAGTCGATCTGGCAATAATCAGGCGGGTGTACCTTGACACAGCAGAAAGACAAGGACTCGGGAGGAACTACCGAGCCACCAGTGGGGATTCGAGCCGGCAATGGGCGATATATTTTTGACATGGCTAACCTCAACGACGTGCCGGCCGGGCCCGCCTACAGCACCACTCACGGCTCGCTGGTAGCGGGGGAGCGGGCGATGTGCGGTCTGATGCGTATTCCGCGCGGCACTGGCGCTCGCCCGCACAGTCATCCCAACGAGCAGTGGACGTACGTCCTCGAAGGAGAGCTGCTGGTGGATATTGACGGCGTCAAGACTCGGGTCGCTCCGGGCTTTCTCGTGTACATGCCAGCCAACGTCGTCCATTCAGCGACTGCTTCCCCGGATGCCGACGTGGTATTCCTGACTTTCAAGGATACCAGTTATGGTCTGTGGGGAATTCCGGCCGATGAGATGCCAAAGGGCGAGCGCGGGATCGGGGCTTCCGAGACCCCTGTGGACGAGAAGAAGTAACGCGCAACTCTCCGCTGCGGTCGGGCAGTGTCTGAAACCCAGATCAGAGCCATGCTCGGGCGAGGCAGGATACCCGGAGCGTAGGCGCTGGAGGACGCGCCCCCGGGGCCCGGTGCTTGATGATGTCGTGAGGCTGCCCTGAGACCTCCCAGCTGCAAGCAGCACACGGTCATGTGCCCCGGTGATTATCAACGCACCTGCAATCACCTTCCCTAACGCGAGCCGGTCGTCGCATGAGCGCCCGGAGGTACGGCTCCGCACGGTCCATGCCTCGGCTGCTCGAGCAGTTGACAGTGCGAATCGAGATTTAGCTCTCGGGAGATGCCGATGTCTCAATTTCATGTGGAGCGCGGAGGCACTTTCATCGATCGCGACGTGCGCAATGGCATGGCGGTCGACTGGGACATTCCGATCGCGATGAGCGACGGGCTCGTTCTGAGAGGCAACGTG
>JAJZLX010000257.1 GCA_021850555.1 Pseudomonadota bacterium | reverse complement strand
GCGGATCGGTCAGGGCAAGGAGAACGCCCTCGCGTTCCTCAAGAACAACCCTCAGATCGCGAGCGAAATCGCTGCGGCGCTGCGCGCTCGGCTGCTCGAGGCAAAGCCGGTTGCGAGCTCTGCGGGCGAATCTGATATCGTGCTCGTACCGGAATCTAGTCTGGCCGCTTTGTCTTGAGAAGCATCGAGAGGCTCAGCTGTTCCCGCCAGAGCATATTGATGATCATCCTGGCCGGCCCTGATTCGATTTCGTTGCGCTCTTCCCAACGCTTTATATCGCTTGGGGCGACGTGCAACATCGATGCGAGCTGGACGGTTGTGAGGTGGAATTTACGCCTGAACAGCTGAAGTTCGGAGGGCACTTTCTGCCCGATGTGCGTCAGAAGCGTTCGCTTGATGTGTTCGCTGCGGGTGAAGATCGAAGTCGGATCGTGGGCCGCGGCGGCATCATTGGCGATGGTGCGGATCTGCTCATCATTGAGCTTGCGCCGTATGCGGCTGAGTAACCGCGGCGGCAGGCTCGCAGAGGTGATGTTCCCCTGGGCATCGCGCACCCGTATCGTGACGTAACTGTACTTGTTCTTCCTCCCGAGGGCGGCAGGTTGATCCGGCCGGCCAATTCCGAAGGTGCTGCGCAGCTGCTGCACGACGTAGGCGCTGCGCTTCGCGTTGGTCCTTACCGAATCGTATCGGAGGGCCGCGTTGCGCGCGACGGTGATAGCTCTGTCCGCACCGACTTTATGCTCAACCATCCGGTAAAAGCCCGGATCAATGCTCACGGTTGAGAGCTTTCCCTCCTGGGTGCGGATTTTTAGCCGCCGATAGAGTTCGGGTTTTGCTCCGGCCGTCCTGGCGGACGTTTCGGTCTTTTTCATGATGCTATCCCATTCCAGATGGGCGAGGTTGTGTTCAGCGGAAGGAGCCCGCGCCTCGCAAGAGTATGTCGATGACTTGACCAATCATATCAATTTATCCGATTCGGTGGCGATACTGTGTTTTTATACTGTGCCAGGGTCGGAAGTTTGTCGGTTTATCCCACGGGCGTCGGGTCGTCGTTATCCGATCGGGCTGTGCGTCAATTGACGGGTCGCCCAAGGCGGGGCACGAGAGCGCCGAGTTATCTCTACCTATAGATATTAGGTCATTAGATCGGGAGACTGTCGTGGGTGTACTGGTCAATCGCGGGACATTGCTGGGCGGGGTCACCCCGGTGTGCAACGAATGCGGGATCCAGCTCTGCTGGGATATATCTGAAGGGGAGTACGCGGAGGATCGTGCGTTCTGGGACGCCTGGCGGTGCGCCGAGTGCAACGGCGGCACGCCGATGAGACGGGCGGATTTTCGCAAGAGCGGTCGGGCGGGAGCGGCACAGAGCCTGGAGCGGTATTACACCGGCGTCGGATCGCGGAAAACTCCGGAGCCGGTGCTCCGGCAGATGGAGGCACTCGCGGCCTGTCTTGCGCGTGCTGGGTTCATTTTGCGCTCGGGCGGTGCCGAGGGCGCAGATACCGCGTTCGAGAGTGGCGCTCGATGCGTCGACGGATCGCGAATGCAGATTTATCTGCCGTGGCGTGGGTTCAACGGCAATTCCTCCCCCCTTTATACGGTGGAGGGCCGCGCGCTCGACGTGGCGCGCCGGGTCCATCCGTCCTGGCATCGGCTCTCGCCGGCCGCGCGCAAGCTGCATGGACGGAACTGCTACCAGGTGCTCGGGCTCAATCTCGATGCCCCATCGCTGTTCCTGGTCTGCTGGACGGGGGAGGGGTGTGAGTCGGCGCACGCGCGTACCGCCCGTACGGGCGGTACAGGCACGGCGATCGAGCTCGCCGAACGGCACGGCGTGCCGGTGTTTAACCTCGGCAAGGCGGGACGGAGCGCGGCACTGCGCGAGTGGCTCAAAGGACTCTCTGTCGTGCTTCCACTGGGCGTGCTCGAGGAGCGCGGCCAGGGGGGGCTGGCGCTTGCGGGATGATCTTTCGTACGTGCCGCCCCACCTGGGGCGGCATTTTTATCGGCGCTTTTTTTTGGGTTTGCGGCGATGGGGCAAAGGAAAGCCCGGGCGAGTGCCCGGGCGTGAAGTCAGGCCGCTACGGCCTTCGATGCGTGTGAAATAAAATTTCCTTGCCACTCGATCTCGGCGATCTTGACCGACTCGGCACAGAGCCGCGGGATCGCAAGCTCCGCGAGCGTCGTGCTGTCGAGGTTCACGCTACGGGCGATCCAGGCCATCGAGCGCA
This sequence comes from Pseudomonadota bacterium, assembly GCA_021850555.1. The sequence continues at coordinate 16,803 of JAJZLX010000257.1, read as the reverse complement.
GCAAGCCGCGGGCCGATTCGGGCGCGCCAGCATGCAGGTGAAGCAGGCTTTCCTCGACGCGCTTCGCCACGGAAGGATCCCGGACTGCATCGCGCATCTGCGCCGTGGCGCACACGATCAGCGGCAATTGAGACAGCCCGCTCGAGCGTACGGCGTGCGCGATTATCCTGATCAGCTGCTCGAGTTTCGCATGTATGGACATTTCCGACCTCGTTTTCTAGTGACCTGCCGGTCTATAGCGAGCGGGGCGGAAAAATTCTTCCTGCGCATGCAGAGCAAGGAAGGCATGTGGGCTGTTCAGAAGGTGAGGCGTCCTGCCCAGAGCAGCGCGAAGATCGCGGCCGCGGCGCCGAATAAGGCGGCGTGTATCACGAGACGAATCAAGCGCAGATCCCAGCGGACCTCCCAGGCGATAATCGCCCAGAGCAGATGCCCGATCGAGTACGCGCCCACCAGCAAAATTGCGACGAATAAGATCATCATGCCTCCCTCTCCCTCTATGTAATCGGGTGGCAAAATCCTTTTCAGGCGAGATGCAGGACGCCTGCGTCTAGGCCTGATCGTGGGCCCTTGGGTCTAGAGGGACGGGAGCTGTCGCGTACCTCAGACAAATCGGATGTGCGCGCGGGAATGCTGTTGTATCGGCCCTGGTACGTTTCCCCGGATTAGGTAAAATCCGATCCGGCCTCGCGGCTGAGCGATTGCTCTTGTGACCGGTTCGCCAGATTATCCCGTGTTCTTGGCCTAGCGCGTCGAAGGTTGTGCCGATGGCCGCCCTGGATCTGGTGGTTCAGGTTCCGGGAGGGATGGAGGTGCGTGAAATGACCGGTGGCGATATGCGGATTACCGGGGTCGGCGAGGATGGGCCACCGGGCGATGCGCAGAGCACGTTTGAGGTGCTCATCATCGACCCGGATGTGCAAAACAGCCTGCACCTCGCCCGCGAGCTTGGCTGTGCTTTGCCGATCCGTGCGACCGAGAAGGGGAGTGGGCTCGAAGCGCTTACGAGTTTCGCGCGGAGACGGTTCGATGCGGTGATCACCCGCCAGTGGCTCGGGGATACCGATTGCTGGCGCTGGATCCGAATGGTGCGCTCAGGGCGATTTGGGTTCGAGACAGCGCCGGTATTCGTATTGTGCTCTGAAGTCGAGAAGGACGCGCTCGAGCCGACCCTCGATGCGCATACCTGGCTTGTGACCGAGGACGACCCGCAGGCGCTGCGCGCCGCGCTCGCCATGGCGCGCGCCGGAGTCCGCCGGCATTCAGTGCTCGTTGTGATGGACGATCCCGCTGTGGCGCTTGGGACAGTGCTCGTGCTGCACAAACACTATCGCGTTGGGGCGACAGACACCGCGGAAGGGGCGCTCTCGCTGTGGCGGGCGCAACGGCACGATCTGGTGCTGCTCGATTTGCAGCTGTCCCGGGCGGGCGGCGAGCCGGTACTGTCCGAACTGCTGCGCGAGAATCCGCGTCAGCCCGTGATCGTGTTCACCGAGCCTGCGGCAACCGGGGTGTATCTGAAGCTGATGCTCACCGGGGCGGTGGATTATCTGCCCAAGCCTGTCGATACGCGCAGTCTGCCTGAGATCTGCGCACGGGTCCTGCGGCAGCAGGCGTGCGTCGCCAGTGCTGATCGTTCGGTTCGGCAGGAGAGCGAGATGGCGGAACTCTTCGGTCGGGTGCGCGCGGCGCAATATACGCTCGAGCGCGGGCAGACACGCCAGGCGGCGCGGCATCTGCGCGCGGCGGTGATCGAGGCGCACCGGCCTGGGCTGTCTGACGACGAGTGGGCCCGACTGCTGGGCGAGGACGACAATCGGGGCGGCGCCTGACCCTCCATCCCGTCACACCTTGGACCGGCGTGTCGGGGATGCGCCGGCTGCCCGCGGCGGCTCACGAGGCGTTGCTGGGCGGGCTGACGCGGCCTTTCCGTTGCCGGACATTGCGCACGGTTTCAAGGATATCGAGCGGCTCGTAACGGCCGCTCGACCAGTAGCCAGGGGTCTGCTCGCCGCGCTGCCACACCCTCACCGCGCCTAAGCTGCTCTCACAGAGACGCTCCTGTTCGAGACGAAATCTGGCGCGGCGGTTCTTCATCTTGGAGATGATGTTGAGGACACCGGCGACTGGGTCCATGAGACCTGCGCGGGTCTGGCCACGGCCGTTTGAGATTGCGCGGAAGAACTCGAGCGTCGACTGATCGCAGGCCAGGGAAAGAAATGCCGCGGCGAGCAACCCGGTGTAGAACGTCTCATTTTGCGGGTTGACCGTATCGAGCAGTCGCAGCTCATCGGCATAGAGCGCGACAGCATCGTAGACATCGAAGTCATCGCCCGTCCCGCCCTCGGCGTCCTGGCCGCGGGCCACTCCGCGGGTGGCGATGCTCAGCGCATCGGCGATCGTGCCACTGCGCAGCCGTTTCGAGGTCAGTACCAGGCCCTGTTCCGAGAACGCGCCGGTCACTTTGTCGAAGACCGTCTCGGCGGCCGACTGCGTGTCGAATGCCGCGTGCAGCTCGTTGAGTTCTCGCAGATCCTTGCAGCGGTAGACGGTCGCGAGCACTTCGGCGGGAGCTGGTAGTTTACCCTCGGCCCAGAGCAGCGCGCGGGTGTGCCCGTCGACCTTCGTTATCTTGCCGTCGAGCTCCGCGGCGACCACCCAGCGGAGGGACTCGAGCGCGGCTCCGTGCACCCGTTGCACGGCCTGCCAATGCGCCTTTCTCGCCTGGCGGGCCGTGTCGCGCTTGCGGGGATGGCCGGGCAGAGCAATCCAGGTCTCTACGAGCATGCGCGCCATGTAGCTCCTGCCCTCATCGGCCAGGATGTGGATTTCCTCAATGCCCGGCGAAGCTGGCCGTATCGGATCATCCGTCTGACGTTGAGCAGTTTCGATTGGCATGGCTATGAAGGGGCGATGCCGCCCCAGGATGAAGGAGTCTCGATCTGGCCGTGCCGGCCAGGTGTGTGCGCCGCGTCAAACAATTGAGATCCGGTGCTTTACGACTTCGGAAACGAATCGCATAGTTTTGTCGCAGTATCCCGACGCTTGATCCGAGAGGCGGCGCCGGGATTCTTCAAATCCATCGATAGGTCAATAGGTTAGCATCTATTTATGATGTTTCCAAGTTTTCGGAAACGAATCGTCGTTTGACTTGTGGGCAGAGATGGGATCGAGCGGGATTGGGCTTATCCCCGGGGTTTCCGGCGAGAACTGGCCTAATTATGGTTAATCTGGAATGGAAAAAATTTTTCTGCCTTTTTGCCGGCGGCGGTGCGATAGGGGAAACATGCCGTCCAGTCCCACACAACGCACCCTCGCGCATCTGCGCAAAGCGGGATACCCCCTTGCGCAGGTCGTCGAGCGCTGGAATCCATACGCGCGGGTGCGCCAGGACCTGTTCGGCATCATCGACGTGCTCGCCGTGGGTCCTTCCGGAGTTTTGGGGGTGCAGTGCACGAGTGCAGCCCACGTCGCAGAGCGGGTTGCGAAGCTGCGCTCCTCCAGCGCGCTGCCCGTTCTGAAGAAGGCTGGGGTGACGGTGCGTGTCCACGGGTGGCGTAAGAGCCGGCCGAGCGGCCGGTGGGTACTGCGTGACGAGACAGTATAGGGTGAACGAACCATGCTGAATGCTGAGGTACGGAATGACGACAGGCGCCTCGTGATCAACGGGCACAATTTCGACGCTATCGGGTTTGCGGTCGATCGGACGAATCTCGCCGAAGTGCGAAGACTGTGCTCGACCTTGAACCTCCCGGCGTCCTGGCGGGCGGCGGTACGCGAGTGGGCTCGGTCAGGGGGTGAATTTCTCGTCATGTACGGCGATGCGGTCGGGTTCACCGAAGGCAAGCCCGCGGTCATGGTGGCCGACGACGAGCACGCGTTCGAGCGCTCGATCCACACCGCGCTCATCGGCACGCAGGGACGTGAGTTTTATTGGGCGTCCTGTCTCGAGCAGCCGCACGAGGATCAGCTGATGCTCGCGCTCTACGTCGATACCCATCTTTGCGGCACGGCCTGATCGCAGCGAAGATCGTCTCCCGGGCCGCGCTCCAGCGGCCCGTATTTTTTCCATAGCCGAATCGCGAGTTCTTTTCCGCCGCCGGTGCCTATAGCTCTTCAGGACATTACTGAAGAAAAAGGGCCTTTGATGAAGCTGATGATCATCGAGAGCCCCGGCAAACTGGCGAAACTGAGGTCATTGCTGGGGCCAGGCTGGAACGTGCAGGCGAGCATCGGACATGTGCGCGACCTGCCCGAGAAACGGATCGGTGCGGAGCCACCGGATTTTATCCCTGAATTCGAGGTGACCGAGCGCGGTCGAAAAGTGCTCGGGGATCTTGCCAAGGCGGTATGGGATGCCGATGAGGTGTATGTCGCCACGGACCCGGATCGGGAGGGCGAGGCGCTCGCGTGGCACCTGAAGGAATGTCTCTCCCTCGAGGGGCGTTACCACCGGGTGTCATTCAACGAGATCACCGCGCGGGCGATCCGAGAGGCGCTCGCGCACCCGCGCAAGATCGACATGGGCCTGGTGCATTCGCAGGAAGCGCGCAGGGTCATCGACAAGCTGGTCGGCTACACCCTCTCGCCGGCGGTCTCCCGGTTGCGAGGGGAACCGCTCTCTGTCGGACGGGTGCAGACCCCGACGGTGCGCCTGGTGTGTGCCAGGAGCGCCGAGCGCTGCCGGGCGGAGCAATCCCCTGCCTACGGGGCGGTGCTCGAGTTCGGCGGCTGGCGGGCGGTGTGGGAAGGCACGGACGAGGAGCGGAAAGACGCGACGCTGATCGAGAAGATCGCCGCCGCACGAGTGGCGGTGGTGACAAGCTGCGAGACCCGCACGCTCACCGAGTCGCCGCCACCGCCGCTCAACACCGCCGGCATGCTGCAGGCGAGCTATCGGAAACTCGGACTGTCGTGCACGGATACGATGCGGCTTGCGCAGAAGCTCTACGAGCGCGGCGCGATCACGTATCACCGTACCGACAACCCGAATATCAGCGCCGACTCTCTCCCGGCGATCGCAGGGGAGCTCGAGGCGGTTGGACTTGCGTGCGTAGCAACGCCGCGAACGTTCCCGCTGCCTCAGGGGGCGCAGGCCGGACATCCGGCCATTACCCCGACGGACTGGAGCGTAAAGACCGACGGGCTCGGCAGACACTCTGAAGACCTGTACAAGCTGATCCGCGTGCGCGGGTTGCTCTCGCAGGGCGAGGACGCGGTCTATCGGGCGCGCGTTGCACGGCTCACGGTGGATGTCGGCGGGACGGTCGTCCCGTTCGTCGCAATCCGGCGGGCGTGGAGCTCAAAGGGATGGAGATCCGTACTGCGTGGCGAGGCGGCACGCGATCCGGACGCTTCCTTCGCCAATCCGGTGCCGAAACTGCTGCCTGGCGAGCGGATCACAATCGACGGAGTGCACGTGCGCAAGCGCGCGCTTCCGCAGCACTACGACGAGGCATCGCTCGTCGCCCGACTCGAGCAGGAGGGCGTCGGTCGGCCATCGACGTATGCGGCGATCATCCACCGGGTACAGCAGCGCGGGCTGGTTCGCAGCATCGAGCAGGACGGCAAGCCGTGCCTTGTGCCCACCAGGGCAGGGGTATCGGTGCTGATGGCGCTCTTCGGCCGGTCCCGCTTCGTCGAGATCGACTACACGCGCGAAATGGAGCTCAGTCTCGATGCGATCGCTTCGGGAAAGAGCAGGTATGCCGAGGTGGTGAGCGAGGTGCATGACCTCCTCTCCGCCGAGTGCAAGGACATCGTATCGGGCGGAGCGCTCAAGGCCGCCTGATCGATACGTGCTTCGACCCCTCGCAGATTGCGGGGGGTCTCTTTTTATCCCGGTTTTTCTAAAGTCCGTGTCGCTATAGACCCGTAGGTCATTACACGGAGAAGAAAATCAATGAAAGTAGCCGTTGTCGCTTCGACCTTGGCCGAAGCGGGCGTCGAGGCCCAAACCACCTTCGGCATGGACGCGACGTCAGAAGCGTTTCGCATCCTCTCTTCCGGCTTGTACTCGGATAAAATTTCCGCGGTACTACGGGAGGTGAGCTGCAACGCATTGGATGCGCACGTCGTGGCGGGCGTGCCCGATCGGCCGATCGAGGTGCAACTGCCCACGGTGCTCGAGCCGACGCTGCGGATCCGGGATTTCGGTCCCGGGCTCGACGAGCAGCAGATAGTCGAGATCTACACGCGATACTTCAGGTCCGACAAACGCGAGTCCAATGCGCTCATCGGGGGCAAGGGACTCGGTTCGAAATCCCCGTTCTGCTATACCGACTCATTTAACGTGACGGTGGCACAGAACGGAGAGAAACGTCTCTACGTCGCGCACATCGGGGCCCGTGGGATGCCGGTGCTCTCACTCATGGGGCGCACAGGCGCTGATGCCAGCTGGCCGCAGGGGCTCGAGGTGTCCTTTCCTGTCAAGCCAAAGGACATTCCTGAGTTTCATGCCAAAGCGGCTTGCATCTTCCGCTGGTTCCGGGTTCTACCACGGATCATCGGCGGGGTGCCGGCCAAAGCGGTCGAGGCCGCGTGCGAGGGCGAGACATTCGCGATCGTCCCGACCGAGACCGGGATCGGATACCTGCTGATGGGGAACGTAGTGTACCCGATCCAACGTGAGGCGATCCCTCAACGTTCGACGGCTGAGGATATTCTGCTGCAGAACGGACTTGTCCTGAAGGCGCGGATCGGTGCGGTGAGCCCGACGGCCTCGAGGGAGGGGCTGGAGTACTCCCCGGCGGATCGCAGGGCGATCAGGGGGCTGCTCTCTGTGGCAATGGACGAACTGCGCGAGAGGCTGAAAGATCTCGCGCTGCACGAGGAAGCCAACGAGTGGCAGACACGCAATCGGATCCGCCGGAAGCTGGCGGTCGAGGGAGGCAGGGTGCTTTACCATCCTTCTCTCATCAGTCAGCTCTTCCCCAGTGGACCAAACCCGATCGAGTCTCGGGCTAAAATCGTCGCTCGCCTGACGGAAACAGGCGTGAGTGCTCCTTGTGACATCGGATCGTCCGGCGCGACGCGGGTCTTCGCCTACGGGCACCACCAAGGCAAAGCCAGGCCGCTGAGCCGTACGGAAGTGATCGACGGGGAACTCGTTGTCTCTCGCGGGATGCGGTTGAGGCTGAGCTATTCTGCCGATGCGACCATCGTGGTCATGGACACCCCTGCGGCTGATCAGCGGATCAGAGCGAGGTTCCGCGACATGGGGGCAGCCTGGAGCGAGGCGATGGTGCTCGGCGTATCCGGCCCAGAGGCGCGAGAGACGGCAGAACGGCTCTCGGAGATCTTCGGCGGCATAGAGATCGTCAGCGCATCGAGCTGGCCTGCTCCAGCCAAGCCGAAAAAGGGCCCAGCCACACGGGCGAGTGCCGCGAGGGAAAGCGCCGTCAAGCACTACTCTCAGGTACTCAGGCCGGCGGATTCGCCTGAGGGGAGGGGGCAGCTGAAGCTCTCTTGTCCTAGCGCATCCATGGACCTGGTCTCGATCGGCGAGAGCGGCCGGTACTTCGTCATCGCGCGCGATACCAGTGCCGCGTTGCGCGAGTTCATGAATCGAACTCCGGAAGGTGGGCGATACATCACCGCGCAGATCCTCGGTGCGCTGTGGGACGCGTACGAGGAAGCGCGCTGCCAGGGAGTTGACCTGCCGGTTATCGACGGGGCACTCGTGCTCGCGAACGCGCAGCCCTGCCGCTCGCTCGAGAAGGACGGGTGGCGGGATCTCGTCTGTGTGCTACGCGAACGACTGCTCGCCCACCGGGAGCGGTTGGTGGAGGGATTCTCCGATCTGATCAATCTCTGGTCCGTGCACGAGAATCCGCATTCCTGGCGAACGATGGACACATTCGGTATGGCTGCAGTGCTCTCAGACCTCCCCCCGACATCTCAAGCATGGGTGGCGCTCGAGCCGGTTGTCCGGTCGAAGCCGGCCTTTGCACGCTGGATAGAGGAGTTCCGCGCACTGAAGGACGGCACCAGCAATAGCGGTGCTGAGTCGGCCAGGCGACAGGTCGCGCTGCGGGAAGCTCTGAATGGGGCGGTGGCTCTGCTCGGGGTGGTGCATGGTTCGCGGATGGACTATGCCGAACTCGCAGCAGTAGAGCGGATGGAGAACCGCCGATTCCCCTTGCTCGCCACGCTCAACGCGTCATGGGTCAGGCATCTGCTGGCGCATAAAGATAACGCCGGGCAGATACCTGGGGTGGCAAAGATGCTGCAGACCGCTCTCTCAATCGAGGTCGGCGTGTAGTGTAATTTTTTATCCAGAACCGCGGGATTTCCCGCGGTTCTTTTTGTCGGCGTCGTTCGCTATAGCCCACTGAGGACACTACCAAGGGCAAAAGAGGAGGACGAATGCCGTCCTATATCCAGACAAACGACGGAATCAGCGTCTACGTGGACGGAGAGCTCAAATCCGTGCACCACGATTCGCTTGCCTACCCGCACGTGGTGGCGGCGATTCAACGAGGCGCGACAGTCGAGGAGATCAAGAGCCTCATCGCTTCTGATCTCGAGAAGGTCGCCGATGCGGTCGAAGCGCTGAAGGATCAGCACATCACCGACGACGTGGCGATCGAGGGCGGGGCGGTGACCTTCAAGGGCGCCCCCATCGATAACACCCTGACGGCGCGTATGCTGCGCCAGCTCCGGGAGGGCTTCGATCTGAAGCCGATGGCGAGGTTCCTCGAGAACCTGATGCAGAATCCGTCCTACCGGGCGGTACAGGACCTGTACAGTTTCCTCGAGTACGGCAAGATGCCGATCACCGAGGACGGGTGTTTCCTCGCCTACAAGAAGGTCCGCGCCGACTACCGCGACATCCGCACCGGCACGATCGACAACTCGGTCGGGCAGGTGGTCAGCATGCCGCGTAACCGGGTGAACGAGGACCCGGAGCAGACTTGCAGCTTCGGGTTGCACGTCTGCTCGTTCGACTACCTCCCGTACTACGCGAGTGCCGCCGATGACCGGGTGATGATCTCAAAAGTGAACCCCCGCGACGTGGTGGCGATCCCTAAGGACTACAACAACACCAAGATGCGGGTGTCCTGCTACGAGGTGGTGGGCGAGCTCGAGAGCTACCAGCAGGAGCGGCGCAATCGGCTGGCCGAACACGAGATCGCCACCGAGGGGACGGCGTTCGAGCTGCGCATCGGCGGCGTCGGCGGATCTTATCGGGAGGAGCACGAATCGCTGCGCTCGGCCGCCGAGCGGGCCGAGGAACTGCTCGAAGACGAGGAGATCGAGTACGTCGAAGTCGTCAATACTGCCACCGGCGTGCAGGTCGAGCGCTACTCGAATCCTGATTTCGTCGGGTACGAGGACGAGGAGGACGAGGAGGATGATCCTGAGGATTCTCCTGCTGAGCCGGCGGTGAGCGCCAGCCAGTACCGGGTCTACCTGGGCGGAGATAGCCCTGAGCACATCCACGGGACGTTTGCCGGGCTCGAAATGGCGCTGAAGTACGGGGCGATGCTTCACGCAGAGCACGCGAACCAGCCGATCTTCGTCAAGATCGAGGGAAAGACCGTCGCGGTCATCGGCGGATAGCCGAAGTCGCGGACAAGAAGCCTACTGCAGCCGCCGGATTTTTATCCGGCGGCTTTTTCTCGCTGGCGCGCTCGCTATAGATCGCTAGGTCAATAGCACGGGGTTAAACTGATGAGCCGATCCACAAAGACCGGTACCGCGGCGAATGCGAAGAGCACGCGAAGGCGCTACCGGGTGGTGATCGAGATGGTGCAGGTCTTTGCCGAGGAGGTCGAGATCGAGGCGGAGACGGCAGGCCTGGCGCAGGTGGCGGCGCAGAAGCTGATCGCCAAAGGTGCGCTCGGGCACCTGGAGTTCCAGGACCTGGCGTCCACGAGATATCGGGTAGCGAGCGTGCGGGTGCTCCAATGAGCCTCGTCGTACTCGATACGGAAACCACGGGCCTTTCTCCGAAGACAGATCGTGTGGTCGAGGTGGCCGCCTGCCGCATCGATGCGGTGAGCGGCGCGGTGATCGAGGAGTTCCATCGTTACGTCAACCCAGGAATTCTCGTGCCGCCGGCGGCGGCGAAGATTCATGGGCTCACGGACGCATTCCTCGCCGACAAACCGCATTTCCGGGATATCGCCTCGGACCTGACGGAGTTCCTCGCGGGCAAGACGATCGTTATCCACAACGCGCCGTTCGACACGGGGTTCCTGTCGGCTGAATACGAGTCCTGCGGCGCTGGCGCATTCGGGAACATCCCGAATGCGATCGTGTGCACGCGAGCCATGGCGCGAAGAGTTCTGCGGCCAGGACAATCGGCGAGTCTCGATGCGCTGTGCGACCTGTTCGGCGTCGACCGGTCTTCCAGGACCGCCGCGGATGGCGCCTCGGTGCACGGGGCGCTCATCGATTGCCGGCTCCTCGCGAAGGTATATGTGCGGCTCGCGGCGATCGAGGCGGAACGTGACGGCCGGATCGCCGATCTCATGCCGTTTCAGCGAGGATGTGCGCTGCCGGAGAATATCGGGGAGCTCGCCAAGGGGTATCTCGCGCTCGAGCAGGCGATCAGACCGCTGCACGACGAACTGAAACGCATCGAGACTGCGATCAAGACCGCCTGTCGCGGGAGGCCCTACGAGAACAGGGACGTTCAAGTGACATTCACGCCGCAGACGCGCACGGACTGGGAGGCAATTCGCCGGAAGTATCTGGGCCCGGTGGATCTCTCGCCTTACCAGAAAACTTCAGAGCGCATCCACATCAAAGGAGCCAGTAGCCATGCAGGTGCGATGTGTCGAGGAGCGTGAACCCTGGGAGGGCACGCCAGAGGTCACAACACCCTACGCCTCCTGGCAGCTCGCTGCCCGGCGGATGGTGGCCGAGGCGTGCCGGGAAGAGTGGCGCAGGCTGAACGTGCGCAAGAACGGGTCGATTCGGCCGAAACACGTGCCGTATCGTGTTCCGGAATGGTGCGAGTCGCTGCTGAAAGCGGTCGAGACGGAGCACGAGGCGGAGGCGAAGCGGATCATGTACTGCGTACGCCAGGGCTATCTCAGTCTGGCCTGAGTTCAATCGATGTTACTTCAGCCGCCGTGGGGATCCCCGCGGCGGTTTTTTATTGGCCGCTCAATTTCCGACGAATCGTCGGATTTATCCCCTCGCCAGGCGCTGGGACGCGGAGTTATCCTGAAGATGTGCGCGCGGCGGGCATATTCACGGAAAAATGGATGAGGCGCAGGCTCGAGTACGATCGACGATGCGGTTTTTTCTAGAGAATTGACACTTTCCACAGGACGATCAACATGTTACAGCGCAGCGGATGCGCTATACCCCGAAAATCGCGGGGACGAGAGGACGAGTGCCGTGTACTCCGACCGGATTTTGGATGCGCTATACCCCGAAAATCGCGGGGACGAGAGGAGAGAGGTGGATAGAAGAGCAGCACGCGGCGATGCGCTATACCCCGAAAATCGCGGGGACGAGAGAGGGACGAGAGGGGGACGAGAGGAAAGAGAAGAATAAATTTATCGCAGCGGAATCTCTCCGCTGCATTTTTTGTCCACGTCATCGCTATAGGAGGGTAGGTCACGATTTAGGAGGTGAATACCTGTGCAGCTTGCATTCGACTTAGGGGCATATGTCGATTCGAGTACTAGGGAGCCTGTGCCCTGGGCGACGCCTGACGAGGATCTGCTCGCGGCGATTCGTGCCGCCCCATGGAAAGTGGTGGATATAGAAACGACCGAACTCAGCTCGGCGAGCAAGCCGATCGAGTTCGGCAGGAAAGATCTGATGCGGGGTGTCGATCCCACGCCGCGCACCCGGGTGGTCTCGGTGCTGTTCCCGGATCAGACCTATGGTGGGGAGACTACGGTCGCATTCGAGTTCGACCAGCTCGAGGAGAGTGCGCGCCGGACAGTGAGCCTGGCGGTTCAATCCGGTGCGATGTTCGGGCACAACATCGGATTCGATCTCGGGTGGCTCTGGGAGCACGCGTACCGGGAACCCGGTTACGAGGTGCTCGATTCGATGCTGATCGCCCGTGCGATGCGTCCGCGCCAGCCGATCGATCTGGCGGCGCTCGCGCTCGATGAGAAGGCCGACCAGGAACTGCGGGACAATGCGAAGGAGATCATTTACAAGGGCGGCGGATGGAGCCTGGCGGCCCTCGCGCTGACGGTGCTCGGAGAGAGGGTCGACAAGTCCTTTCAAGGGCCGCGGAACTGGTGCGAGCCGGTGCTGACGCAACAGCACTACGACTATGCTACGGGTGACGTGAAAGCGACATACCGGCTGCTCTGCGAGCTGCTGAATGTTGCTGCACTCGATCTTGAGTGCCCCGGTGACATTCTCGAGGCCTATCGGATCCGCAGGGAGTCTTCTGCTGCGCTTCAGATCTACGACCCGCAGGTGCTGGAAGTGGCGCTGATGCGTCGCAACGGCATGCCCTGGAACCGTTCGATCGCGGCCGAATACGTGGAGAACCAGCGGCGCAGGGTGCGCGAGCTCGCCGAGAAGTTGCTCGCTCTGGAGCCTTCGCTGGCTAAGCACGCATCGGTGCTGAGGGACTTCGATGCTGGTGTGCCGGATGACTTGTGCGTGACGCTGGGGGATGCTTTCCGCAAGCGCGGTGTGCGCCCGGATGTTACGGCCAAGACATGCCAGCCGAAGGTCGGGGAGAAGGACCTGCGCAGGGCCGGTGCAGCGAAGACGGACTTGTTCGAGGTTTGGGTGGGACTGTGCAAGGCAAAAAAGGCCGGGCACATGGCGCAGGACTTTTCCGGGTTCTCAGAGAGAAGCCCAGACAGCGCCGGGCGTATCCACTCGAATATCGGTCACGGTCCGGTCACTGGGCGGCTCTCATCGAGCGAGCCGAACGGGCAGCAGGCCCCGGGCGACCAGGGCTTTCGCAACGCAGTGCACGCCGATGAGGGCATGCTCATACTCGGGGTGGACTACGGCGCATTGGATGTTCGCGTTGCCGCGGCGCTCGCGATTCGCGCTCAACGGCAGATCGCCGCGGCGATCTCTGCAGGGACTCTGCCCGAGGGTGTTCGCCAGGCGATAGCGCAGTGGACGCCGGCGCACGCAAAGCGTGTGTGCGAGGCGAAGGAGCGCGCGCTCAAGGCACACCAGGAGTCGAGCTTTCCGGGACGAGAGACTGTCTCCGAATGGCGCGAGTACTGGAAGAAGCGGCGCGAGCTGCAGAGCTCGGCGCTGCATGCCAGATTCGTCTATCGCGTGCTGCAAGTGCGTGAGCGGGCGAGGAAAGCGGGCACGCCCGAGTGGGGGTCGTTGCGGGATGCGTTTTCGATTCATGGCATGGACATCCATACGTGGACGGCGCTCGAGATGCGAGGCGAGAGACCGCTCGAGGTGTTCGCGGGTGTCTCGGCCGATCGGATCGCAGATGAGCTGAAAGTGCAGAAGAAGCGTCTCGGGGATGAGCGCAAGACTTCGGGCAAGATCCCGAATCTGGCGCTGCTCTACCGGATGCGCGGCGAGGGGCTCCAGGACTACGCGGCGGCCGGCTTCGATGTGCACTGGGAACTCGATGAGGCCGAGGAGAAGCTCTCGAGGTGGCTCGACTCGTACCCGGAGATCGACCTGTGGCACTGCTGGACGGAGATGAATCCGCTCGAGCTCGTGGCGATTCCTGACCCAGTCAAGGGGAAGAAATTCCAATCGGCGTACATGTCGGTCGATCTCGGCGGACGAGAGATCTGCGCATTCGGGATCAATGCGGCGCTCTCCTACCAGGATCAATCGACCGGGGCGGACATTCTGGGCGAGGTAATGCACCGGCTCAGGGTCGGACATCCGCAAATCTTCCGGTGCGTATGCAACCAGGTGCACGACGAACTCGTCCTGCACGTCCCGCAGGACAAAGGGATCGAGTATCAAGCCGTCGTGGTAGCGGAGATGGTAGCGGCTGCGGATAAATTCCTCGGCCCCTACGGGGTGAGGACTGAAGTCTCACCGACGCTGGCCAGGATGTGGACGAAGGACTGACCGCGCGTCATTTTACTTAACAGACCCCTGGCATCTTGCCGGGGGTTTTTTCTTTCCGCCCTCGCTATAGATCTTCAGGTCAACTGATGCGAGGGCTTGAGATGCTTCTGGCGAACCGCCAGTGCGGGTGGATTTTATTCGGGATGATCGGGAGCATATCGGCGCTTGGCCGCGCTCGCCTCTATCCGGTGGTATGCACTGAGCCTGGTGCTGCGAGACCCGCGGTTTCGCACGTGAGCATTGCGCCAGAGATCAACGGGGCAGCACGGTTCATTGCACGTCATTATCGGGTTTCAGCTGCGCGTGCCTTCGATATCGCAGAGACGGTGTTCCGGGTTTCAAGCGAACGCCGGATCAATCCGTACTTGGTGCTCGCCGTGATCGCGGTCGAGTCGAGCTTCAGACCGCATGTTGTCAATCGATACGGCGGTGCGTACGGGCTGATGCAGATCGCGGTACGGGTGCACGAACGACAGGTGGCGGCGGCCGGCGGCCGCAGGAAACTTTTCCGGATCGCGCCGAACATCCGTCTCGGAGTGGACTTGCTCGTGCAATACGGCGCTCGGGGCGCTGCAGAGGTCAAACACGCACTGTGGCGCTATTCGGGCGGCGAAGAAGGTTACGCAGGAAGGGTGCTGGCGCTGAGCACGCGGTTAAGGGAGCGAGTACAGATGCTCTGATTGCACGGCGGGGGTTCCCGCCGTGTTTTTTTGGCGGTCTGGGCCGTCACTTACCGGCAAGCGCGCGCTCGATATCCTCCGGCGTGAGGCCGGATTTTTCGATCAGACGCTCGAACGCGGCATAGTCGTTGACGTATGCGCACTCAAATCCTTCGTTGTCGAGCACTTTTTGCAGCGCCTGGCTCGCATCCCCCTGGGACATGGAGCACAGGACCTCTCCGTTTGACTGGCGCTCGAGCATCACCATCGCTTTGCCCGCCTTCGTCCAGAACGCCACCCGAACCCGGTCGTCCTTAGTCAGGAACATCGCATAGGTATAAAGCGCCTGCTTCCAGGGAGTGTCGGGGGGAGCTTGCATGATCTCTTGGCTCAGCAGGGCACGCGATGAGATCGGGAATCCCTTCGCCTCGAGTTCGCGGCATCGCGCGGCGACCCGCTGCGCGGTTTTCTCGTCCTGTTCGTCGTTCACGAGCATGAAGCGGCCGATCAGGTGCTCCTTCCAGAACAGCAGCCCCTTGGCATCGCGCGTCAGGTGCTCGATGCCCCAGAAGAACTCTTTGCGATACGTGCCGCGCGTGACGCTCTCGTGGAGCCACTCGAGGACATCCTCTCCGTCATGCGAAACCGTATCGTGGAGCGCCTTGCGCACGAGCAAGCGATGGGGCTCGAGCAATGCGCGGCCGCCCTCGCTGTGATCGAGGATAGTTTTTATCTTTTTATATGGAATCACGGAACCCGTTCTCTTCTCGCCGTCCACAACCATACAGACAGTATACCGCCCGGTCCGCCACTGGGTGAGCGATTTAATCCGACGCGAGGCACGGAAATTCCGCCAGCCGATTCGCTATGAGTAGGCAAGGACAATATTTGAAAAAGGCAGGATAAAAACATGGGATATTTCTTTGTGCTTGGGGCACGGGACCCGGAGATGGAAGAGGTCTCGCGCGTGCTCGATGCCGCCGGGATCAAGTGGGTCAGTGCAACGGCCGGCGGGCATACGGTGAACAGCGCCGAGGCCTATCAGGCCACGGGCGTCGCAGGTCTGCTGCCGCGCGGTGAGCGCGAGCTGGTTTTTGTCGAGTGTGATGTGCTCGGACTCGATGCTGACGATCTCTGCGATCATCACAACCCCGGCGACCCCGGGTATGACCTACCGCCTGAGCGGTACTACGAGGGGTCATCGATCGGCCAAGTGCTCACGCTGCTCGGTGAGGAACCGACGCGCGAGCAGCTTCTCATCGCCGCGGCGGACCACTGTCTAGCGCATGCGTATCGGGGCAAGTGCCCCGGGGTCGATCCGGTTGAACTCGCGGACTGGCGCGAGCGGTCCCGGGCGGCGCGATTCGGGTTGACGCAAGAGGAGATCCGGATACGTATCCGGATTGCCACAGAAGCGCTCGCGCGCGCCGAGCGGATCAAGGTCGGTGACGAATGGGTTGCGTGGATTCCAGATAAGCAGGTTGCTCCGTATGAGCTTGCTGAGGCATCCGCTCGGGCCGGTACGCCGATCGCATATGTGTCGCATCTTGCCGAACGTAGCCCGTACCGGGCGAAATGCGGGATCTTGAACGCCAGACCCGAAACGGTGCAGACGTGGATGAGGGACTGCGGCCTGGAGAACGTCTATGGGGCCCCTGCCAGGGGCTACGCGGGCGGGTACGCGACGTAGAGCGGTTTTTTATTTTCTGAGCGCGGGGTACTCCCCGCGCTTTCTTTTTGCCGAAAAGCCGCCGCGTCTGCACTCCGGAATTTCGCGGAATTCGCTCGCTATAGACCGCTAGGTCATTAGTGGAGGCGGTAAAAATTGGATCTGAGCACATTTCTGGGCAAGATCTCTGCCGAGGGCGTCAAGTCATCGGAGTGGTCTGTCTCTGAGGGGGTGGCGATCCCCTACCCCTACTGGAACATAATTAAGCGCAAGGCTTCGTTCGCGGTGGCGCGCACGTACAGCTTGAGCTGTGGTGCGGAGACGCACCTGGTCTGCGCGTCGGTGCGGCGCAACTCGAAAGGTGAACTGTCGTACGAGCTTTGGTGCGGGGATGCGTTTCTCGAGGGCCGCAGGGCGCTTACGGCCAAGCAGGCCGCAGGGCGTGTAGAGAGCGCTCTTGAGGCGCTGAGC
>JAJZLX010000659.1 GCA_021850555.1 Pseudomonadota bacterium | reverse complement strand
CTCCCTGCGGCCGCCCACACCCACCCCGGCAGCGCCTTACCGCGGCTGCCGCCTCTCCGATACTCATCCAGCCGTTGTCGTAGCCGGACCAAATCCGCCGGCTGATCGCTCTCGGTTCTGCTCATGCGTTGCTCCAATCGCCCGGAATGGGCGCGGCCCCAACGCTACCGACCTTAACCTTCGCCAGTCACGCATCCCTCCCGGAAGGACACGGCACGCCCCGCGCGCCATAGAGCTGCAACTTCCACCGGTCCCCTTCGTGACTCACCTGCTCCGTCGCATCCGGTTTGCCGTGGAGCGTCAAATTGAGGGGCTCTATTGAAAAACGAGTGGGCTACGCCGCCACGTAAGGGTTGATCCGGGAGAAGTCGAGCTTGCCGGCAATCATGAAGATGACGGTACGGATGGTTTTGAAACGGCTGTATCCACGCGCCTTGCGCTTGGCAGCTTGGAACAGGCCATTGATGGCCTCCAGGAAGCCGTTAGTCTGGCGAGAATGCACCCAGGCCAGGATCCCATCGAAATGACTGCGAACCATCTCGGCTACCTTTCTCATTGGCTCGACTTTGGAGCGCAACACGTTAGTGCACCAGGCATTCAGGAGCCGGGCGACAACGGTGGGCTGCCTGCGGGTAAGGATGTCACGCAGTTGTTCGCGATATTGCCAGGCACGAGCGGTGCGGGTGGTCGTCATGCGCGAGAGCAAGCCGTCGAGTTCGATGCGCTGAGTGTGGGTGAGCTTGCTGCGGTCTTTCAACAGCACCCAGCGCAGCCCCTTCAGGCGCGGATCGCGCTGCTGTTCCTCGCGGCGCATCGTGGTGATCGCCTCGGAGGCGTGGGCGATCACGTGAAACTTATCGAAGGTGATCTGGGCCTTGGGGAAGTGTTCCTGGACACCCTTGATGAACGCAGGGGACATGTCGATGCTGATCGAGGTGATCTCGGTGGGCTTGCAGCCGTGAGCACGCAAATTTCCGGCAAATGCGCCCACCGTATCCGCCTCCCGGCTCTCGGCGACAAACAGCACTCGACGGCGCTCGGGATCGGGGTCGGCATCGGCAAAAAGGCTGACGTAATCGTGGCCTTTGGCACGGGAAGTCTCATCGATTGCCAGCCGGCGCACCTCGCTGAAGTCCGCCGTGCTGACCGCCTCGTCCACGTAGCGCTCGCACAGGCTCATCACGCGGTGCACCGACAGCCCGCTGATGCGCGCCGCCCCGGTGAAGGTCGTCTCTCGGGCCAGCAGCAGCAAGAACGCCTCGAAGAGCAGGGTGAACCCGGAGAGCTTACCGGCCCACGGCGGGCTGACTTGGCGTACCGAGCCGTCGGGCAGTTTCACCCGCGGAATCCGCACATCGAGGATGCACTCGTGCTGGAAAAAGTTCAGGTGCCGGTAGGTCTTGGTCACCGTGTCATGCACGAGATGCTCCCCGGTTTGCTCCGGCACAGCGAAGCGGCTGCCGACCTCAAAATCAATGCGGATATTGAGCTTTCGCTGGCTCTGATCGAAGTTCATCCCTGCGATGAACCAGGGACTGCTGATGCCGAGAGCCGACTCGAAGATCTTCTCTGTGACCATTCCAACCCTACCGTCTACGGTGAGCCAAGATCGTACCGCAGCCGAGAGTGCTCCGTACCACCTGGCCGGGGTTTCCCCGGTGGGTCCACAGGCGCTCGCTGCGCTCGCCCGACCACTTGGCCCGGCTCTAAAGGGCGCCGGGCCGTCGGTCGGCTGCGGCACTGTGGACTACCAGGGAAACCGTGCCACCCCAGGCCGCATCACGCACTCAGAACTGAAGAGAGGCAAAAATCCCCACACCGTTGGTCCCTTTCATCACCGTGGGCTTCCTGGGGTATCCTCGCCGCACCAGAACCGAATCGCGCCGTTCAAGATTCGAAAGAGGCATGCAGATGAAGGCCGAAAGCTACCAGATGCACGACTGGACGTTGGGTGCAGTTCGAATTGATTGGAGCACAGGTGTTTTGCGCCTTGATCTGAGCCCGAAACCTGACGAAATCAGTCAGATAATAGCCAAGGATTTCCGAAAGATTGAGGTACCCCGACGGCAAGCATGGGGAGAAAGCGTCAGCGTGATGACTCATGTCGGTCCAGAACAGTACGAGGAGGATCTGCAGCGCCTGTCGATTTTGATGCAAAGCGGCGATTCCATTGAAGTCGTAGCGCGGGAAATAGAAATGCCTGCCGTGCCGTGATCCGTGGCTGCGCTCAACGGCTTGCTGAGAAAAGCCGTGCCACGCCAGGCCGCATCACCCACTCGAAATTCAATAGAGGCAATTGAGGGCAATGCTGAGAAGTCCTTCGGACTTCGCGAGCCGCGAGCGCTCGGCATCGAGTTCGGCGTACGTCAGTTTCTTGCTCATCGCCCGAGATCCTCCTCATCGCCTGCATACGCATCCTCGCGATCCCGTTCCTCTCCCTCGAGCTGTCGATAGTGGTCCTGCTCCTGTTGCGAGAGATGCGCGTCGTAATCTTCGGTTTGCGCCGGCTCGCTGAGTGCCGCGCGCAGCGCCGGTAGGTGCCGGGCCACCGCCTCGACGGCCTCGGCGCCGTTCACTTCGTTATCTTCGTTCCAAAAGCCGATCCACTCGAGATCCTCCGCAAAGGCCCTCGCGGCCTTCTGCACCGCACTCGCCGTGCTATCGGGCGGTCCCAACGCGGCGTTGAGCGCAGGGAGGCGCTCCCCGAGCAGGGCCACCGTATCCGCGCCGCTGACCTCACGATCCTCATGGCCGAAACCAAGTGCATCGAGTGCCTCGACAAGCTGCCGCGTGAGAAGCCGTGCAGAGCGCGCCATATGTGGATCGGGGTCCTCTTGCGCCCCCAGCGCCCCCTCCGGCCACGGGCGCGCCGCGAGGGCTTCGCGTTCCGCAGGCGGCAGACGCCGCCCGGGCGCATGATCGACCGTCTCCACCGCCTTCATCGCGCGCTCCGCGACCATGCTCATACGCTCATAGAAGCGAACCGGGTCTGCGGTCTCGATCC
>JAJZLX010000497.1 GCA_021850555.1 Pseudomonadota bacterium | reverse complement strand
ACAGGCCGCTTTCCATGCCGGGCAATCTGGGGCGCCTGCAGTGGCTCTTCGGTTATTTCTACCAGGACCTGTTTTCCAATACGGTTTTGCTGCTAAACGCGCCTCAGGCCGCGCCCGTTCTGGGAGGTACGCAGCTTTTCGACCAGTTTCAGCCTCAAGACATCATCCAGAACGCCGAATACGGGCACTTCTCCTGGCTGCTGACCCCCCACTGGACGATAGAGGCCGGCTTCCGGCACTACAATTACAGCCTGAGCCAGACCAATAGTCAGTTCGGCCTGTTCACGCCGTTCGGCGCGCTCGGTGAGTTCACCACGCCATTCAATTCGGCGGTATCCATTGGGGCGAGCGGCACGGTCCCGAGCTTCACGGCGATGTACACCATCAACAAGAACGATATGGTGTACGCGAAGTTTTCCAAGGGCTTCCGTCTCGGGGGCGCGAACCAGGAGGTGCCGGTCATCGCGGCCACCGCCGCCAACCAGGCGAACGGCTTCGATGCGTTGCTGGTGAGCAATGAGTGCGCGCTTCAGGCGAAGGTGCTGCTTGCCACGGCCTGCAGTCCCAATGTGCTTCTTAGGGCGCCACAGACCTACGGGTCGGATACGCTGTTGAGTTACGAGTTGGGAGAAAAGTCCGCATTTTTCCATAGACGGATGATGGTCGACGTCGACGGCTACTACGAGAATTGGCAACATCCGCAGATTGAGACCGCTTTGTCCGGCTTCAATCTCACGGTCACCGGGTCCGACGCCAGAATATACGGCTTTGAGGGGCAGATTCATGCGCTGCTGCCTCTGGGCTTGCGCATACTCTTGAACGCCGCCTACACCAATGCCAAATTTCTCAACGACAGCGCCATTACCGGCTTTCCGGCCGGCAGCGACATACCCGACATTCCGAAGTTGACCGCTTCGGGTGTCTTGAGCTGGCAGCACGATCTGTCCGACAGCCTGTCTGTCTTCGGCTCGATCGAGTCGGACTATGTCGCCCGGAGAAGCGAGGTGCCGCTTGTCGTGACCGCCACTTTGCAGAACATCAATCAGGTGCTGGTGACTCTGCCCTCGTATGCCTTGACCAACCTGCGTCTCGGCCTGGAGGGCGTCAGGAACGATGGGGACGAGTGGACCGCGACTTTGTTCGTTGACAATCTCACCAATAATCTGGTGCTGCTCGACCCGCAGCCGCAGATTTCCCTGCAGACATCGGCGTTCATGCGTTACACGATTCCACGTCCTCTTACGGTGGGCATAGATCTCACCTACCGCATGCGATGAGCGATCCCGCCTCGCGGATGCCGTTCTCTGCCCGGGCATCGCGATAGGCGTCGGGTCGGCCGGCGGCTTTGACCGCGAGGCGGGCCTCCCGGTTGCGGACCGGATAGAATGAGGCATGAGCCGCAGCTCCTCCACCGAAGGATCGACCGTGATCGCGCGCCTGCGCCGCGCGCTGGCACCGGGCGCGGTGCTCTCGGAGAAGGAAGACCTCAGGCCTTACGAGTGCGATGCCCTGACGATGCATCGCGAATTGCCTCTTGCGGTCGTACTGCCGGCGGATGAGGCCGAAGTGGTGGCGGTCCTGGAGCTCTGTCACGAGGCGGGCGTCCCAGTGATCGCCCGAGGGGCTGGCACCGGGCTTTCCGGAGGCGCGACCCCGCGGTCCGATGCCGTGCTGATGTCCTTGGCACGCCTCAGTCGGATCCTGGAGGTCGACCCGCAGGCGCGGATCGCGCGCGTGCAGCCGGGTGTGCGCAATCTTGCGATCTCGGAGGCGGCCGCCTCTCATGGCCTTTACTACGCCCCGGATCCCTCGAGCCAGATCGCCTGCACGATCGGCGGCAATGTCGCGGAGAACTCCGGCGGCGTTCACTGCCTCAAGTACGGTTTGACGGTTCACAATGTTCTGGCACTTCGCGTGGCCACCGTCGAGGGCGAGGTGCTTGCGATCGGCGCGGGCGCATTGGACTTGCCGGGCTACGATCTGCTCGCCCTCCTCACCGGCTCGGAGGGCCTGCTAGCGGTGGTGACGGAGGTGACGGTGCGGCTCATCCCGAAGCCCGAGTGCGCACGGGTGATACTCGCCGCGTTCGACAGCATCGTGACGGCGGGGCGGGCGGTCGCCGACATCATCGCCGCGGGGATCATTCCCGCCGGGCTCGAGATGATGGACCGCGCGACCATTGCGGCCGTCGAGCCCTTCGTGCGAGCCGGCTATCCGCTCGATGTCGAGGCGATCCTGCTCTGTGAATCGGACGGCACGGCGCACGAGGTGCAGGAGGAAGTGGCGCACATGGAGGAGGTGCTGCGCCGCGCCGGGGCCAGCGAGTGCCGCGTGTCGCGGGACGAGGCCGAGCGGGTGCGCTTCTGGGCCGGCCGCAAGGCGGCCTTTCCTGCCATCGGGACGCTTGCGCCGGACTACTACTGCATGGATGGATCCATTCCCAGGAAATGCCTGGCGGCGGTGCTTGAAGCGATCCGTGAGATGGAAGGCAAATACGGCCTGCGCTGTGCGAACGTGTTTCACGCCGGGGATGGAAATCTTCACCCCTTGATCCTGTTCGATGCGAATCTGCCGCAGGAGGCGGCCCGGGCCGAGGCCTTCGGTGGGGAGATCCTCGAGCTGTGCGTCCGTCACGGGGGCAGCATCTCCGGCGAGCATGGAGTCGGGGTGGAGAAGCTCGATCACATGTGTGTGCAGTTCGGCGCTCGCGAGCTCGAGATCTTCCATGGTGTGAAGCGCGCCTTCGATGAGCGCGGGCTGCTCAATCCCGGCAAGGCGGTGCCCACGCTGCACCGGTGCGCGGAGTTCGGGCGCCTGCATGTGCATGCCGGTCAGATTCCCCATCCCGAGCTGCCGAGGTTCTGAGCGCTTATGCAGGCGGGCGTACCCGAAGAGCTGCAAAGCCTGGCGGAGCGGATCCGCGCGGCGGCCACGCAGCGGCGGGCGCTGCGGATTCGAGGGGGCGGCAGCAAGGATTTCTACGGCGCAGCCCTGCAGGGAGAGCTT
>JAJZLX010000104.1 GCA_021850555.1 Pseudomonadota bacterium | reverse complement strand
TGAGGGTCTCCAAGCCGGTGAGACGATCGGCCTCATCGAGCCGCAGCGCGAGAACGGCCTGCTCGACCTGCACCCGAGTGCGCTCGATCCTCACCGGCTCCTCGGCCCCCGCCGCGCCCTGCTCGAGCTCCGTGCGCGCGAAGGCGCCGAGGCGTCCCAGGCGAGGCAGAAGGGTGCCCTCGTACAGGCCGATCTGGCGCGCATCGCCGTCGAGCATCACGAGATCGGCCACGACCCGCGCGTCGATCCCGAGTCCTCGCCCGCGCAGCCGCGCCTTCCTCTCGCGCAGCCGGTCGCGATTCTGGCGGATCGCGGCGTTGATCGCCCGGTAGCGCGCGAGCGGAAACATGATCGCGCCGCCGAGCGTCTGCGTGATGCCATCGAGGCTTCCCGCCGCCGACAGCGTGAAGTCGGGAATGTAGTCCATCCTGGCGCGCTCGAGGTCGATGCGCCCGGCGCGGATGTCGCGGCGCAGCGCGGCGAGCTGCGGATTGCGGCGCACCGCCAGGGACAACAGGCGAGTCATGTCGGCGCGCGGCAGCGCGAGAGACGGAAACTTCCCCGGCACCCGCAGCGGGCGGCGCACCGGGCGGCCGATGAGGCGATCGACGGCCGCCCGATCTGCGGGCAACTGCGCCGAGACGGCGGCGAGCCTCGCCCGCACCCGAGTCAACTCGTCTTCGATCGTGAGCGCCGCCGTCGGCGACGCTTTGCCGCTCTCGATGCGCGCTCGCGCGAAGGCGTCGAGCTCGCGCAGCAGCGCCGCGTCCCGGCGCAGCAAGGAAAGCATGGCCGAGTCCGCTACCAGCTTGTACCAGGCCGCGAGGGTCTGCCGGCGCACGGCGAACTGTGCGCGGCGAAAATTCCAGCCGGCCGCATACGCCCTTTGCAGCGCCGCCCGCGCCTCGGCAAGCGGCTTGCCCGGCCACTCGATCGGCGCACTGCTCATGTTGGCGAGCTGCAGCATGGTGTTGCCGCTGCTCGCCGCACCGTTCTTGAGGCCTACGCTCGTCCCCAGCGCCGGAACCGTCAGCTCCGTGCCCCGCTGCGGTATCGCCTCGATCGCCGCACGCCACTGCCAATACGCGGCCTCCACCTCGGGGCTGTCGAGCAGCGCCCGGTGGACGAGCTCCTGGGGTGTCGGCACGGCGGAAAGCTCGGGCAGATGCCGCTCCCGGGGCGGCTTTGCGAAGGGTCGCCCGGCACGCACGGCCTCGCGCCGCAGCGCCGAGGCTCCCCGGGGAACGAATGTGCATCCCGCGATGGCCAACGCGCTCCCACAGGCCAGCGCGACACACCAGCGCGGCAGTATCAGGCATCGCGCCCCGTGACTCATGCGCCGCTCCCCTGAGTCAGCCCCGCACGCCCTTCTTCGCCGCTCAGGGGCCCATCCGGCTCGAAGTGATGCCGAAGCGCGTAGCTCATCACGATGTAATACAGCGTCGGCAATACCATCAGCTCGAGCACGAAGCTCGTGATGAGGCCGAAGATCATGGGCACGGCGAGATGGCGCATCATGTCCGCCCCTGAGCCCTGCGCCCACAGCAGCGGCGCCAGGCCCACCAGCGCCGCCGACACGGTCATGGTCTTCGGCCGGATGCGGCGCACCGTGCCGGTGTAGACCGCCTCGAGCAGATCGGCGCGGCTGCGCAGCCGGCCGCTTTCGCGGAACTCCCGCACGCTCACATCCAGGTACATCAGCAGCACCAGGCCCATTTCGGCGGCAAGTCCCGCGAGGGCAATGATGCCGACCCAGACCGCCACCGACAGCTGATAGTGCATGAGCCACAGGCCCCAGAACGCCCCGACGAGACCGAAAGGCACGGCGAGCAGCACGCCGAGCACACGCAGAAAGTGCCCGGTGGCGAGAAACAGCAGCATGACGATCGCCAGCAGGGCGAGGGGCACGGCGAGGGCGAGTCGCTCGTCGGCGGCGCGGATCTGCCGAAACTGCCCGACCCACTGATAGGTATAGCCCGGCGGCAAGGTGACCGCCTTGCCGATGGCGGCATCGGCGCGGCGCACGTAGCCGAGCAGATCGGATGCCTGCGTGGTCACATTGACGTAATTGACCGTGCGGGTGTCGTAACTGTCGATCGACGGCGGTCCGGCCTCGTAGCGGATCGTCGCGATCATTCCGAGCGCGATGCTGCCGCCGCCGGCCAGCATGACCGGCAGCTGGCGCAGCTCATCCGGCGCATCACGCAGATCGACCGGGTAGCGCAGATCGATCGGATAGCGCTCGACGCCGAGCACCATGGTGCCGATCTTCTCGCCTCCGATCGCCATGCTGATCACGCGCTGCACGGCGCCGACGGTGAGGCCGTAGCGCGCCGCGACAGTGCGCCTGACCCTGATGTCGAGGTAATGGCCGCCGAGTGTCTGGTTCGCGATGGCGCTCAGGGTGCCCTTGACCGGCGTGATGGCGCGTGCGATGTCGTTGGAGAGCCCGCCCAGGACCGCGAGATTCGGGCCGCTCACACGGATGCCGATGAGCGTCTTGCTGCCGCTGTTGACCATGTTGACGCGGTTGGCGACGGGCATGGTCCAGTAGGCCGGCAGCCCCGGAATGTCGAGCGCCTGATTGAGGCCTTCGTGAAAGGTGCCGGAGGGACCGGTGTAGCCGTTTTCCAGCTGCTCGACGCTCACCCGCCGCCTGGCCGGCCAGAAGGTGTGACGGAACGGCCATTGCAGCCAGCGGGGCCAATGCGCATAAAAGCGGGAGATCGCCGCATAGGGCCACTGGTCGCGCGGTTTCAGGTGCACGATGGTATCGAGCATGCCGAGCGACGCGTCATCGGTGGCCGTCTGCGCCCGGCCCGCCTGCCCGAACACGGTGGCGACCTGCGGGAAGCGCATGATGATCCTGTCGGTCTGCTGCAGGATCGCCCGCGCCTCGGTGATGCCGAGTCCGGGATACGTCGTCGGCATGTACTCGAGGTCGCCCTCCCAGAGCGGCGGAGTGAACTGCGTGCCGAGGCGCGAGAGCGGCCAGAGAATCGACAGCA
>JAJZLX010000655.1 GCA_021850555.1 Pseudomonadota bacterium | reverse complement strand
ACCCTGGAGAAAATCGCGCTGCACAATGTGCGCGCCGATGTGCGCATTCCACTCGGCCGGCTGGTGGTGGTCACGGGTGTATCGGGCTCCGGCAAATCGACCGTCGCCCGCGATGTCCTGTACACGAATCTGCGCCGGCTGCTCGGGGCTGCCCAGGACATGCAGCGCAAGAGCCGCGGCGGCGCGGGCCGGCGCAGCGCAGCCGACCTCATCGGCTGCCGCGCCCTGCGCGGCCTGGAGCACCTCGACCGGGTCCTCGAGGTGGACCAGACACCCATCGGCAAGACACCACGGTCGTGTCCGGCGACGTATATCGGGTTCTGGGACGACATCCGGCGGATCTTCGCGACCACCAGCGAAGCACGGCTGCGCGGCTACACGGCCAGCCGCTTCTCCTTCAACACCGCCGGCGGGCGCTGCGATGCGTGCGAGGGCCAGGGAATCAAGACCATCGAGATGAGCTTCCTGCCCGAGGTGAAGGTACTCTGCGATGTGTGCGGCGGGCGGCGCTTCAACCCCGAGACGCTTGCGGTGCTCTGGCGCGGCCGGAACATCGGCGACGTGCTGGCGATGAACGTCGATGAGGCGGTACCCTTTTTCGCGGCTCATGCACGCATTCATCATGCGTTGAAGCTGCTGCAGGACGTCGGTCTGGGCTATCTGACCCTCGGCCAGCAAAGTCCGACGCTCTCGGGCGGCGAGGCACAACGCATCAAGCTCGTGACCGAGCTGGCCAAGGTCCGCGATCCGCCCGCCGCGGGACCGCGTCCGACGATGCGGCACACCCTCTACGTTCTCGACGAGCCGACGGTCGGTCTGCACATGGCGGACGTCGAGAAGCTGATCCATGTCTTGCACCGCCTCGTCGACGCCGGCAACACCGCGGTGCTCGTGGAGCACAACCTGGACATCATGGCCGAGGCGGATTGGATCATCGACATGGGACCGGAGGCCGGCGAGAGCGGCGGTCGGGTGGTGGCCCAGGGAGCGCCGGCGGCGGTGGCGCGCAGCGCCAGGCGCTCGCACACCGGCCGGGTGCTCGCGGCATTCCTCGCGCAGCGCTGCGCGCGCGCCTGAGGTAAAGTGGCGCCATGGCCCACGATCTGGTCTGCTGGAAATGCGGGGCATCGCTCGCGGCGCTGACGCTGCCGCTGCGCCGTCTGGAGGAATGCCGAGCTGCCGGGCGGAGCTGCACGTATGCCGGATGTGTGTCGAGTACGACACGTCCGTCGCCAAGCATTGCCGGGAACCCACGGCCGAGGAAGTGCGGGAAAAGGACCGGGCCAACTTCTGCGATTTCTTCAAGCCGCGGCCCGGCGCGTACACCGCGCCCAACACGGCCGCGGTGGAACACGCGCGCGCGGCGCTCGAAAAGCTGTTCCAGTGAGCTGCGGGTGAGAATGCCGCAACGGCCGGCGCACGGACGATGCCGCGCCAAGGCGCAAGCCGCGCGTACCCGTGCGTGCGCGAAACGCCGCTGAGCGATCGAGCGCGCCGCAGCCGACGACCGTCAGTTCTTTCTGACTCGCTCGCCCAGCCGCTCGAGCAGCCGGGTGAACGGCGTGCTTTTCTCCGACTTGCGCGCCAGTGCACCAGCGCGGCCGTCGATCGCGCCGTCTCGTCCCTCGTCAATCGTCAGCTCATTCGCACCGAGGATCTCGAGCGTCTCTTCCAGCGTCTTGGGACCGCGCCGCTCGCGCGCATGCACTTGAGTGTTGCCCGCAGATCGCTTCTGCGGGGGTATCGGCCGCAGCTCGCGCACCGGGGCCTTGGGTCTTTGCGATTCGGCCGCCGGCTCAGTCTCACTCGGCACCGGCGCATCGGCGTCGAACAGCTTGAATTCGTTGTCAGCGCGCTGGCGCTTCGTTGCGGCCGCGCGCAACGGGACCGTGTTCGAGTCGCCGCTCACGCGCCGGCGCTCCTCTGCGCTGACCGGGACCACGGCGGCCGAGACGAACTCGGAGCGAACGTATGCGGCAACCTGCTTGGCCGAGATCGGATCGTTGAAGAATCCGAGCCGCAGCCCGAACCACTTGCGGCCCTCGCGGCTCCCCTCGACGCAGTAGAGACTGTACGCGCTGAATATGGCCAGCGGCGGCAGCTTCTCGACGCTGATCGGCTGGACCGACCATTGCAGTTGCACCGCGAACGCCGCGGGCTTGGCCGACTCCGACGTACGACCCTCCAGACACTGCAGCGCCTGCGCATCGGTCAGCGGCACACCGGGGGGTGACGGCATGGGCAGCGGGCGCGGCGCGCTCCTCGTGACGGTCGGCTGATCGAGCGCGGCGAGAACTTCCTTGATGTTCGAGCCGGCCAACGCCGTCGGCGCCTTCGCGGCGCGGGCCACCGTGGTCTTCGCCCGGGTCGGCGGCGCGAGGGCGGCGATTCCCGAACGCTCGGCCGCGGCGCTCGCGCGCGGTTTGAAGCCTGCCTCCGGTACCGTTACGGCGGCCTGCTTCGCCGCAACCGGCGGCGCGGCAGGGGAACCTGCCGCAGGTCGCAACGTCGGCACGGCCGCAGTCGCGTCGGCTCCCGGCGCGGCGGCGCGCGTCTGCGCCGGCGGAGCCGGCGCGACTTCCGCCGCCAGCTCGATTTCCATCGCAGGCTCCACCTCGGGCGCCGGTGGTCGCGGGCCTGCCGCCTCCGCCGCCTGAGCCTCGGCGGCGGCTACGGCCCGGGCCCGCAGCTTCTTCCCGGGTGCTTCGCCCGCCCAGGCGCCGGGGTAGACCTCGCGCACCAGGCCCAGCCAGCTTTCCGCCTCGGCCTGCGTCGCGAAGAACCCCATGTGCAGCCGGAAGCGCTCACGCCCTTCTTCGAAGCGGCGGCTCACGAAGAAATTGAACCGGCTGAGTTCGGGCATGTCCGCGCGCGGCAGCGCCATGGGCGTGCTGGAGGAGCACAGATTGATCACGAACGGGCCCGCCTCGGCGGCGGACTCCACCGATGATGCGGCGCCGTCCGTCGGAAGCGGCGCCAGATTTTCCGCTGGTGTCATGTCTCTTGGACGCTCG
>JAJZLX010000374.1 GCA_021850555.1 Pseudomonadota bacterium | reverse complement strand
CTTATGCTCCCTCACCATCAGCCCGGTCAGCACGGCGGGGCCAAGGCACTTCATGGCTCCCCCTGAAATGCCGGCCCGGCAGCAACTGATGATCGCCCTCGAGCGGGCGGCCGGCACCATGGCGCGGCTCGACCAGGCCCTCTCGATGCACCCGCTCCGCAGCGCATTCCTATACCGGTTCCGTCTCGATGCGGTGCGCCGCCAGGCGATGGTCGACGGGCAGATGATCGAGCCGTGGCATCTCGCGGCCCTGCTCGAGGGGGTTCGGCTCCGTATGGACCCATGGTTGAGCCTCGCCGAGCGGGGTGACATCTTCGATGCGGCCCGCCATGCGTTCTCGATGCACCAGTGGATCGTCGAGCCCGATTTTGATCAGGAGGGTGAGATCCAGGTGGCGATGAAGGCGATCGAGCGCGATGTCGCGCGCGCCTCCCCGCTGCTCGGCGCGGCGCACGCGGCCCATGCCTGGCTGGCCGGGGGCGGGAGACGAGCTCCATTGCGGGGCGCACTGATCCGCTTCTGGCGTCAGAGCGGGCTGCTGCACCTTCCGGTGCCGATCACCGGACCGCAGGCCCTCGGCGGCGACCTTCCCTTTGACCGGGAGAGCTGGATCCCGCTTCTGCTCCACGCACTGGCGAACGAGGCCGCGGCCGCCCAGGACCTCCTCCGCGATCTCGAGCGGGCCTGGCAGGTCGCGCGCGCCTCGATCGGCAAGCGGCGCAAGAACAGCCGGGCCGCCATGGCGATCGATATCCTGGCGGCAACCCCGATCATCTCCGCGAAGTCGCTCGCCGAACGGCTCGGCATGAACGTGGCGAACGCCCACACCCTGCTCGGCGAGCTGCTCGAAGCCGGGCTGGTCGTCGAGCTGACCCACCGCAGCAAGCGCCGGCTCTTCGGCCTGTCGGGCATGGGCCGGATGCGCGATTACGTGGCGCCGCCACGCCGACCGCTGCCGGGGCGGGGAAGGGGGCGTCCCCGGATCGAGCGCGAAATGCCACACTCTGCGCCGCCCGCCGAGCTTCCGCCAGCGCCATCCGGTGGCGTCCTGCCCCGGCTCGCATTCGACTTCAGCGATCTGGAAGAGGCCATGGCGGCAGCCGATGAAGCGATCCGTGAAACCAGGATCAGCCTCGATCGGATCCGTCAGGCCGGACGGCCGGAGTAGGGACAACCTCGGCCGGTGCGCCCTGGGGAGCAGGTGAAACCTATACGGTCCAGCGGAATGACCCGGCGTTCGTCTCGAACAACGCCGCGCAGGACGTCGCTGTCAGTCGGCAGCCGCCTTCATCTGCTCGCCGCCATGTCGGTAGAGCGCCTGGGCAGCGGCGACGCCTGCGCCGAGGCGGATGTCGAGGCCGAGATCGGCCATGCACATCTCGGCAACGGCAAGGCCGGAGAGCGCCATCGCATCGGTGAGCATGCCGAGATGACCGATGCGGAAGACCTGGCCGGCGACATCGCCGAGCCCCGCACCGAATGCCATGCCGTAGCGCTCGGCGGCGTGGGTGACGATGCGCGCGGGGTCGAACCCGTGTGGGACGCGAATGGCGGTGACCGAGTTCGAATAGAGCTCGGGTGCTGCGGCGCACGGTGCCAGGCCCCAAGCGGCGACCGCAGCGCGCACGCCATTGGCGATCCGGGCGTGACGGGCGAAGACGTTGTCTAGCCCTTCATCGAGCAGCATCCGGCTCGACAGCGCGAGCCCGTTCAAAAGTCCGACCAGCGGCGTGTAGGGATACCCGTTCGCGACGTTGGTGGCCCGCATATCGTCGATATTGAAGAAATTACGCGGGAGTTTAGCATCCCCGCTGGCCGCGAGGGCCTTCTCGCTGAAGGCGGTGATGGCGAGGCCAGGGGGCAGCATGAAGCCCTTCTGCGAGCCGGTCACCGCGACGTCGACGCGCCAGTCATCAAATTCGAACGGCATCGAGCCGATCGAGCTGACACCATCGACGAGGAGCAGCGCATCATGGCTGGCCTCATCCACCACCCGGCGCAGGCCGGCAATGTCGGAGACCACGCCGGTCGCGGTTTCGTTATGGGTGGCGAGCACGGCCTTGATCCGGCCCGCTTTGTCCTCGTGCAGGAGCTCGGCGAAGCGGGGAAGTGGAATCCCCTCGCCCCATGTCACGTCGATCTGGATGACTTCGAGGCCGAAGCGCCGGCACATCTTGATCCAGCGGTCGCTGAACATTCCGTTGCGGGCGGCGAGGACGGTGTCGCCGGCGCTGAGCGTGTTGGAGATCGCGGTTTCCCACCCGCCGGTTCCCGTCGAGGGGAAGATGAAGATTTCGCCACGCTCCGCCTTCATCACGCCGCGGCAGCCGGCGAGCGCCGCTTTCAGGATCGGCGCAAAAGCCGGCGACAGGTGATCCACGGTCGGCATGTCGCACGCCTTGCGGATCACTTCGGGAATATTCGTCGGCCCGGGGATGAAGACAGGGTTTTGCAGGCTCATCGGACGGATCCTTCGTCGGTTGCGCGAGATATAGAGAGCCGCCCGGCAGCGCACAATTTTTTTGAAAATGTTTTTCAAAATCGTGATTTCGGCAGAAAGACGAGTTGAATCATCGGGTTGTTTTTTTCATCATGAGAGAACTGCTCGATTAGGAGGACCGATGACGAGGCCGCCCGAGACTGCTGGCACCGAACGCCGCGCCCGCGGACGCCCGCGCGCATGGGCCGACACGACCAATCAGAACCAGATCAAGTCGCTCGATCGCGCCATGGAGGTGCTGAAGCGGCTGAGCGAAATGGGCAGCGCGACGCTCTCCGACCTGGCCGCGGCGCTTGGCCAGTCGCCGGCCAGCGTCTACCGCGTGTTGTTCACGCTGGAGGTGCGCGACATCGTCGATTTCGAGGCCGTGAGCCAGACCTGGCATATCGGCGCGGGCGCCTTTCTGATCGGCTCGCGCTTCCTGAGGCGGACATCGCTGGTGGAGCGCGTACGACCAGCACTCCGGACCCTCATGGAGCGAACCGGCGAGACGGCGAGCCTCGGCATCGAGCGG
>JAJZLX010000323.1 GCA_021850555.1 Pseudomonadota bacterium | reverse complement strand
CAGGCGGAGAACGAAGACCCGCAACCGCACGTCGTCGTGGCGTTGGGGTTGCGAATGACGAACTGCGCGCCCTCGAGCCCCTCACGGTAGTCGATCTCGGCTCCCATGAGGTATTGCGCGCTCATGGGGTCGACTAAAAGCTTCACGCCCTGGTTCTCCACGCAGGTATCGCCATCCTGCACCTGCTCGTCGAACTCGAACCCGTACTGCAGCCCCGAGCAGCCGCCGCCCTGCACGAAGACGCGCAGCATGAGGTTGGGGTTGCCCTCGCCACGGATCAGGTCGCCGACCTTGCGGGCGGCCGCATCGGTGAAGACGAGCGCGGTTTCGGAGGTGACTTCAGTGGTACTCATGTCAACAGTCTAGAAGCTGGGGCCGTCCAGGTCAAAGATCCTTCCCAGCCGGCCGGTCACGGTACGGCGATGACGTTCCAGGGATAGGCCCGAATGAGCGGCGCGATATGCGCATGGCGGGCGCGCACAGTGACCGTGAGGTACTTGGGCTTGAACCCTGGCGGGAGCACCAGGCCTTCCCGCAGTTCCTGATAATAGCGGAACTGATAGCGGATTCCCGTGGAGCTGCCGGTCAGGCTCCGGTTGTCGAGCGTCGCCCTGCCCGGCCCGACGCCATCCACCGATACGCTCACCGTACCGCTCACGACGCCATCGGGTCGGTCGGCCCGCAGCAGGGACATGTGGAGGTGGTAGTGGCGCGCCCGCCTGCCGCTCGAGAGCAGCACCTCACCCATCCGCAGACCGATCGGCGGGGTGCCCTGCGCGACCACATCCTTGTAGAACGCGAGCTTCTCGGACAGACGGGCAACGTGGGCCTGCAGATCCGCGATCGTCCGCGTGACCACCTGGGCCTCACGAGCGTGAGCTGCATTCACCGTCTGCAACTCCAGCAGTTGGGCCTGCAATGCGCGATCGGCGTGCTCGAGCCGCACGATCGTGTCTTGCTGCGCGTCCTGCTCGCGCACGGCCGCGATGATGCTGTAGCCGGCGACGAAGCGCCCGGCCTCGAAGGTCAGGTACAGGGCCAGCGCGGCGCCGAGCGCCAGTCCGATTCGAACCGCCCGTCGGCGCGGCGGCGGGCGGGCCTCGGATGCTTGGAGCGGATCGGCAGTGCTCACGCCCCGCCGCTTCTTGTCCCGGTCGTGCCCACGGGAACGCGCGTCAGCGCGTTCCACCACGCCGGCAGGGCCGGCTGGCCGGCCGGAAAGGCCGCGGGCGCCAGCTCCACGAGCGCGCTCTGGTACACCTTGCGCTTGAAGTAGATCACTTCGCGGGCCGGCTCCCAGAATTCCGTCCAGCGCCACCCGTCGAATTCGGGCTCCTCGCCGGTGCTCGTAAAATCGAATGTCACCGGCTCGCGGGCCAGCCGCAGCAGAAACCAGCGTTGCTTCTGCCCGACGCACAGCGGCTGGCGGTCACGACGGATGTAGCGCGGCGGCAGCCGGTACCGCAGCCATCGCGCGGTGCGGCCGACGATCTCGACGTCGGCTTGCGCCAAGCCGATCTCCTCGCGCAGCTCCCGATAGAGCGCCTGCTCGAGGCGTTCGCCCTTCCGGATCCCGCCCTGGGGGAACTGCCAGCCTTTTCCCCCGGTGCGGCGCCCGAGGAACACGGCACCGTCGCGGCGCATCAGCACGATGCCCACGTTCGCCCGGAAGCCGTCTGAATCGATGATATCGTTGGCCATCTCAATGTCTGATCCGGGTGCGCTCGCCGCGCCGGCGGACATCTACGCGCGCCGCTCGGCAAGGCTGCGGCGGTCCGCGAGATAATCCCGGCCCTGACGCATCAACGCCGTGAAAGTCTCCCGGTCGCGCGACAACACCGCGGTGCGGACGCGCTCGACCGCCTTGGCCAGCGCCTCGAGCGACTCGGCGCCGTAATCGTTCAGGCTCTGGATCTCGTAGTACAGCTCGGGACTCTCCTCGGCGACGCGGCTCGCCACCTCGAGCTGCGCATCGAACGTGGTGCTGGAGATCCGTGCCAGCCTGGGGGCCGCTTCCCCGCTTTCGGCCAGCGCCGTGAAGAACGCGATGTTGAGCGCGTGGGACAGCCCGAGCACGTACGCGATCAGTCGATCATGATCCTCGAGACTGGTCACCACCTGCTCGGCCATCGTCGGCGCGAACAGCTCCCGCGCCGCCGTCAGCGCCTCGGCACTGCCGAGGTCGACGAAAATCACGTGCCGCCCCGACAGCAACTCGGTGTCGGGCCCGAACATCGGATGAACCGAAGTGACCCGGCAGCCGTGCGACTTCAGCGCCATCAGCCCAGCACGCAGCGGCGATTTCAGGGAGCCAATATCGAAAATCACGCCGGCGGGACGGCGCAGCGCCAGATCGCGCAGCAGAGCGTCGGTGGCACCCAGGGGCGTGGCGAGGACGATGAAGTCGTGCGTCAGATCGCTGGCGCGCCAGTCCGGCACGCTCGGCACGCCGGTCGGCCCGCCGCTCGGATCGGCGACCTCGACACCAAAGCCCTGCGAGGTCAGAAACTGCGCGAACCAGCGGCCCATCTTGCCGCCGCCGCCGATGACGAGTGCCCGCCGCCCCGACCCCGTGCCGTGTGCCACGACGCTCGCCTGCTCCTGCGTGGCGAGCGAGGCGCGGATCAGCAGCCGCAGCAGCTCTTCGGCCAAATCGGGCGAGACACCGAGTTGTGCCGCATCGTCGCGGGCGCTCATGATCACGTCCCGCTCGCGCGCGAAATCCCTCGTCGGATAGCCCGTTGCGCGCTTCACACGCGCCACCTCGCCGCTCAGGGCCTTGCGCTCGGCCGCAAGCGCGATGAACTGCCGATCCAGCGCGTTCAGCCGGCGGCGCAAATCATCCAATGTCACGTCGTTGCTGGACATGCAGCGTGTACCGGGGGGTGGGCTCCAAGGCGAGGCTGACTCCCTTGTATCGGGCCTCGAGCGGCATCGCAAGTCGAATTTCGACGGTTCCGAAGCGGGCGGCTTTCCCGTACCATGGAACTGATGTGCCCGCCCACCGAATTGACCG